>NZ_JAUDRJ010000003.1:0-372500 GCF_030382115.1 Nostoc sp. GT001
AATACCTTAGCCAAAATAAGAGGATGAGGAGAGAGGGCCGATGTAGTAGAGTTATTGTCTCTCACAACGACAACTCAAAAACTACAATCAGCCCATGTCCGATATCTTATCACTGCTACAATGCTTGCTACCGCAGATAAACGCTACGACGATGCGGCAATTGAACCAGATAATCCTGGCTATGTTAGCGATGAGCGGACGAGTCACGATGTTGGGAATTTCCCGTTGGGCAGGCATTGGTGGTAGTTATCGGACGATGTTGCGGTTTTTTCATACAGTAATACCTTGGGCTACATTGTTTTGGCTATTTTTCCGCAAGCATTTGTTCCGTGCGAATGAGGTATATTTGCTTGCAGGAGATGAAGTTGTAGTCAGTAAATCGGGTAAAAAGACTTATGGATTAGATAGATTCTTTTCTAGCCTAGCCAATAAACCGATATCAGGATTATCTTTCTTTGTATTATCATTAGTGAGTGTTGAACAGAGGCACTCGTTTCCGATTCAGATAGAACAGGTAATAAAGAAAGATACTCAAACAAAAAGTACCTCGACAATCGAAAAACCAAACAAAAAAGAAAAGCGTGGGCGTGGACGACCAAAAGGAAGTAAAAACAAAAATAAAAAGGAAGTGATATTAACATCTGAATTAATACTAATTCAGAAAATGATTGGTTCACTATTCAAGTTATTAGCTAACTCTATTTCCCTCACCTACTTGGTAGTAGATGGTCATTTTGGTAACAACAATGCTTTGCAGATGGCACGTCTTGTCAACTTGCAGATAATTTCCAAATTGCGCCATGATTCAGCATTATACTTCCCTTATGAAAATCCTGACTCCAGTAAGCGCTCTCGTCGTAAATACGGTGATAAGCTAGACTATCGTAATATACCTGACAAATACTTATGTAAAAGTGCTATTGAGGATGATATTCAAACTGATATTTATCAAGCCACTCTTATTCACAAAGAATTTGCCCAAGCTCTCAATGTAGTGATTTTGGTCAAAACCAATCTTAAAACTAATGCTTGCAGCCATGTAATTATTTTTTCTAGCGACCTAACTCTGTCATTTGAAAAAATTATCGACTATTACAAACTCCGTTTCCAAATCGAGTTTAATTTTAGGGATGCCAAGCAGTTTTGGGGATTGGAAGATTTTATGAACCTGAGCCAAACTGCCGTGACTAATGCTTCTAATTTAGCATTTTTTATGGTCAATTTATCCCACCATCTTCTCGCTGATTTCCAGCAACTCAATCCCGGTTCTGGCATTATTGACCTTAAGGCTTACCATCGTGGTTTTCGATATGTTCGTGAAATGTTAAAAATGCTTCCCGAAATCCCTGAGCCTATTTTATTAACCCAGATTTTTGCCAAGCTTACTTCTTTAGGACGTATTCATCCCGTTTCCACTGGCGTTGAACCCTCGTAAATTGGCAGAGGTATTGGAGTAAATACCCATTTCTCATCCACTCTTTACTCATTACTCATTACTCATTTAAAGTCCTGTCACCGATGATAAAAAGCCGTCCTCAAAGGACGGGGCTTCAGACCCAAGTTTTTGGTGAATAAGTTTGTAGTAAGGACTAAAGTCCTTGGTTTGAGGGCTTTAGCCCTCACTACGAACTTGGCAATTGCACCAAATCGCAAAAATAGGGACGTACATTTGTACATCCCTACATATCTATCTGTATTCAGGTATTTCGTCGTGAAATGAGATTAACTGAGGAAATTTGGTGTACCACTATTACCACTCCTACCAACAGCAGGAATTTCCACTGTGTCATCTTTAGCTTTACCAGTGCCGTCATTGACAACGTAATTAGTGTTACCCACATGTCCATTAGGGATAAACAATTGTGGATGGTCAAAGGGCGCTTTATCAAACCGAACTCGGTCATCAGTCAGCGCTTTTAAAAAGGCGACCAATTCCTGTTTTTCTACTGGTGAGAGCTTTAGCGGTGGAAGTAGTCCATAATCACCACCACGATTGTAAAAATCAATCACTTGCTCTAGAGTCGCCTGACCTCCATTGTGGAAGTAGGGAGCAGTTAGTTCCACATTGCGAAGTCCAGGTGCTTTGAAAGCTCCATTTGCAAACACAGGTTCACTGGAATTCAACGGTGGATTAAGGGTTGGGGGATTTTCGCCCAGGAGATTCTTAAATTTACCCAACTGAGCCAATCGTGCTTCTGAAAGCGGATTAGGTTGACCATTATTCTGCAAACCGTCATAACCACCCAAACTGGGGTCTTCTGTGGCAGGTCTGACACCGATATTGAAGAAACCAGTGTCTTCAGGGAATTTGAGGCCGAACGGCGCACGTTTGATTCGTCCCTCTTTAGCCACGTTGCTGACTGAAGCAGCTGTTAATTCTAATCCACTGTGGCAAGCAATACACAGAGCTTTGCCCTCAAACAGTCCTTTGCCTCGTTGCTGCTGCGCGGTTAAGGCGTTGGTGTTTCCTTCCAAGTAGCGATCGTAGGGCGTATCATAGGAAATGAGTGTAGACTCGTACAACTGAACTGCCAGCCCAAAGAATAGCGAAAAGTTGTACTCTAGCAATGTGTACTCATTAGTCTTCAAAGAGCGATCGGGCCTCTTGATAATAGTCCGTTTACCGTCAGAGTCAACTTGGATGAGTCGATTAGAATTCCACCACTCCGGCTTGAAAGCCTCTTGAATCATCTGAGTGTAGGTTTTATCTTTAAGTCCAGGTTGAGGTGATCTACTATCTTTACCTAAAACGCTGTCTTGTGGATGCACAATCTGCTTACCTAGCGGTCTCAGAGCTAATAACTTTTTCGCAAGTTTTCGGGGGAGCTTTTTACCCTTATCAATCCTCAGAGGTGTTATGTCAATTTTCCCGAATTGATTAACCCCCCCGAACTTATCACCAATTTCTTCAAAAGTGCGACCATCTGCGGATGACTCAAAGGAACTGAGTGGCGGCCTGACAGCTTGAGATGCCAAAGACGAGTTCTTTAAGCTGACTTTTACAAATTCTACACGAATTGGGTTTATAGCCTTGACGACAGCGGCGTTAGGATCTCTTAAACCGAAGGGATTCACTCCATTAAAGATGTCTTGTGCCCTTCCATCCCAAAAGTTGCGGAAGTTGAATGCGGCATTAATCACGGTTGGCGTGTTACGCGGCTCGACGCGCCGCACATTGATACCTTTTACGTTAAACACCGAATCTGGCTCGGTTGTAACTTTGTCTTCTGCATTTCCAGGTGTGACATCCACAAACTTCGTATAGAAGATCCCCTGAGAAGAACTGATATCGTTACGGTCAGATATAACGGTCTTAGGATCGTTTGGGTTTGACAGCTTGTGGAAAGGAAAATCTTCTGGTTTGAGTTGATAGTTTGGTAGTCCGCCGACATTGAAAACTGAATCTGGATTCTCTGTACCATTGGCGTTGACCCGCAAAAGCCCAGGAGCAATCTGATTTTTGGATCTATTGTCGGCTCCAGCATGGAAGTGACAACTAGCACAGGAGGTCTTTCCATCGCTCCCAACCTGCATATCCCAAAAAAGAGTCTTTCCTAACTTGATTGCAGCTGTTTTGTCTTTTACGAAGTCTCCAAGATTGTCAGGTTCTGGAACCGATACACTCTTGAGCGAAACTGGAGGTGGCCCTGTAACCTTTGCTGATACAGTATTTCCAGCTATTACTGCTGCCAGAATAATGGCAGCAATTGTTGTAGTTCTTGAAAATTTCGATCTCAAGTAATTAGGTTTGCCATATCTAAATTTCCACTCTTGCCGCTTTATTTTTGTCACCAAAGATTTGAGCAAAAATCGACCTCTTGAGGTCAGCAATAAGTAACTTGATAAGGCAGTCGTAAAGATTACTAAGCTGATTATGGGTATAATCCCCATAGTTGTATTATAAAGTAACACCGAGATAAAGTATACATTTACAAGGCAGTTTTAAATTTAAGATTCATGTAAAGTGAACACACAAATTACGAATTTTATGTGAACAGAAAAAATACCCTCTTCGGGCTACGAATCGTAAATTGAATTTGATAAATTCGTTATTCTATATTGAATTTGCATTAACTAAACTATTAAATATATTTTATCGATAATAGTTTGATAAAATGTTTAGATATTTAAATTAGATATAACTTACTTATCAGTCCTACTTTTTGGATATTTTAATGTTACTACATCAAAGTTCTGGTCGGTGGCGCTTAGGGCTAACATTATCACTATTGACAGTCTTGTTATGGGGAATTTTACCTATTGCCCTTGCAGTAATTCTACAAGTACTTGATGTCTATACCGTTATTTGGTTTCGTTTTTTAGTATCATTTGTATTGCTTGCTGTGTATTTAGGGATACGCGGCAAATTACCAAAACTAGAACAATTGCGCTCTGCTTCTGGAAAATTATTAGCGATCGCAACAATATTTTTAGGGATTAATTACTTTTCATTTACCCAAGGTTTAGCATTAACATCGCCTGCTAACGCTGAAGTTCTCATTCAATTATCTAGCCTTTTATTAGGTTTTGGCGGGTTAGTAATTTTTAAAGAACGTTATCGGCTATCTCAATGGATTGGCGTTAGTGTGATGATTTGTGGTTATCTTTTATTTTTTCGCGAACAACTAACGAATTTAATTACAGCACATGGCACATATATACTAGGTAGTGTTTTAATTGCGCTAGGAGCAATGGCTTGGGCTATTTATGCTTTGGCACAAAAGCAGTTATTACAATCTTTATCTTCCAGCAGCATCATGTTGATTATTTATGGAGGCTGTGCTTTATTATTCACTCCTCTAGCTAAAGTTAAATCACTTTTTATACTTGATAGTTTCCATTTGGGAATGTTGGTTTTTTGTGCCTTGAATACTTTAATCGCTTACGGTGCTTTTTCTGAATCATTACAACATTGGGAAGCATCACGAGTAAGTGCAGTAATAGCTTTAGCTCCCATTGTGACATTAATAGCAGTCACGGTTGTATCAGTGATTGCACCTGATTGGATACCACCAGAACACTTCACCCTCATAGCAATATTTGGAGCGGGTTTAGTAGTTACAGGTTCAGTAGCGATCGCTTTGGGAAAAGCTAATTAATTGCAATGTTTTTCAGGATTTTTACTGGCTTTTTCAGCTAGTGATTTTGTGCAATATTCAAAGCTACAACATAAATACTGAGGCAGACTATTTTTTATTTGTTATGATTTAATAGTGAAGGCAAACTACTGAAGTCAGATGGATACTGTAGCAATCTGCGTGACTTTGTAGGATTTGATTGTTGACTTTATAGCCGAAATATCATTGGAAAAGAATTCAAAAATCAGAATTCAGGAGTCAGAATAAATTACTAGGTAATTGGGAATCACTACTTTATTTGACTACTAAATCTCAGATTTGGTGGAAATTTTAAACCCATTTATACCCATTATTTTGAGCAAGCTACATTTGCAAGTCATACATTAATTCATCGTGAATTATAACTACTGACTCCTAAATTCTGTTTTGATAAAATTGAGGCTAGTAACTTTAAGTAAACCAAGCAGGGCGCCCGAATAACTACCAAAGCCAACACCTGATAAAACCAGACCACCGAAATAGTTGAGCGATGAATAGTTTGTTTGGTAATTGGGCTAGCACCCTCAGAAAAAATTCTTTATTGCTGGTTCTTTCAATGGTGCTGCCAACATTTGGAATTAGTAATTCTGTCTTGGCAGCAGAGCGGATTTATGCATCTTATTCAGCTTTGGAGCTTTCCATTTCAGTCAAAACTTTAGAGAACTACGCCAAAACAGGTGTAATTAACGAAGACTTAGCAGCCTATCAGCAATATCTGCCTCTAGAACAGCTTCAAGAATTGCGGCGGATTTTGCTTAATCGTGTGAAAGTTAGTCCAGTAGTAGTTTCGCAACTTCTCTACACACCACAAGGAGAATTTTTACTGCGTCGGTTGGCACAAGTCATTAAAAGCAGTCAACCAGGATTTGGTAATTTGCGTTCGGCGCTAATTTTAGCCTCTGCTGAATCGGGAGGCTTGACACTTTTGAATGTGTTGCGTAAATATCCCAAAAGTAGCATTCACCTTGATGTCGCAGAGACTTTGGAAATAGCTACGGAATTGGAGAAACTTGTTAATCAAACCCATAGTGCGATCGCAGCTGTTTCCGAAAAGTCTAAAATAGAAGCTGAGAGCATTTCTCAACCAAATTTCTCACAATTGCCCGATTTAAAGGTTCCGGGAAAATTTAAGTCGCAAAAATACATCCTGAAGTTTTTCGACTCAACCCGCAATCGGCTTTTATTGACTGATGTTTACATCCCCAATGTCCAGAAGACTGCACCGATAATTGTCATTTCTCACGGCTTGGGTTTAGACAGCAGTAACTTTCAATATTTAGCCACTCATCTAGCTTCTTACGGATTTGCTGTCGTTGTTCCCAATCACCCTGGTAGTGATGCGAAACAATTGCGTTCTCTGCTAAATGGACGCGCCATTGAAGTAGCAGAACCAAGTGAATTTCAAGACCGACCAATGGACATAACATATATACTGAATCAATTGCAAAAAGGTAATCAATCTGATTTACGATTTAAAGGTCGCTTAAATCTGCAACAAGTCGGAGTATTTGGCCAATCTTTGGGAGGCTACACAGCTTTGGCCCTAGCAGGCGCTAAAATCAACTTTGAGCAGCTAAAACAAGACTGTCAACCAGCAGCACTACAAAATACCTGGAATATGTCTTTACTGCTCCAGTGTCGCGCTTTAGAATTGAGCATTAGTAAGTCTGGTAAAGATTATAACCTGCGGGATGAGAGAGTAAAAGCTGCGATCGCAGTTAATCCCATTACTAGTTCGATTTTCGGCAAAGCTGGCTTAAGTCAAATTAAAACTCCAGTGATGATTGTCAGCAGTAGTGATGATACAGTTGCACCAGCTTTATCCGAGCAAATTTTACCTTTCTCCTGGTTGGCAAATTCCCAAAAGTATCTCGTCATGCTTGTTGGTGGTACACACTTTTCCACCATTGGCAATGCAAACCCTGCAAATCAACAAGTAGCATTACCTGCTGATATGATTGGCGATGCTTCTCAAGCACGTCATTACATGAATGTTTTAAGTTTACCTTTTTTCCAAACATACATTGCAGGCAAGCCGCAATACACACCATATCTGAACGCTGCTTACACTCAAAGCATTTCTAGTAAGTCTCTTGGTTTGAGTCTCGTCAAGTCATTGAATACAACCGAATTAGCACAATTATTGGATATAAAAGGAGGCAAACTCGTAAAAAAAAGTTCCCAACACCATAGTCAGCTTCGGATTTTGGATGTTGGATATTGGTGTTGCATTGCTGCATGTAATGATTTTTATTTGATTTGTACAGACGTATTTGAGTGGGAACCGCTGTAAGGCTTCCATAACGTACCGAAAACCATCTTCTAATTATTCTCCGGCCAGTTCCCGCGCAATATCCATGTTTGCTGCCAGTACACGCACGATTTCAACGGGGTTTTCACCTCTGTATATCAGGAAATATCGGGGCTGCACCAACCAGAAACGGACGGGAAGCGGAGTCAGGTCGTAACGGTACTGTCCGATTCTGGGGTTGTCTGTCAGTAATTCACAGGCACAAAGTAGCTTATCTAGCACCTGTTCGGCAGCATCAGAATTATCTCGCGCAATATAGGCATAAATTCTCGCGAGGTCGTTTTCTGCTTGCGGGGAGAGAATATAAAGTTTTGGGTTCGTCACAAAGATTTTTTGATCAATTGTTGTGCCTTGTTGCGGATGCGGTCTCGCGCACCTTCTTTGGGAAGACCTTGTGCATTATCAAGCTCCGAAAGACCGATAGCAATTTGCTCATTGAGCCACAATTTATATTCCTCGGAATGGTCGTTAAAGCGTTTCAAAAGACGCAACCCCTCCCGAATCACCTCGCTTTGAGAATGGTACAAGCCGGACTCAACCTGCATTTGGACGAAGGCTTCCAACTCAGGAGTAAGGGAAATATTCATATATCTATCTCTTTATAACAAGAATAGACATTATAATAACAGTTTTTGTTATTGCTTGCTAGTGAAAACTTTCACAAAGAGCTGCGCCTATTACTGTAAAACCGTAATAGGCGCAGATGATATGCGATCGCACTCACAACTTCTCAGCATATAATTTAAAGAAATATGACATTTAATTACGCTATTGTAAAAACCAGCTTTACATAAGTTCAGTTATGAGCCAGCCGGAATATACTACAGCCCAAGCTACTGCCCTGACTAACCACGATCGCAAACCTATTCACATACCTGGCTCTATTCAACCTCATGGCATTCTCCTGGCACTCAGTAATCAGCTAGAGATACTGCAAGTTAGCAATAATACCCAAGTGTATTTGTGCAAAGCTCCAGAAGATTTGCTCGGTAAACCTTTGAGCTATTTACTTGAACCTCAGACAGTGGAAATTGTCAAGCAGTGCTTAGTAAAAAAGGTTGGCAGCGCTAATGCGTTGAAAGTATTAATAAATACTTTGTATGGAGAAATATACTTTGATGCGATCGCTCATCGTACAGAAGAAGCTGTGATTCTGGAGCTAGAACCAACTGACTCGGAATTTGAGGTGAGTTTCTTAAACTTTCATAGTTTTGCGAGTGAAGCGATCGCTAAAATGCAAAGCATATCGAATCTGGTAGAATTTTTGCATTTAGTGGCTGAAGAAGTCCAAAAAATCATCGGTTTCGATCGGGTGATGGTCTATCAATTTGACGAATCAGAAGCGGGTTCTGTTGTTGCAGAAGTTAAACGAGAAGATTTATCACCTTATTTAGGACTCCACTATCCAGCTACAGATATTCCAGCACAGGCTAGGGAGTTATACACGCGTTGCTTTCTCAGATTTCTCCCCGATTTGACTGCCGAACCTGTCAAACTAGTTCCAACGGAAAATCCGACAACACATCAGCATCTTGACTTAAGCTACTGTCTGCTACGGAGTTTTGATTGGTGTTGTACTGAGTATCATCAAAATATGGGAGTGAAGGCTCTTTTGGTGATTTCAATTATTCAAGAACAAAAGCTTTGGGGATTAATATCCTGCCACCATCAAACACCAAAGTATATTTCTTACGAAGTCCGCAAGATGTGCGAATTTTTGGCACAGATTGCGTCTTCAGAGTTAGCACGCAAAATCAGTTACTCGGAATGGGATTATAAAGTAAAACTCAAATCGTTACAGTCTGAGTTTCTAGAATCTATTTCCCAAGCAGACAATTTTATCGATGCCCTAATTAAACCGGAAATCCGCTTGCTCGATCTTGTTAGTGCTTCAGGAGCAGCAGTTTGTCTGGATAATGAAATTACCCTTGTGGGAGCAACACCGAATATTAATGAAGTTCAGGCACTCATTGAATGGGCAGATACCCAAGTTAGTGATAACCTATTTTCTACTGATTCCCTGCCGAAGGTTTACCAAGAGGCGCTGATATTTAAAGATACTGCTAGTGGCTTGTTGCTACTGCGGATTTCTAAAATTCGGCGCTATTACATCCTTTGGTTTCGCCCGGAAGTTATCCAAACGGTACACTGGGCAGGAAATCCACAGGAATCCATGCAAGCACAGCCAGATGGTAGCTATACCCTGTCTCCCCGAAAATCTTTTGAACAATGGCAAGAAACGGTTAGATTAACTTCTCTACCTTGGAAACCTTGTGAACTTGACAGTGCGATCGCTCTGAATAATGCGATCGTTGGTATTGTACTCTCGAAAGCGGATGAATTAGCTAAAATCAACCTGGAGTTAGAGCGCAGCAACCAAGAACTAGCATCCTTTGCCTACGCCGCTTCCCACGACCTCAAGGAACCTTTGCGAGGCATTTATAACTTCTCAACAGTGCTGTTAGAAGACTATGCCCAAGTATTAGATGATGAGGGAATTGAGTGCTTGCAAACAGTAGTATCCTTGTCTGTACGCATGGAAACTCTGATTAATGCTCTGCTGCGGTTATCGCAGTTAGGACAAGCACAACTGCGTTTGCAAGCAACTGACCTCAACGAATTGCTCAATCAAGTAATTGACGTTTTTCGTGCTAGTCGCCAAGACTCTGGGCTTGTGGATATCCGCATTCCTCGCCCTTTACCAACAGTTTTGTGCGATCGAGTGCTGGTTAATGAAGTCTTCAGTAATCTGCTTGGTAATGCGTTCAAATATAACGATAAAGCAGAGCAATGGGTTGAGATTGGCTACTTTTCTCAAGAAGAGGTAGAGGGGCAGGGGAGCAGAGGGGCAGGGGAGCAGAGGGGCAGGGGAGCAGGGGAGCAGGGGAGCAGGGGAGTAACTCATACCCAATGCCCCATGCCCCATGTCCCATGCCCAATATTTTATATCCGAGATAACGGTATTGGAATTCCACAGCATCATCTAGAAACTATCTTTAGATTATTTAAGCGGCTCCATTCTCAGGAAAAGTACGGTGGAGGAGCAGGTGCGGGACTAGCTATTGTTAAGAAGATTGTTGAGCTTCATAACGGTCAAATTTGGGTTGAATCTACCGTAGGTGTTGGCTCGATGTTCTATTTTACGTTGGAATAGTTTAAGATAATGACTAAATATGTATTTTTGTTAAGCTCTTTTAAGACCACGAATGACAAAAAAACTTCATGAACCGCTGCTCGTTGTTGAGGACAGCAATGAAGATTTTCGGATGCTGCAACGTCTGATGCGGCGTATGTCCGTCCAGAATCCCATACACCGTTGTACTAATGGAGATGAGGTTTTAGAGTTTCTCTATCAACTGGGGAACGATGCCTACACTAAAGGCGAAGACCTACCTAACCCAAAAGTAGTATTACGACCCTCTGTAATCTTGCTCGATCTCAATTTGCCAGGTATTGATGGGCGTGACATTTTAGATCGGCTCAAGCAAGACAAGACTTTCAAGGGAATCCCCATCGTTGTTTTTACCACATCATCTAACCCCAAGGATATTGAATTGTGCTACCAGAAGGGCGCCAATGGATATCTGGTAAAACCGATGGATGCTCTGGAACTAAAAAAGACGATTCAGGCATTTGTAGACTACTGGCTTGAAGCCAATACACCGCCTGTGTTGGATTAAGTTGTTTATTTTTTGTTGATGTAGCAGTCGGGGAAAAACGATCATAAAAGAGATGGCTCAGAGGACACAAAGACATTTTCCTCTTTGAGTCACTGTGTCTGTTGGTCTCTGTTAGATTTCTTTTCCCCATTTTCCTGTTTTTGACTATTTGGTGTTTCTTTAGGATTACTAAAGAATTTAGATTTTATTTACACTTATTTTATATTATTTTTAGAATTATGCAAGAAAACACAATCTGGATAAAAGGGATCTATATGGCTCCCTGATCGTCATAACCTTATGTTGGACATACGGACGCTACTTATCATCGATGATTGTGCCGCAGATCGGAAAATCTATCGTCGATATCTTTTGAAAGATCCGCACCAGTCCTACCAGATTTTGGAGGCAGATTGCGCAGAAGAAGGACTTGCTTTGTGCCAAAAAGTACGCTGCGATGTCATTTTGCTGGATTTTTGCCTACCTGATATGAGTGGGTTAGAACTTTTCGATCGCATCCAGCAGGAGATATTTAAGACTTCTGTCCCCGTGATTATGTTAACAGGGCGCGGTGATGAAGAAATCGCTGTACAGGTAATGAAGCGGGGTGCTTTGGATTATTTAGTCAAGCACCATCTAACACAGGATGTGCTGCAACTAGCAGTCCGCAACGCCATCAAGCAGTCGTGCTTGCAAGCCCAACTGCTCAAAACTCAAGAGAGACAACGCCTAATTGCCACAACTGCTTTACGAATTCGCCAGTCTCTTAATCTAGAGCAAATTTTGAATACGGCTGTAGCTGAGGTACAGCAACTTTTGAAGTGCGATCGCGTGATGGTGTATCAGTTTTACCCAGATACAGATGGTAAGATAGTCGCCTCATCAGTTGAGTCATACCGCACTGTAGCATTGTGCGATCGCGTTGGCGCTGGGACTGGGGAGCAGGGGAGCAGCACTTCTCTACGAGAGGCTGCGCCAACGACTACGCCCTTCGACGCCGCTCAGGCTAAACTCAGTGACAGAGGAGCAGAGGAGCAGAGGAGCAGGGAAGAAGTTGCAGTAGGTTTTTCTCCTGTGCCCCTCCGCCCCTGTGCCTCTCTGCCTCTTGTGCCCAATTCCGAATCCGCAATCCCTTATATCTATGAGCTTGGCTTGTGTAATTGTGTCAGCCTAAAAGAGCAATTTAATACTAAGGCAAATCTGGTAGTTCCGATTAATCTAAGCAACAATGGGAACCCAACCCCCAAGCTTTGGGGTTTATTGATTGCTCACCATAATTCCGGGGAGCGACACTGGCAAACTGATGATGCAGAAATGCTCAATGAAGTATCAGTACAATTAGCCATCGCTATTCAACAGGCGGAATTGTTAGCCCAAACTCAAGCAGCCCTTGCCAAAGAAAAGCAACTCAATGTATTTAAATCCCAAATAATTACAACGGTTTCGCATGAGTATCGAACGCCCTTAACTTCGATTCTGGCTGCGGCATCAACTTTGGTAAAACATAGCCAGCAACTAGATGAGTCTAAACAAGAGCGATTCTTGGGAATCATTGAACAGAAAGCCAGGTATATGTCCAAACTTGTGGATAATATGCTTCTGGTTAACCAACTGGAACTGGAAAAACCCAAGTTTCAACCAATCTCAGTCGATTTACTACAATTTTTTTCTGATCTTTTAGAACAAGAGCGAGAAACAGTAGGCGATCGCCACGAATTGATTTTTAAAATTACTGGTAATCATCATGGATTTTGGGGCGATCGCGGACTTTTGCAACAAATTTTTATTAACTTAATGTCTAATGCAATTAAGTACTCTCCAGAAGGAGGTAGTGTAGAATTCCACCTGATCGGCAAAGAATCAGAAGCAATTTTTTACATCAAAGATTGGGGAATTGGCATCCCGATGGCAGATCAAGAAAATTTGTTTCAATCCTTCAGTCGTGGAAGTAACGTTGACACAATTCCTGGTACAGGCTTAGGGCTAGCGATCGCTAAAGCTTGTGTCGAGTTACATAGTGGCAATATTACTTTGTCAAGTGAAGTGGGGCAAGGAACTAAAGTTACAGTTAGCTTACCGAAGATATGCCCAACTGGTCAACTATCCCCATCATCCACTTGATTTAGATAATTTTAAAAAGCATATTGTAATTATTGCTTTTGAATTTCTATTTTGCTAATCAACCATTCTTTGATTGTTTTCCCGCAAGGCTCAGAACTTTGGCAATCACTGACGTTCTCTAGAGAATAAGACATTTTTACTTTTTTGTTGACGTATTTCTCTGGTTCGCAAACCTCAAAGACTGCACCGACACCTTCATATACTTTGCCCTTTTCATCGACAACAGTAACGTAGCATTTTAAGTCTCCGTTTTGCATATCTTTGATAGTACCAGAAATTGGATTATTGTTTTTAATTTCCTTGGATTGATTGTTTTTAGGAGATGTTTTTTCAGATGATGCTGACTTAATAGTTTTTTTGCTGTTATCTAGTTTTACTTGATTTGCAGAAATAGATTCAGAATTAACTTGCGTAGCTTTTGCAGTATTTGCTGGATTAACTTTATTCTGTTGAGAAGCACTATTGCCTGAGTCGCTACAACTCACAATCAACATAGAGCAAAAAAACAATGTAGTAGTGAAGATTGATTTTTTCATTTGATTTATGTTAGTAAAAACTATTGATAGTTGTTTGGCTAAAAGCACTACAAGTAAAATCTTTGATTGGCAATAAAAACTTTCATGAAGTTTTCTATAAGATTTCTTGATTATTACAATTTTATGTATCGGAAGTTATAAATGACATCGTGATATTTGCGGAGAATACTCGGCGTTATCCTTACTTTTTGGATATTATTCGGTAAAGTTCTTAGAGAATGTCTTGATACTGATAAAATAATGCTTAATTGAAGAAGAATTCAAAATTCAGAATCAAGACGCTCTCTACGACTTATTATCCGCTTTTTCAGTCAGAATTAATTCTGACTCCTGAATTCTGACTCCTGAATTCTGTTTCGATAAACTTTGATTGCTAAATATTAATGTTTTGAGCATTAAATAAGTATTTAATAGAGTTTAAAAGCTGTAAGTATTGATTTTGTGTTATTTCAAGGTTTTCTCAACTTAAACAAACCATTTGACTGGACTTCCCACGACTGCGTAGCGCGGGTGCGAAAATTGTTGCGCCTCAAACGTGTAGGACATGCGGGAACCTTAGATCCAGCAGCAACAGGGGTTTTACCGATCGCACTTGGTAAAGCCACAAGATTATTGCAATATCTGCCAGAAAACAAAGCTTATAAGGCTACGATTCGTCTGGGTGTGCGGACTACAACCGATGATTTACAAGGTGAAATCATTAGTTCTCAAGCTTGTGCTGGATTGAGTTTAGCAGAGGTGAAAACTGCACTAACACAATTTGAAGGCAAGATTGAGCAAATCCCACCGAATTATAGTGCAATTCAAGTGGATGGGAAACGTCTCTACGACTTAGCCCGCCAAGGAAAAATGGTGGAAGTCCCAGTGCGGACAGTGGAAATTTTTCAGATAGATATTTTGGATTGGAGAGAAGGAGATTTTCCCGAATTGGATGTGGCGATCGCCTGTGGATCTGGTACATATATTAGAGCGATCGCTCGTGACTTAGGTGCAATCTTAGAAACTGGTGGTACTTTGGCGGCTTTGATCCGTACCCAAAGCAGTGGTTTCGATTTAACAGATAGTCTCACTTTTACCGACTTAGAAGCTAAATTGCAAGGCGGGACATTTCAACCTCTCGCCCCTGATGCAGCCTTACAACATTTGTTGTCTGTGACTTTACCAGCAACATCTGCTCAAAAATGGTGCCAAGGTCAGCGAGTTTCTCTAAACTCTGATATTACTGGGATAGTGCGAGTTTATGAAGAAGAGACTCGCTTTTTAGGTGTTGGACAATTACAAGATGAAGTGTTGATTCCGCAAATGGTTTTTGAACCGATTTCTTGAAGGAGAATTCAGGAGTGGAGGTGGAGTGTCTGCGGCTCCGGTAATACCAATTCTGTATGAAGATGCGCCAAACTATATGAGGAACGAACCGCAAAGGGCGCATACTCCTACGGAGAAGCAAGCTACGCGCAGCGTCTCGTAAGAGTTGGACACAAAGAAGAAAAAAAATTTGGCGCAGCCTCACAAAGAAATGGTATAAAAATCAAGATGTTCACTACAAGACGCTCTGTATAGCTTGCTTTATTCGCTGCAAGGGTACGCTGACTTGCATTGGTGTCAACTTAAGCTGAAAGCCTTTGCAAATCTCGTTTCCAGCCTCTGGGCTGGAAATGCTGCTCTTGGCGCTCTGCCGCCAGCAAGGGAGGCGGAGCCTCTAGAACGGCATTCCCAGTCTCCGACTGGGAACGAGACACAATTCAATTCTGAATTCTGGCTCCTGACTCCTGAATTCTTTCTTGTTAAACCAAATAACTCGTATTAGGTACGATCGCAAAAAAGGCATACTCATACCAAGCAGTCCAGATGAAACTGCGAATCCATCGCTGACGCTTGTCGGGACTCAATTCATATTCAAACGCCCCACGAGATACATCAATGGAAGATAGATGAGAGTTGCAACCACAGCCATGCTGATAAGTAAAACCATATTTAGAAGCAATACTTTGCACCTTCATTTGAATAGCAAATACCTTACCTGCATGGAGTATGGCATCCCAAGCACGTTTGTGTTCGATATCGCGCTGATCGAATCGCAAAGCACGTTCTTCAAAAACATGATCGCGGTAAATTGGTGCTAAATGCACGTGATAAAAGCTAGCAGGTAGTTCATAACCAAATTCATTGAACAAATCTATGCCAATACGAGCCACTTTTATTTCATCAGCGTAATCGATTCCTTTGGACTCCACATCGCGGAGAATTTCTGCAAAGTTCGGATAGTTGTGTTTGAGAAAGTCTTGTCCAAAAAACTCTAAGGTTTCCCATGCCAGTTGTGCAAATAACTGAGAAAATGATGGTATTAGGTGAGCTAGTTGGGGGCGATCGCTAAATAAGTCAACATCACCACGTTCTAATTTATACAGGAACAATTGCGCCATCTCAACATAGCTTTGGGGTTGGGAAAGTCCGACACTCGTGGCTCCTCTAGCAATGTCTTGCCATATAGAAGGTAGTTGAGAAACATGAACCGCATTTTCTCCAGCAATGACTGCAACAGGAGGACATTCGAGAAGTTGCATCGACAATCTCCTTTAATACTTTAATGTGTAATTTACCTTAAACGCTCGCTAAATCTATCTTCTGAACACAATAAAAAATGTTTGACAGACTGTCTTTTGACAAGGAGCGCAATTTTCTTCATAATTTTCGAGGTATTGGCTATTAGTTATTTTAGGATAATTCATAATTCATAATTTAATTACCCATTCAAAGCATTCTCTTCAGGCACCTGCTATTTTTCTATATATTTTCTCACCCTTGATTAACTCTTCATAGTACGGCTCGTAAGAGGTAAATCTGATAGATTCTTGTTTTCCTAAACCCAAAATGCCAAAGGTGCAAAGGCTATTATAAAAAAGTTCGTGTACTCGCTTCTGAAGTACCTGATTAAAATATATGAGGACATTACGACAAAGAATCACATTAAACTCATTAAAAGAACTATCAGTTGCTAAATTATGCTGGGCAAAAACAATATTTTCTCTTAGAGATGAGCGGAAAATAGCATTGTCATAAGCTGCTGTATAATATTCTGAGAAAGATTTCTTGCCACCTGCTTTCAGATAAAGGTGAGTATATTCCTGCATCATTTTTAGCGAGAAAATCCCACTTTTGGCATTTTGTAATACCTTCTCGTTCGTATCAGTGGCATATATGCGACAACGGTGATAAAGTCCTTCTTCTTGCAATAAAATTGCCATTGAATATACTTCTTCACCAGTTGAACATCCAGCGTGCCAGATGCGAATAAATGGATAGGTTTGTAAGAAAGGAATAACCTGATTTCTGAAGGTGTTATAAAAGCTGGGATCGCGAAACATTGATGTTACATTCACCGTCAGAGCCAGCAAAAATCTTTCTAAATAGGCGCGGTTGTGGAGTAAACGCTCTTGCAATGCAGAAACATTTGCTACACCTTCTAATTGCATAAAGCCCTGAATACGGCGCTTGAGCGAGGAAAGAGCATAATTGCGAAAGTCATAACCGTAGTATTGATACACACCTTCCAAGAGCAAGTGTATTTCTATGTCCTCCAATATTGGTTTGGGTAGAGGCATAATATTCATCATTCATAATTCATCATTCATCAGTTTCAGTTTACCAAGTGGCCCTTACTACTAAAACAGCGATCGCAATTATTGAAATTCCAGCTAGCCATCTTACCTGAGAGCGCAGATTTTTAATCTCTTGGCTCAGACTTTCTCTTTGTGGTATGGAATATGGTTCCAGTTGTACAACTTCAATAGCTACTTGTTCGGGTGTCTTTTGGGGATTTTCAAAAGAGACTTGCGTGTGTAGCCAATTAGTAATCAGTTGGGGACAGTTCTTTTTAAACCAATTTAAAGCTAAGGTTCTAAAAACTGGTTTAGACATTCGGGCAATTAATTTCATCACCCTGTTTAAGGGTTTCAGGCGAAGCTTTTGATTAATCAAATTAACTGAACCAACATCATAAAGACAATCCAAAATTAATTTTACAGTGGCTTCTTCACTGTTAATCAAGTTTTGCAATAAAAGCAGAACATCACGCATACGCTCTGCTTCCATATACTTTTCTGCCAAGTTTTCTGGAGGACTTACTGAAGGATTTACAGTTGGATTTAGAGTGTTTTGTCTTACTATCGTCATATTGGTAACATAGCAGCCATAATAATGTCAGTACACCTATCTATCGAGAGAAAGATTTTTTATCTAGAGAGAGAACCTAAAAGCCAAAATTTATTCCTGAGAAACATGACTATATCGTGTTTATAAAAAATCTATTTGTCTAGGTTTGATAAATTTTTTATCTGCTTCTGGATCAATAAAATTTTTATTTAGATGCTAACACCTCAATTTGCAAAATTACCCGTTCTAATTCCTCAATGATTACAGTGCTTTCAATCTTTTTAAAAGCCTCTAAAAGCGCCCGATAATACCAAAGAGTACCTTCTTTACGCCCATGAAAACGTTCCCAAAGTGATTCGCCCAAAATGCGATAATCTTTGAGAATAGACTGGGCGTTGTAAAGTTTATCCGCTGATGACACAAGCAGAACTGATGGGGAAGCAGTAGCAATATGAGCAATGTATGCCTCCTTACGCTGTCGCCAAGGGGGTTTTGGAGTTGTATCAGCGTCAGTACAACCATCTACAATTGCCGTTACATTGTCACCAAAGCGACGACGAATTTCTTCTCGTGTTGCAGCGCCACCTTGGTCTTCGATCGCATCGTGTAAGAGAGCTGCGATCGCTTCATCCTCATTTGCCCCGTATTCTAAAGCAATACTGGTGACACCTAATAAATGGGCAACATAAGGGATGCCTGAACCTTTACGAACTTGGTTAGCGTGTAGTTGGGTGGCGTAGGTAAGGGCTGCCGTAAAACGTTCTGAGAGCATTGTATAAAAAAATTCCAGCAGTCAGAAGAACTTAACCGAAATATTGGGTTTGTGTCAATTTTATAACAAATCGCTCCAAGTGCAGAGGTAATAAAGGATAAAAATAGTACAAAGGGAAAATTGAAGTTTGAAATTAGATAGATAACATTTAAATCTATATTCCATCGCCAGATAGATAAAACTCTGCTGTTAGTTTATTAGATTTACTCAAAGATGCGCTTTTCAAACTAGGACTAAAAGTTAACTTACATAATGTTCAGACAATCCTGGATTAGAAAAACAAATTTTCGATGATCAGGTGATGGAAAAGTAGCGCTAAATTCCAGCAGAAAATTAGTCAAGTCAACCCACTAAAACTAGAAGTAGGCAAACTATCCTACAAGCTGAAGCTAATGTTAAAAAAATTTCTTCAGCCGAAAAATGTAAAGTTCATAAATTCAGGATACTAATAATGGAAACTACAGAAACAACACAAACAGGTTCAACACCTTTTCCAAATATTCCACCAGTTATTGAAAGTAACGATAGTGAGTATCGTGATACTGGTGTACCCAGTACAGTTGCGATCGCCGGACATCCCCTACACCCCTTGAGTGTGATCTTTCCCATAGCATTTTTAGCTGCTGCTTTGGGAAGTGACATTGGTTATTGGTTAACTGGCGATTTCTTTTGGGCTAGGGCTTCGCTATGGTTAATCGGACTTGGATTAGGTGGAGGCATCCTTGCATCTGCGATCGGTCTTAGCGACTTTGTGAAAATTGAACGCGTCCGCAAGCGCACCGCTGGTTGGACACATCTAATACTTAACGTTTCTATACTAGTTTTATCACTCGTCAACTTTCTCCTACGTTTGGGTGACGCTGAATCCCGAATCTTACCTTGGGGACTGTTAATCTCGCTTGTTGTCGGTACGCTAACCAGTGCTTCTGGTTGGTTTGGTGCTGAACTCTCCTATCGCCACAAAATTGGTGTAGTGGGTGGAGGTAGCAGAAGATACCCTTAAAGGAGGCAGAAGATAGAAAAAACGCAGCAATTAACAAGATAGTTACTTGGAGCTAGAAACCCAGTGACAGATTATTATTTACAGCTTCCGCTAAGAATATTTAGCAGTTATCGTTTGTATTTGATACAGTTTTGATACATCTTGTGGGGTGGATATAAGTCCGAGCTAAGGTTTTAAAAAATCCAAATCCGGGAAGATATTTCCCTTACCCAGCAAGGCTTTTAAACCCATCTCACAAGAAAAAATATTGCTTATTTAATTAATAACTGTATACTTTATCTATGTAGTAAAAAGAATACATCCTGTTAAATACCAACTATTTATATACACAAACTTTTAAAAATTGCAATTATACAAAAGGGTGAAATTGCAATATTAAATTTCATACTAAATTAAGTTTAGAAAAGTGCGCGATCGCTAATTTTCAGACTTTAAAGTGTTTTAATAAAGTTATTACCGAAAGTCTAGAGAAGCAAAAACATGGAAGGTTTCAGGAAACTATCCTCAATAGCAGTTTTGCTATTTGCCTTTGTGTCTCCGCCCTCATTAGCTGAAGCGAAAGATATTTCTCTAAGTAATACTCTGAATGAACAGAGCGTTGCGCCAGATACTAACCTGGTTGGAAATAAAACCGGAGAGCTTTTGATTGCTCAACGGCGGTCAGGACGATACCAGAGAATCCGACGACGGCAGATAATCCGACGACGGCAGCCCTACGGACGATACCAGAGAATCCAACGACGGCAGCCTTATAGACGATACCAGATTATCGAACGACGGCAGCCTTATGGACAACGCCAGATTATCGAACGACGGCAGCCTTATGGACAACGCCAGATTATCGAACGACGGCAGCCTTATGGACAACGCCAGATTATCCGCCGACGCTATTAGAGATAGGAGTGAAAACTACGTAGTCATAATACCCTTCTATTAATGGAAAGGCTGCGTGTAGCTTGCTTCCAGAAAGTGCTAGGGGAAGCCTCCAGCTACATAAATTTTGCATACTAAGGATTTTGGATAAGGCAGATAATTAGTTTCTAGAGATGTCTATTGAGGAATGGTGATACAAATAAGCCAATTGTTAATAGGAATCTGATGAAAAAGAATGTAGAGATGCAGCACTATTAAATTTCTACAAGGGTTTTGAATAACACATATTTAATTTCACCAGATGTCTAATGGTTAGTGCTTGTTCTATTAATCACTAACCATTACCCCTCTTCTGTCAGTTTCCGGGATAGAGTAGGATTTTTTATTATTTCTTGGAGTAATCTAAACTTAGATACTGTTTGATTTTTTCCAAATTTAGATAAACTAAAATTGTTTATTGTTCGTGCCATAACAGAATTTGCAGGTGGCATGTAAAATTTTATCTCACAGCCTAGTTCTTCATAAGATTTTTTACTCAAACGTAGCAGATGGTGCGGTGGGTGATTTAATATATCAAACCAGTCTGATTCAACAGACAACTTCTAACCGTGGGTTGTTTAATAATATTGACCTCAAGAATTATGATCGGTTCATGAATTCAAAGAGGGTGTTATCAAAAGTTCTTCTAGCGAATCTGTTCAGCAAGACCTAGCTGATGGGGTAACTTCCGAAGTTCATACCGACTCGAAATCTAGCCATCAGCAGGAAAGTAAAACACAATCAGAAACTTTAGTACCCTTGAGTCCCGCAGCAATCAAGCGGGTAAAAGAGGGTGTAACTGCGGCTGGCGATGTCTACGATGGTCACTGAGCGCAGCCGTTCGCGCAGCGTCTCGTAGAGAAGTGCGGGCTATGCCTACGCGCTGTTCGCCAAATTCTCGAAAAAACTCTCAATCGACTGGAAACTATAAGTCAAGGAAAGAGATTATTGTTCTAAAAAGTTTGTAACTTTGAAATTTGATGTTCCCTCCCAACAGTGGTTTAAAAATGCGTTTACCTGGGCATCTGCTGCATCAACCGATTCCCTAGATGCATTAAATTGCACTGCTGTCACAATGTATTCAAAGATAATCACAAATTGCTTTTGGGGTGAAATTCTTTCGACTACAATTGTTTCACCTATCTTCGGAATTTGAGGCAGATTTACCACAAACGTCTCAATTTTCGGTTTATCTAATGGATTTTTGAAATTGAAGTATTTACAGTAAACAATAATTTTCACTTAGGCAACTACCAATAACATTATAGATAATCAAAATTATCCTTAAATTCAAAAATTGTCAGCCCCGATGAAATCTGATGAGTGTTAATTACAAATTACGTTAGCGTAGCGGTAGCGAGTATTCGTACTCTTACAGAGAAGCAAGCTACGCTTTTAGCGTCTCGTAGAGAGCGTCATTACGAATTACGAACTTGTACTGAGTTTCGACTGCGCTCAACTACCGCGTAGCCGTTGGCGTGGTAACAGAGCGTAGTCGTTCGCGGAGCGTCTCGTAGAGAAGTGCAGCCTCTCGTAGAGAAGTATTACGAATTACGAATTAGTATTATTTCCCCTGCCATAGCTGCCGCAATGACTGAAAAATTCTTACAAATCTCTCTTCTAGCCAGACCATAACATAATCAAGCCATTCCAGAAGTTGCTCTAAGGGGTGCTTTTCATAGCCAGCTGAAGTTGCTGTGGTTTCTATCCAGTCTGGCTGCGCCTCAACTTGACTGCTTTGGTGAAACTGATGTTGCAAAATTTCCCCTTTACGACTCTCACTTTTAGTTTGGGAAATGCGGGTTTGAGTTTGTTTTACAGAGGCGACTTTTCCAGATGTTTTTCGACTTGAGGTAAGATTACGACTTGGTTGTTTTCTTTGTACCAAACCAGATCCGACTTTAGGTTGTTTTACACTCAAATTCTTTTGTGGAAAATGCCCTATTGATAAACTTGGGGCTAAAGCAGGATTTATTCCCCCAGAAAGTGTAACTGGCTTTTCAGCAACGGTTTCGCTGTCACCAAATAAATCATTCCACGTTAGCCAAGGATCGTTTGTTAAATCCTGATTCTCTATCAGAGGGCTTTTGGACAAAGCTTTTCTAAGGCGTGATGGAAATAGTTTACCTGGCAATCTCACATTACTGGTTGTTGTCTCAAGTGTTTTTCTATTACCAACACCAAAAAAGTAATTAAGCGCCGCCTCAATCAAAGCCTGAAAATCCTGTGAATGAGTTTCTAAACCATCAGCATTAGGCGCAATTTCTCCTTTGGCAGCTAATTGCTCTTTGCCATAAAGAAATATGTTTAACTGAGTTTGGGCAACTTGGATAACTTCCTGGCTACGTTCTTGCACTGGGAGTAAAGCATTCGATTCCAACTTAGCAATGGCTATATCTAGAAATGCTAATAATCTATCTGTATTAAGTAAATCTTTTGGTATACCCTCCGCTAAAACTGGAATTTTAGCTGGGTTTACGTCAGTGAGTTTTGCTAATAATCGGTCAATTTGTGGTAATAGCTGCGTTTCTTTTTTAGCTACAATCAAACGCCAATACTGCCAGTAATTAGCAACTTCGTTAATAATTCGGTCTTCTAATTTTACCTGTTGTTCAGGTGTTAAAATATCTAGAATTTCATTGTCGGCAGTAACAAGTACTAAATTTCGATTCATCAAATTTGTGGCAATTCCTCGCACTATTGGAAAACGCTGTTGAAGGGCATTGTCTAATTGTGAAGGGTTGAGACTGATAGCTTGATTAGCCGTAATATTTGATGATTGAGTAAGATTAGAGTTCTTTTCAAGCAATTTCAGCCGAAAAACTCCCAATAAAGCCAAGGGATTGAAATGTTTAGATGCTTTCGTAGAAGTGGAAGCGGGTTCATCTGATGACAGATACTTGACTGCCTCTAGTACATTTTGAATCGGACTATCAGCATTGGGTAGAGTTTCAGGCTGGAAATCGGTATCATTTGGTTGTAACTTTAATCTAGTTTGTGGTTCTTTAGTATGTAGCGTTTTCCCAGATGATTCAGATGACTGAAACAGTAGATACACTGGGTAAAGTAGTACCTCGACACCCCACTTAGTGGCGACTTGCAAATGCCGAAAGGTATGTTCCCACTGTTGTGTCACCCGCCGAGATTGCTGGTGGACAAAGTTAAATAGTCTGCTTTGATAACGACCAGAGGAACCAGAAGACATAGTAGTAATTTTTTAGTTCAAGTCTTGTTAAGTTGTGAGACTCGCGCCAAACAATAAAAACGACCAACACCCCATCTTAGCGAATATATGACCCCGACTGTCTCTCAATCCCAGACCAAATTTATCTCACAAGCAATTGAGCAACTGCGCTCTTTTTGTCAAGTTAATATCCAGTCTACATGGCTGTATCAGGAATCTGACCTAGTTATTACTGATGTTGTAGCTGCTGATTTGTCTCATTGGCAACTTGCCCAGTTGAATGCTAAAGAACATATTGCTTGGACGGGCGGGAAAAAAGTGCTATGGCTAGTGCAAAGATTGGTGGTTCCCCAAGATTTACACGGTTATCCCTTGGCGGGGTTGTCTTTGCGGCTGGCGCTGCTTTGGTGGGCGGATTCTGCTGAGATTTATGTAAATGGCGAGTTAGTGCTGGAGGGTGATTTATTTGATTGTTCGCCGAGAGTGCTTCTGTGTCAGGGGGTGACGCCAGGCGAAGAGTTCACTGTGGCTTTGCGGTTAGTGAGTCCGGGACATTGTGATGGTGCTTTAGTGCGATCGCTCCTAGTTTATGAGTCTTATGTTGATAATAATCCCGATCCGGGTTTTGTGGCTGATGAGTTAGCTGTGGTGCAACTTTATTTGGAAAAATTTGCGCCGGAGAGGTTGGATGTTTTGGCGGCGATGGTGGGGGAGGTTACGAACCGCAGAGGCGCAGAGGACACGGAGGAAGACAATGGAGGGTTGGTAAAGTCGTTTTTGTCTCTACGCCAAAACCTAATTCAATCCGACATCTTAGCCCCCCTTTTGAAGGGGGGTTGGGGGGATCAAAAATCTAAAATTTTCCTGTTGGGTCATGCTCACTTAGATTTAGCATGGTTATGGCCTGTAAGTGAAACTTGGAATGCGGCGCAAAATACTTTTGAGTCGGTTTTGAAGTTGCAAGCAGATTTTCCTGAGTTAATTTTCTGTCATTCAAGTCCCGCACTTTATGCTTGGATTGAAGAACATCGCCCGGATTTATTCAGGGCAATTCAAGCACAGGTAGTCGCCGGACGTTGGGAAGTTGTCGGCGGAATGTGGGTGGAACCAGAACTCAACATAATTGCTGGTGAATCAATAGTCCGTCAGCTACTGTATGGTCAGCGCTACATCCAAGAGAAATTTGGCAAGTTCTCAACTGTAGAATGGGTTCCAGATTCTTTTGGTTTTTGTGCCACTTTACCGCAGTTTTTCGCTAATGCTGGAATTGAGTATTTTGTGACGCAGAAGTTGCGGTGGAATGATACTACTAAATTTGATTATGGGGCTTTTTGGTGGCGATCGCCTGACGGTAGCGAAGTCTTTAGTTTGATGTCTGCACCCATCGGTGAAGCTATAGACCCAGTTAAAATGGCAACTTATGCTCTTGAGTGGCAAACTCAAACTGGTTTATCAGAATCCCTCTGGCTTCCCGGTGTCGGCGACCACGGCGGCGGCCCCACCCGTGATATGTTAGAAACCGCCCAACGCTGGCAAAAGTCGCCTTTCTTCCCAGACTTAGAATTCACGACGGCTGAAAAGTATTTACAGCAAGTTGTAGAGACGCGATTCATCGCGTCTGTTAATAATTATGATTCTTCCCCTGCCTCCCCATCCTCCTCATTCCCTACTTGGAATGACGAACTATACTTAGAATTTCATCGCGGTTGCTACACTACCCACGCAGATCAAAAACGTTGGAATCGTCGTTGTGAAAATTTATTATATCAAGCTGAACTATTTGCTACTTTGGCAACCGTAAGCTGTGGTTTGACATATCCTAAAGCAGAAATCGAAGCAGCTTGGAAATTAGTTTTATTTCAACAGTTTCACGATATTTTACCTGGTTCTTCAATTACCCAAGTTTACACAGATGCGTTGCCTCAATGGCAGCAAGTGGAACAAGTAGGAACGAAAATATTACAGGAATCACTTTTAGCGATCGCATCTCACATTACCCTATCAGAACCACCAAAACCCGATAGTCTACCTATTTTTGTTTTCAATTCTCTCAATTGGCAACGTTCTGAAGTAATCTCTGTAGCCTTACCTACACCACCAACAACTACTCCAACAACTACTCAAGGATGGCAGATTTACGATGCTTCTGGAAACCAGCTTGTATCCCAATTATCTGAATCCTCAACCCTACTATTTCTCGCCACCAAAATTCCACCCGTAGGCTACCGCATATTTTGGCTTTCCCCTTCACTCCCCACTACAGACGAGATTAATCGCGTCTCTCCCTCATTTCCCCCACTCCTCCCAGACTGGATTTTAGAAAATGAATTCTTGCGAGTTGTTATAGATCCTGATACCGGAGATTTATCAAGTGTTTTTGACAAAACTTATCAGAGAGAAGTTTTAAGTGGCGCGGGGAATCAACTACAAGCTTTTAAAGACAGTGGGCAATATTGGGATGCTTGGAATATAGACCCCAATTATACTCAACATCCCTTACCCTCAACAAATCTTCAATCTATTCAGTGGTTAGAACAAGGCCCAGTGCAAAGTCGTGTACGCGTGGTGCGTCAGTTGGGCGAATCGGAATTTTGCCAAGACTATATTCTGCAAGCTGGTTTACCTCTGCTGAACATCGCTACAACTGTCAATTGGCAAGAAAATCATGTATTAGTGAAAGCTGCTTTTCCTCTAAATATTGAAGCCGACTTTGCTACTTATGAAATTCCCTGTGGCGCGATTCGCCGCCCAACTAAACCGCAAACCCCCGCAGAGAAAGCAAAATGGGAAGTTCCTGCTTTGCGTTGGGCTGATTTAACAGCAGAAAACACACAGACAAATACCACAATCCCAAATCGTTATGGTGTCAGTTTGCTCAATGATTGTAAATACGGTTATGACAGCAAACCAAATCAACTCCGCCTAACACTGCTACGCAGTTCTAATTGGCCAGACTCAGAGGCTGACCGAGGTTTTCATGAGTTCAAATATACCTTGTATCCTCATGCAGGTAGTTGGCAATCAGCCCATACAGTACGGCGTGGTTATGAATTGAATATACCGTTGCAAGTGATATTCAATTGGCCACTGGCTCAACCCTCCGCTACCACTACCGACACTATTGAAGGAGTAAGTTTCCTAGATTTATCAGCTGAAAATTTAATCTTGATGGCCTTAAAGCCATCTGAAGACGATCAACAGCAGTTAATTCTCCGATGTTATGAATCTCACGGAGAAACAGCCGAGTTATCTTTGCAAAGTGATTTAGGATTGAATCTCGGAAATCCAGTAGATTTATTAGAGCGCTCTGACAGTACTGAATTTTCATCTCAGCAACAAATCTTGATGATACAACCTTGGAAAATCGCCAATTTCAAGATGATAAGTAGGTAGGCATAATTAAACATTAGGACTTACGCACACTATACGAATTCTCAGCGCTCTTCTCTACGAGAGGCTTCGCCAACGCGAAGGCGTCTTGGCGGTTCGATAAATTAAGCTTTTGAACAATTTTTGCGTAAGTCCTAAATT
Source organism: Nostoc sp. GT001 (assembly GCF_030382115.1). Lineage (NCBI taxonomy): Bacteria > Bacillati > Cyanobacteriota > Cyanophyceae > Nostocales > Nostocaceae > Nostoc > Nostoc sp. GT001. The sequence goes on from NZ_JAUDRJ010000003.1 coordinate 27,299, forward strand.
CAAAATATGGGTTCTTGGCAACTTTTGGTGATCTTGGTTGGGACTGCCCTCTGCCCTCTGCCTTAAAGTGCGTAACCTTTCATCATCACCAAAATCTGACAAGAACCTATAAACTGGATACTCATTTCTGAAGCATATCATGAGTTAAAATCTCATTTTTTGTTTCAAATCACACTATCCTCAAAAATAGTATAGAAATTATTTAAATTACATAAAAAATTAACCCTATGATTGACCATAGCGATCGCATACTCTCTCATAAACAAGGTAGATTCCCAGGTGTTGGAGGACTTGAACTGTATTATCAAAGCTGGCATCCAGAGGGTAAAGTCCGGGTAATATTAGCCATTGTGCATGGACTCGGAGCACACAGCGATCGCTACAGTAATATAATTGAGCAGTTGATACCCAAGCAATATGCTGTCTACGCCTTAGACTTGCGTGGTCATGGACGCTCACCGGGTCAGCAAGGCTATATCAACGCTTGGAGTGAGTTTCGTGAAGACTTGGGAGCTTTTTTACAGTTAATTCAGACTCAGAATCCTGGATGTCCAGTTTTTCTCTTGGGTCACAGTTTAGGCGCGGTGATTGTCTTAGATTACATTCTCCGATATCCCCAACAAGCATCATTATTGCAGGGTGCGATCGCTCTTGCGCCAACTTTGGGTAAAGTAGGGGTTTCACCGATTCGGGTGCTTTTAGGAAAAATGCTCTCACGAGTGTGGCCGCGTTTCACCCTGAATACAGGCATTGACATCAGTGCTGGTTCACGAGAACCCCAGGTTTTAGCTGCCATTGCTCAGGATACAATGCAACATACCCGTGCTGCTGCCCGTCTGGCTACAGAATTCTTTGCAACAGTTGATTGGATTAATGCTCATGCAGGTGATTGGCAATTACCATTATTGATTCTCCACGGTGGCGCAGACCGAGTAGCTTTGCCAGGGGGAAGCGATATTTTTTACCAAAGGCTAAACTGCACAGATAAGCTGAGAATCGAGTATCCAGGAGCCTATCACGAACTTCAGAGTGACATAAATTACCGCGAGGTACTAGCTGATTTGGAAGACTGGTTGGAGCGACACCTACCATCTGAGGTAGTGCAGTTAGCACGGGAAAGCGCTGAGTTAGAGTTTCCTAGTTCTTAGAACCTAAATTTTAAAAAGTTACCAAGGCAATCTGCTACCATCCCATGAGAAAAAGTGTCCGCTATCGCCTTCTTGAAGCTGTTCGATGACAGCCAATAATTGGGTAACAGTACGTTCCACTGAAAATAATTTTTCCGCAGGGACATTTCTTTGGAAAGGACGAGAAAGGCTGGTATCAGTTGTACCAGGATGTAATGTTACTATTAATGCTTTCGGACAACTTCTTTTATACTCAATTGCCGCAGTTCGCATCAACATATTGAGTGCTGCTTTAGAAGCCCGATAGCCATACCATCCACCAAGTTGGTTATCGCCAATACTGCCCAATTTAGCAGAAATAGTGGCGAAGACGCTGCGATCGCCATGACGAAACAGAGGCAATAAATGTTTAGCCAGTAAGACAGCACCAATACTATTTATCTGAAAGTAGCGCAGCAAATTTTCTGAATTGATCTGTCTTAAGCTTTTTTCAGGTTGCAAAGTATCTTCATGTAACAGTCCTACACAGTTGACTACCAAATGCAGTTTGTCAACTTGAGTATGTATTTTTTGAACAGCTTCAATAATCTGTAACTCGTCAGTAATATCCATCTCCAAACAAATTAATCGCTCAGGACATTCGTCTGCAAGAGCTATTAACTCTAAGGCTGATTTCGGTTGACGAGAAGTTGCATAAATTTTAGCTATTCTGCGATCTTGTAGCAATTTTTTCACACAACCCAAACCAATACCTTGGCTGGCTCCCACAATCAAAGCATTGACAGGATTAATTTCATCGATAAAAGACATTAGAGCAAAGCGCCACCACAACTAGAACCACACCCAGCAGTACAACCATAGCAATAAGCAGCAGTTTGTACATCACTAATCAGGTCTAAATTGCCAGCTTCTAACAATTTGCCAACTGTCAAAGTTTCACCATTGCGAGTTTTTGCAGGCAAATTCATCATTTGGTTAAAGTCACAATCATATACATTGCCCAGATAGTCAATTGAAAGTTCATCGCGACACATTAAATGTTCAACTGTGCTGGGATTAAAATGCGACTCTAAAAACTGCAAATAGCTAGCGTATAGTTTTCTCCGCTCTAAATACATTTTGGTTCTACCAACTGGTAGGTTGGTAAAGGTGAAGAGGTTGTTAAACACAATATTAAAATGTTCTTGCAAGAACATTTTGTAATCTCGTTCTAGGTTACTCTGTTCGGGAGCTAAAGAAAATTTTTCATCGGTGGGCAACTGAGGATTAAAAACCAAGTCTAAAATTAAGTTTTGGTCTTTACCATAGCCGAGTTCGTTAAGCCACTGCAAAGCTTTGACTGAACTATCAAAAACACCAGTACCGCGCATTTTATCAACATTATCTGCTAGGTAACAGGGTAGAGAAGCCACAACTCTTACTTGGTGTTTAGCAAAGTATTCTGGTAAATCACCAAATCCATCTTCAAAATAAATGGCCAAATTAGAGCGGACAATCACTTGTTTACCAGTTGCTTTTGCTGCTTCTACCAGTGGCTTAAATCCATAATTCATTTCAGGCGCGCCACCAGTCAAATCCACAACTTTAATTTCAGGAAAATTATGGATTAGTGAAATCAATTGTTGGCAAATTTCAGGAGAAAGTTCTTCTGTACGTTTTGGCCCGGCTTCGACATGACAGTGTGTACAGGCCAGATTACAACGCTTACCTAGATTAATTTGTAAAACAGTGATTCCTTTTTTTGTCAAAGGTGAACTGAGTTTATTTTTAAAGGCTGTGACTGCTGTATCTCGTAGAATTTTTGCTTGAGTTTGCATTAGTTACTACTCCTAAAAAATTGCACAACAATATTCAACTTTTCTAACCTTGCAATAATCTGTAGGTTATTGCACTAATAATTCCAGCAGTTGGTAAAGTTAAAATCCACGATAGTAGAATCTGATAAAAAACACGCGTATTAGATTTAGATTTTTTGCTAATTAATCCTACACCAAAAATCGAACCAACTGAAACGTAAGTGGTAGAAACTGGAAGCCCAAACCGAGTAGCTGCAATCACCAGAATCCCAGTGACTATATTTGCTGATAAGCCTTGAGTATGATTCATTGAGGTAATCTTTTCACTCATGGTTATTGCAACTTTTTGGGAGTTGAGTAAACCGCCAAGTGCCATTGCGATCGCTATTGTGATCATTCCTCCCTGAATCGAGAAATACTCAATAATGAGGATGAGTGAAACAATCTTAGGAGTATCATTTAAGCCTCTAGCAAAACTGACAATTGCAGTACTGAAAAAATGACACCCATCAATCATTTTTTGGTTGACTGGTAGATGCCATTTTGAATTAATATAGCCAGATAAGCTGTAAATTCCTGCTCCCAAGGGAATAGCAATAATTGGACTGAGTAATAAAGGCAAAACAAAGGAAGTTCCTAAAGCTGCAAAATTAACTTGTAATCCGATTGCAACTAATCCAGCGCCAACCAGCGCACCTGTTAAACTGTGAGTTGTGGAAATAGGAAACCCCATAAGGGTAGCAATGAGTACAGTCAATCCAGTAGCGATCGCAACTGCGAGATGAAACTCTGGAGAATTAGCGATCGCATCAGGTAATAGTCCTTTTCCAGAGAAATTTTTAATTAATACTCCTCCTAAAAAAGTCGCAGTTATTGCACCAGCAAAAGTTGTAAAAGTTGCCCACAAAATTGCTGTTTGATAACTGCTAGTTCGGCTACCAAACAGCGTCGCTACACCTTTAAAATTATCATTTGCTCCATTTGAATATGCTAAAAAAAGCGTAGCTAAAAATAGACTAATTAACAACATTTTGGAGTTTATAAAGAAGAAAGAATTCAGAATTCAGAATGTAATTAGTGAAATATTCAAATTGCGCATTCATTACCCAGCGATGCACTGACTTGTACTGAGCGCAGTCGAAGTAGCTTGTCGTACTCCTCCGGGGAAGCAAGCTACGCGAAGCGTCTGTCTGCAACACGCTGCGCGAACGTAGAGAAGGAAGTGTCGCACAGAACCATTCTGTTAGCGGATAGCTAAGGTTTAGCCCATTCTGACACCTGAATTCTTTCTGAATAAATCAACAGCAGCCACCACCGCTATAGTGCCAGGTTGAATCGGTAACAATTATTTCTGCTGGCTTACTAGCAGCAAGTTTAGCAGCAGTTTTATCACACACCGCAGCCGGAATACCTAACTGAAGTATATGACCTGCCAAATCGTCAAAGAAGGGTTCAGAACCAGCATAAATTGCTGTTTTTCCAGTGAATATGCAAGCACCATCTTCTGGAATGATAACTTTAAATGAGACAGAATCCAGACTTTCTAAAAGTAAGTTTTCTTCTAAATTATAAGTCTGGGAATCTAGTAGGCGATAAGGACGACGGGCACGAATTTCAACTTGACCAAAACCAGCATTTATAATCCTTTCAGTATACTCTTGATATGTGAGTGCGCCTGATAAACACATGGCTCTCAGTCGCTCATCTTCTTGAAGATGTGCTGGAATTGGACGAGTAGCAATTGGATCGCTCATCTGCAAGCGTCCACCTGGTTTTAATACCCGATATGCTTCTTTTAAAGCACGAGTTAAATCTTGTGGTTCAAAGATGTTGAAAAGGCAATTTTGTGCCACGATATCGACGCTAGCATCAGCAACAGGTAAGTTAAAAGCATCACCTTCGCAGATTTCTACAAAGCTGGTGTTAAACCAGGGGTTTTCTTGAGCAGCAATTTCCAGATTACGTGCAGCTGCTTCCCGCATGGCCCCAACCGGTTCAACGGCAATTACAGCACTTGCATAACGGGAAAAATAAGCGAATTGCAACGCTTCTAAGCCGCCACCAACACCGACGTACAGCACTGTAGGTTGGTTTCCTAGTTCGGTAGGGTGAACAGTGGTGCCACAGCCATAATTCATTTCCTGCATTAGCAAAGGAATTTTCAATCCTGGTAATTGCAGGGGCGTACTTTGTACACAACAAAGTCCAACTTGCGGGGTTTGGGCAACTTCGCGGTAGAACTGCGCTGCTGTTTCTAGATAGGTCATGCCACTTTGAGTTTTGGATTTTGGATGATGATAGCTTTGTGCATCCTAATATAATTAACTCTAAGTTGGATGAGTTTTTGTAGAGATTGCCAAAAACGCCAAAGTTTGCTAAACTTAAAACCTTTGCTTTTGGGCAATAGGCACTGAGGGAATAAGGAAGAATTATTGGAAAGTCTTTTGCTTGTCTTGCCCCAATCCCCAATTCAATCATGCAATGTGTAGCCAACACCAATCACAGTTTGAATGAGACATTTTTCATTATTGGCTTCAAGTTTCAGGCGCAGGTAGTTAATGTAAGGTTCAATGATGTTAGCATCGCCCATGAAGTCATAACCCCAGACTTCCTCTAAAATGCGATCGCAGCTAATTATCTGTCGCGGATGGGCCAGTAAATATTCTAGTAAATGAAATTCTTTAGCAGTTAACTCAATTAACCGCCGATCTCGATACACTTCGCGTGTGCGACGATTTAAACTCAGGTCTTCAAATTCTAAAACATCTGCGTACTCTACTTGATTGCTTCTTCGTAGGCGAGCGCCGACTCTGGCTAATAATTCATCAACGCTGAAGGGTTTAACAAGGTAATCATCAGCACCAGCGTCTAAACCTGCAATGCGATCGCTTACTTCATCTTTGACGGTTAATAAGATTATCGGCACTTTCTCAGATATGCTCCGCAAGCGGCTGCAAATTTCCCACCCCGACAACCCAGGCAACATCCAGTCTAAAATTACTAAATCCAGATGCAACTCCCTTGCTGCGGTAAGTGCAGTTAATCCATCGTAGGCAATACTGACTTGATAGCCTTCATAATTCAATTCCAATTCGACAAATCGTGCCAGTTTGACCTCATCTTCAATCAGTAAGATGTGCGTCATGATGATCTTAATAATTTCAGCAGGATACGGGAAGCAACAATAGTGCCAGCTACTTAATAGCCAAACATCTAATTAGGTGTACGTTAGCTTAGTATAAACCTGAGTAAGTAACAACCGTAAATCTGCAATTACCGATCGCTGCTCGATCTAAGAACAATCCAACTGGCTATCAGCAATAAGCTGTGATATCTTCACCACATTCATCGGCAAGATAACAGAGCGCTCTAAAACGCAAACCAACCACTTCCTCGTATAGAGGATTTAATTTACACATAGGTGGAATATGCAATAGCTTCCGACCAAACAGGGTGATGTCTCGCTCAAAGGGACACTGAGCAGGAATAGCTTTGCATAGAAAATGAGCCAATTTGGAGTTATGAATTTCTATAGTTTCCAACCACTCGCGGACTGAGTGCAGTAGGTCGTTGTGTGAGTGAACTTGCATAAAGCTTGTCATAATTTTTCACCTTGATAATTTCAAACTAGATTAAGTTTTTTGTATTTGAACCTCTATAAATAAATACAGTTCGCTTTTGTAGTTTTATGCACTTATTACTTTTTCTTTGGTTCTCTACAGAGATAAAATGAGTATTATTAACTACACATTCAAGTACTACAGTTCCCGATAATTTGTCCTGACTTTTCACCTTAATATTGAAAAATCCATCAAAACCTAACCCTCTAATCTTTCCCTAGTAAAGAAGCTCGATTTTCAGGGCAAAAATAGACCTTTTACAAAAATATATTTTTGCTAGAGAGGGAAAAGGGTGCAACTTAATATATTGCACCAGCTTTGCTCAAGCTACGATGTGAAATAAGAAGAGCGAGAAAAAAGCGATCGCTTTAAACAAAAGGTTTACTAATTCGCAGTCCCATGATCACTAAGTCCCGTTCAACGCTGTCAAGTTCGGCAATGTTAGGTAAATGTCCCCAGCGTTCAAAACCAAACGTTTCAAAGAGTTTTAAACTGGGCTGATTGTGGGCAAATATGAAGCATACTAGGCTCTTTATACCTAAACTAGGACTTTCGTTAATTGCTTGTGCTAAGAGTTGCCGTCCCAAGCCGCACCGATGAAAGTTAGGGGCTATGTAAATACTAATTTCGGCAGTCTTACTATAGGCGGAGTGCCCATAAAAAGATTGGAAACTAAGCCATCCAGCGATTATTCCATCTATTTCAATTACCCAAAGTGGGCGTTGTGAAGGCGATCGCCCTTTAAACCAAGCAAGGCGACTTTCCACGGATACTGGTTCTAAGTCAGCCGTTGCCATGCGGCTGGGAACTGCGGCATTGTAAATTGCCACAATTACAGGTAAGTCAGTTTCAGCCGCATGGCGAATAGTCATTGCTACCGTCTCGGAAAAAATTTTCAGAAAATATTCAAAAATAATACAGTGTTAACAGTAGCAATTCTACGGCTTCTATAGCGATTCTCTATTTGAATAAGTTAGGCGGGTATAGGCACATATCTGTTCCCCTACTGAATTCTGACTCCTGAATCCTGAATTCTCTTTCGATAACTCCTAATTTTATGCACGTGCTAGTAAGGGAGCAGCAGCTAGTAAGGTTTTGGTATAAGGATGCTGAGGATTGGCGAAAATCTGTTTTGTCAGACCGAGTTCGACAATTTTACCGCCATTCATCACGGCAATACGATCGCACAAAAATCGAGCTAACCAAAGATCGTGAGTGATGAATAGATAAGTTAACTCAAACTCTTCCTTTAATTGCAACATCAAATCAAGCACCTGTGACTGCACGCTGGCGTCTAGCATACTTACTGGTTCATCGCAGATTAAAAGTTTAGGGTGAGTAATCAAAGCACGAGCGATCGCTACTCTTTGCTGTTGTCCACCAGACAAATCTGACGGATAACGCTCATAATACACTTCTGGCGGTGTTAACCCAACTTTATTTAGCATCCACAAAACCTGTTCTTTTGCCTTGGCAGGATTGGCTAAATTGTGGATAAATAAAGGATCTGCAATACTTTGTCCCACTGTCATCGCTGGATTGAGACAAGCATGAGGGTCTTGGAAAACCATTTGTATTTGTCGCCGCGAGGAACGAATTTCTTGACGCGATAGTTTAGTTAAATCCTGTCCTAAAAACTCAACTTTGCCACTAGTGGGACGAATTAGTTGCAATATTGTTCGTGATAGTGTGCTTTTACCACAACCTGATTCTCCGACTAAGCCAAGAATTTCTCCTGAATAAAGATCCAGGTTGATTCCATCTACTGCTTTAATTGTCTGCGCTTGTGTGTTAAGCAGTCGTTCGATAAAGTTAGGTTCTATAGTGTAGTGTTGCTTGAGTTCTGTAACGCTCAAAATTGGAGATTGCTGATTAATAATTGGTAATTGCTTTTCTTCGTCATTAGCAATTATCAATTCTCCACTATCAGTTACTGCTTGAATATGTAAAGCTGCTTTTAAGAGCGATCGTGTATATTCATGTTGAGGTTGCCTAAATACGGTTTCTGTAGAACCCATTTCGACCATCTTGCCGTTGTACATCACGCCAATGCGATCGCAATATTCAGCCACCATTGCTAAATCGTGAGATATCAACAACAATCCCATGTTTTCTTCACCGCACAGGCGAGTTAATTCTTGCAATATCTGCGCGGAAACGGTGACATCTAAACTGGTGGTGGGTTCATCGGCAACAATAAACTTGGGGTTGAGGAGTAAAGCTAAAGCGATCGCTACCCGTTGGCGCATTCCACCGCTAAACTCATGAGGATACTGATTCCAACGACTAGCGGGAATATTCACCTTAGCTAAAGTAGCAAGTGCTTTTTCTTTCGCTTCCCGCGTTGATAATTGTGGTGAGTGCGCCTGGAGGGTTTCGATACAATGCTTACCAATGGTCATCAACGGATCGAGGCGTGTCATGGGATCTTGAAAAATTAAGGCGATCGCCTCTCCCCGAAATTTCCGCAACTGGTTAGGTGTCAAGTCAAACACTGACTGTCCTTGAAATGTCACCCGTCCCTCAATCCGACTAGAGGCTGGTAGTAAACGCATTACTGCCCGTCCAATAGTTGATTTACCACAACCTGACTCTCCCACCAATCCCATCCTTTCACCTGGTTTCAAGGTGAAAGATACATCATCAACCGCCCAGGTTGCTTCTTCTCCACTCCGAGCAGGATAGGCAACTCGCAAATTTTCGATACAGAATAAGGCTTCACTCATAGTTAGTAATCAGCCCTGAGCTACCAGTTTTTATAATTTCAAATTTAGGATAGTCTATCAAATTAAGTATTAGAACTGTTTTATAAAACTTACCTAAACTTAGCCAAACTTGATTTAGTGTACCCGTAGTGATCGCAATAAATCTCCCGTCTTAGCAATTGGAGACAGCTATCGATATTCTTGATAACCATTGCTAAAGTTGATACAGCACACAACTATGATGTTATAAGTGCAAAATTTAAATCTGTAGGAACTAGAATCAAAATTAAGTCAGTAAATCAGGATTTTCAAGCTAATATTATGGAGCAAAGTCAGCCAGAACAGCGCCGCGCTGCCGATCAAGTATTTCAACAATCCCTCGAACAGTTGGAGGATATCTTACAAGAAATTTCAACTGAGGAAGAAGAGATCCCTCAACTGCATACTAGTACTTTCACGGAAGTAGAACTCGACGAAGACTTGATAGATATTGATTTAGCAGCTCTTGAGGACGCAGTTGCTGATATTGAACAATATCTCGAAGAAAAAACAAAAACCCAATTGGGGTAAAAAGTTAAAATTCACTACTGACAAATCAATTGCCGTTGAGCTTCGTACAACATTAAAGCGGCTGCGATCGCCACATTCAAAGATTCCACCCCAGGACTCAAAGGAATTCTGACTTGCCGATCTGCGATCGCTGCTAAATCTGCTGACAATCCAGCACCTTCATTTCCCAGTAAAATCATACTGGGTTTTCGCCAGTCCACTTCCCAATAAGTTAAAGTCGCATCGGGTAAGGTTGCCACTACCTGCATTCCTGCTTGCTGACTTTGTTGGACTGTCGCTTTTAAATCTTCGGTTACGGCTGTTGTTAGGCGAAACCATTGCCCTGCGGAAGCACGCAGAACTTTAGGGCTATCTAAATCTACACTATCTTCACTTACCCACAAACCTGATGCTCCGGCAGCAGCAGCGGTGCGAATCATTGTACCCAGGTTGCCGGGATCTTGTACCGTTTCTAAAGCTAGCACTAAACCAGTAAATGGTAGTTGAGTTTGGCGTTGGCTTCGTTTTGCCGTTGCCACCACACCATCCGGTTGGACTGTGGTAGCGATCGCATCCAAGACTTCTTGACTGACAATTTCGGCGCGATCGCATCGGCTACAAGCTTCTTCCCATAGCGAAGGATGGGCTAATTGCCAATCTGGGGTACAACACACTGTTTCTAGTGGGTAATTGACCGCACAAGCTTCTTCTAACAAGTGCGTCCCTTCTAGTAGAAATAACTGTTGCTTGTGCCTCTCCTTAGTGGAGTGCAGCTTGCGAATTTGTTTGACTAGGGAATTCTGTAAACTGGTCAACATTAAAAAGTTAGGAGTTAGGAATTAAGAGTTAGGAGTTAATTTAGTTTTCTTAAACTCATAACTCATAACTCCTAACTTAGATAGTATGCGGAACCCGGGACTTGAACCCGGAAGCCTTGCGGCACTAGAACCTGAATCTAGCGCGTCTGCCATTCCGCCAGTTCCGCTGGCATTTGTGCTTATCGACAATTTCTTATTATTGCGTTATGTTTTACCTTTGTCAAGTAAAAGCAATAATGCCTCGTTAAAAGTCTCTAACTGGAAACGAGTTTTTCAGGCACAACGTCGAATCAAAATATTAACTGAACAGTACAGCATTGATTTTTAGAGAATACTTAAGTTATTTTACTGAGTATTTAATTTTGCTTAAAACTACTGCTTATTGATTCTTTTTTTAAATTTTTTAAAAATCTCAAAAAGCTTGCTATTGCTTGTTTACAGCCTGCATTTTCACTCAAAAAGCAATTTTTTTATACAAAACCCTGCTTTAAAACGTGGACATTTTGAATCTTTACTGTAGAATCAAAACCAACTTCAAACATATAAAATACGTATTACTTTTGGAGGTAGGCTTATTAATCCTTCTACCAGCTTACCAGATGCCAAAATTGCTCCAGAAGCAGACTCCTCAGTCTTGCAAATTTGGGGTGGGCATCCTTTGCGGGGTCATGTGAAAATTAGCGGGGCAAAAAATTCAGCACTGGTAATCATGGCTGGAGCCTTGCTGTGTCCGGGCGATTGTCGTATCCGTAATGTCCCTTTGTTAGCGGACGTAGAACGGATGGGTCAGGTGTTATCAGCTTTGGGTGTGCAATTAACCCGACAAGGTGACATTTTAGATATCAATGCCAGCGAAATTAAAACATCAAAAGCTCCCTATGAATTAGTTACCCAGTTGAGAGCGAGTTTTTTCGCCATTGGAGCCATTCTGGCAAGACTGGGAGTAGCACAGATGCCTTTACCAGGCGGTTGTGCGATCGGGGCAAGACCGGTTGACTTGCATGTTCGAGGACTGCAAGCAATGGGAGCGGAAGTACAAATTGAGCATGGCATTTGTAATGCCTACGTCCCTGGCAGCAGCCGGAGATTAAAAGGTGCGAAGATTTACTTAGACATTGCCAGCGTTGGAGCGACGGAAAACTTGATGATGGCGGCTACCCTAGCAGAGGGTGAAACGATCATCGAAAATGCTGCCAGAGAACCGGAAGTAGTCGATCTAGCTAACTTCTGTAACGCAATGGGAGCGAAGATTAAGGGCGCGGGGACTAGCAGAATTATTATCGAAGGAGTCCCCAAGTTGCATTCTGTTGACTACAGCATTATTCCCGATCGCATTGAGGCTGGGACGTTTTTGCTGGCAGCAGCAATTACCCGCTCAGAACTTCTTCTCTCGCCAGTGGCTCCAGAACATCTCATTCCAGTAATTGCCAAGCTGCGAGATATTGGAGTGACAATAATTGATGAAAAGCCTGACCACTTGCACATTCTGCCAGCGGAAAGCCTTAAGGCAACGGATATTGAAACTCAATACCATCCAGGTTTCCCCACAGATATGCAAGCGCCATTCATGGCTTTGCTGGCAGTGGCAGAAGGCGACAGCGTAATTAACGAATCCGTCTTTGAAAATCGCTTGCGTCATGCCTCAGAGTTGAATCGTTTGGGGGCAGATATTCGTGTCAAAGGCAATGCTGCTTTCGTTCGAGGAGTACCAAAATTATCTGGCGCACCAGTATTAGGTACAGACTTACGAGCATCGGCAGCGTTAGTCATCGCCGGACTAGCGGCAGAAGGACAAACCACAATTCAAGGTTTACAGCACCTTGATCGCGGCTACGATCGACTTGATATGAAGTTGCAGCAATTGGGGGCTAAAATTCTCCGCGTAGGCGAAACAGCAACAGATGCAGAAATCGCTCCCAGCATTAGTAGCCTGTCAAGTTGAAATTTCTCGGTTGAGACTGACGCGAGGATAAGAAGAATAAAGCAGACAAGGTAAAATTTTCTCCCTTGTCTGCCTTTATCTCTCCCATCTATACCTTGCGATCTGCTGAATTCTCCTGATAGATAGAGGCTTTTAAGCTTTGCCCATATCTTTTTTTGATGAATATTCTGGAAAAATCTGTGTTGGCTGTTACAATATTGTTAAGAAAAGTTGCCCGTTGCATTTTGGGAACGCGTAATTGGGTTTTAACTCTCTTGAGAAGACAACGCAAAAAAATTTTTTAGACCAGCTGTGGGAGGCTGGTCTTTTTGTATTTAAAGTTATCACAAATTATACTTATTTCTTTAAGTATAATACTCATGCTGTTTTATTAATTACTTTGATTTCCTCCCAAGTCAGCACATTGTCTGGATTTGAATCGTAGTCAGTAGTTCGACGATCGAGTTCTCGCTTTTGTGCATCGGTTAAATCAGGGTAAACTTGCTCTGCTGCGATGCTATCCCAAATTGCCTGCACAATACGGATTCTATCTTCAACACTGAGAGTTGCGATTTCGTTCAAAGTAGCTGTGATATCCATGCTGATTAACTTGGAGTGAGGAAGCAACTGGTACACCTTAAATATAGCGGACAAGATTTTGTCCATTCACAACCCTAACCAATACCGCAAAGATTGCTCTAACAGTTCAGCATCAGTATCAGCTAACTTGCCGATCGCTTTTACAACTAAGCTTTTATGCACTGTGTATAAACCTCTCTTGACTGCTGTAGCCACGTTTAGCCCTGCTGCTGACCATTCAGACAAGACAAACTCACCTTCTAGCAATGCTCCAGTTTTGCTCGTCAAGGGTGTAATTAGGATATCTTGAGAAACGTGTGGCGCACTTACAACAACAGCAGGTCTAACTTTTGAACTGGACAAATCTGAAAAGGGATACTTAACCAAAATGATGTCATTTTTAGAGTAGTTGGGCATAGACATCATCCTCTGTGTTATCCCAAACTGATGAGAGTGATGTTTGACTGGTTTGAAGCCAAAATTCAGTTTCATCATCAGGAAGCAGCGTCACTAACACTCTTGTCCCTTCCGGTAATTCCTCTGACTCCAGCAATTCGATTTTTCCTTCCCGAACAGTAGCCCAAAGCGTTTTTAGCATATCTGTTTANTGAATAGTCATGCTTTAATTTTATGCTTCGATAGTTGATGAGGTGCGATCGCCTTACAGAAAATCTCAAAAATAAAGCGATACCTACGGTGAGCTACGCTAACGCACTTCGTGTTTTAATCAATTCACCAGATATCTTCAAAATTAAGCACAAATCCAGGTAGTATATCTTCTCCTGATAAACTAGCAGGAGATTGCAGTAATTCAACATCTCTAGCGGAGCGATAAATTTCTACTTGCCGATTTTCTAAATCAATTAACCAACCTAATCTAGTACCGTTGTCTCGGTACTCTTGCATTTTATTTTGTAGCCTTGTTAAACAATCAGTATCAGAACGCAATTCCACTACAAAATCAGGACAGACAGGCGCAAATCTCTCTTTTTGCTCCCGTGTGAGAGAGTCCCATCTGTCACGTCTTAACCAAGATGCGTCAGGCGAACGAACTGCCCCATTTGGTAAAATAAACCCAACTGAAGAACCAAAAGCTATACCTATTGACTCATCACGATTCCACACTCCAAGTTGAGCAGTTAAATTAGCATTGCGGTTGCTGGTTAAGCCTCCAACTAGAGGCATTAGTAGCAATGTGCCATCAGCATTACGCTCAAATCTGATTAATTCATTTATCTGACATAACTGGAAGAATTGCTCATCTGTTATTTGAAGAACAGGAGCAAAGTTGATAGTTAACGCATCCATAGAAAAATTTCAACTTGAATATTCTCATAAAATTTAATATAGAAGCGATACCTACGGTAAGCTGCGCTAACGCACTCCCCCATTAGCAAAGCGATCGCTGATTGTATGATGACATTGTAGGCGATCGCTTTGCAGAAAACCTCAAAAAAAGCGATCGCCTATATGGAAGATGAGCGAAGCGATCGCATTCCACACCTCAAAACCTGCCAAAAGCTTACAATATTTATCTAGCTTAGATTATCATTATTTTTTTCTTTCAACCTAATTGATGTTACAGTATTACTTGTATGTGGAGATATTATACTTTGAGAAACTTCAATTTCTCCATCTTGAATCATCTTATTAACCATGTCATAGCTTGTTTGATATTCATAAGATTTTGAACCTAGAACCTTCATTACAAAGTATTTTAAACTAACAAAATTATCAGCATGTTTAGCCCATTCTTGAACTTCCGTTAACTCTTTAATTAACTCTTCTTCCGAAATTTTATGAAATTGATTTGGGTAACTTTCTGTAAGGATAGTTTTCCCACTAGAATAAGTTACGTTTTCTACATCTTCATCATTTAATTTTATTTTACCCAATTTTAACTGCTCAATAGCTTTATTTACAACATCAGATATTTCTGTACAAAGTAATTCAACTTTTTCATAATCATTTTTATTAAAGTCTTTATTATGAGCAACTTTACATCTTAGATCATAAAGTACTCTCCACTTTTCTGATAATTTATTCCCATCCAATTCTATAATATTGGAAAAAAATCTGTCCCAGTTTGATTTAGGTACAAATTCTTTTAAGTTTTCTAATTTGAAATCTTCAATTTTTGTAGATTTGCTAATTAAAGATTCTAATTTTTCTACGGTCAGTGTTCTTTCTTTATTAAAAAAGAAATGAGATAACTGTATAAAATCTAATTCTTGTAATGCATCTTCTAAAATATTTTTCTTTTTATCGCTGACTTGCTTTTTGAGTTCTGGTGGGGCTATATCTTCAAATGCAGATATTCCAACTGTCATGAACATAAAGCGAGTGATAAATTTTCTCATCAAGTTTTCAATTTGATGAATAAGCGGATATGATTTTTTTGAATAATACAAAGAAATATCATCCCATAATGTATTTATGCTTGCGCTTTTACTAGTTACAGTCAAAGTTCCTAATGATTTTCTAACAATTCTTCTTACTTGATTAAAAACTTCAGTGTTTTGATCTTCTATATTTTCAGGATTCTCTGTATAGGTTAACTCAATAAGAATATATCTTTGTTGTTTTTTATCTTGAACTTCACCTGTAGTAATAATTACATTACAAGTTAAAGATTCTTCGTTTTCATCTTTGTATGTTAGTTTATCACTCTCAATTGAAATTCTTGAATTTGATTGTAAAAGATTCTTAATACTATTAACATCGGAACAAAAATTCTCACTTTTTTCAAAAGCAACCAGATATTCTAATTTCATATATTTATTTTTGTCTTTTGTAAAATTAACGCATTTTTATACACATCTCGCATTAGTAAATGTACTGGATATTTTGCTCTCCACAGGTCGTTTTGCCGAAATCTGCATTTTTGTAAAATGCCTAAAACTCCACTCCTGCAAATGCTTCACCCTTTTTCTCATCTATAGAGGGCCATAAAAGTATTTAAGGACAAACAGACTCTATTAAAAATTTTTTATAATTTAATGTTTTGTAACATATAAAATTTTTATCAACATTTGTCTGTTAATAAATTCCAATTATTCAAAAAATGGTTAACGTTCATTAAGTAGTACTTGGAGATTTTCAAAACATCTCCTAACTCACTGCGTATTCTGTAAACTGTCTCATAAAAGGAGACTGGAAACCTAACACAATATTTTCCTTGGGAACTCCCGCAGCTACAAAATTAGCTGCAATATCATCTTCTGTACCATTCCACTGAAGCCAAATTTTTTCATTTTTAATATCAATATGGATAATACAACTATGTACCCATTCCTGACCTTCCCAGCCCACATGAACTATTTGATAATGGTCACGTTCTGTATCAAAAATTGTTTCAACTTCTATATTTCCGTCAGCTGGTTTTTGCTCACTATATTTCTGTAATATCTTTTGTACAAGCTGGCGATATTGAGTTAATTTATCCATTGGAAAATTACCTCTTGCTCTACATCATAAATAAGCATTTTAACTTGATTTTCTGCTATCATCTCTTTAGGGAAATCAAGTTGAAAAAATGTTTTGTAAGTTGTTAAAGGTACTGCTAAATATAAAACACGCTCTGGTTGTCGCCGTCGTAATGCACCTCTATAATTAATAAATTGTCCTAATGCTGTATGAAATTCTGAAATAGCAGACGACCTCTCTAAAAAACTTTTGACTTCGACTGCAATTTTTTGTCCTTCACGTTCTGCTGCAATCAGCTTTTGGGCGGCTAAATCAATCGAAAGGTTAACTCCTCCCACACTTATTGTGAGTGGATCGTGAGTAATTTGCCAACCATCTTTGTATAAAGCTGTTTTTACAACTTCGTGAAAGACATCTTTAGCAGACATACATATCTATAATTATATATTTGATTTTCATTTAGCCGGATTCTATACAATTTGTCAAAACCGTTTTTTATGTAGGGACGTTTTATAAAACGTCCCTACATTTATGATTAGGGATTATTCTATCCCTTCAATCCGGTCTTCAACTTCTTGGTACAACTCGCGCAGACGATCTAAATTATCCTCGCTAGTCTCCCAATAACCGCGTCCATTCACTTCCAACAAAGTTGATACAATCTTGCGGAAAGAATGGGGGTTGAGGTTCAGCAACCGCTTCTGCATTTCTTCATCTTTGATGAAGGTTTCGTTTGTATCCTCATAAATCCAGTTATCCACAGCGTCGGCTGTCGCACTCCAACCTGTTGTATTCACCAACCGCTTGGAGAGTTCGCGCACACCTTCGTAACCGTGAGACAGCATCCCCTCGTACCATTTGGGATTTAACAATTTGGTACGCGCATCCAAACGCACGGTTTCTGATAATGTCCGCACTTGGGCGTTAGCTGTGGTTGTATCTGCAATATAAGATGCTGGTTTTTTACCATCACCGCGCAGACTTGCCACTAGCTTTGTGGGATCTGAATCAAAGTAATGGGAAACGTCCGTTAAGCTAATCTCGGAAGAATCCAAATTTTGGAAAGTTGCATCAGCAGTTTTCAATGTGCTTTCAAAAATCTGCCGGGATTCGTCCATAATTCCGGGGTTATCGGAATTGAAGGAGAAGGATTTCCGGTTGAGATACATTTCCTGTAACTCGGCTTCGCTATCCCAAGTGCTGTTTTCTACTGCCAAGTTGATATTTGACGAGTAGGAACCAGAAGCGTTGGAGAAAACCCGCGTCGCTGCTTGACGCAGATTAATCCCCATGTCCTCGGCTTGTTGCAAAGCATGTTTGCGAACAAAGTTCATTTCTAAGGGTTCATCCGCCTCGGCCGCCATCTTCACCCCTTGGTCTAGCAGGTTCATTTGGTTGATGAACAAGTCGCGGAATACGCCAGAACAGTTGATTACCACATCAATTCTGGGGCGTCCCAACTCTTCTAAAGATATCAATTCCAACTTGTTCACCCGTCCCAAGGCATCGGGAACTGGACGCACGCCCACCATCCACATAATTTGCGCTAGGGATTCACCGTAAGTTTTGATGTTATCGGTTCCCCAAAGGACACAGGCAATGGTTTCTGGCCATTTTCCATCGTTTTCGGCTTTGTTACGTGCTAAGAGCCGATCTACAACGATTTTGGCTGATTGAACTGCTGCTGTTGTTGGGATGGATTGCGGATCGAGTGCGTGGATATTCTTACCCGTGGGCAATACATCCGGATTGCGGATGGGATCACCACCTGGGCCAGGTAAGACGTACTCGCCTTCTAAGCCTTTGAGTAATGCTCCAAGTTCGTTGTCGGCACAAACTTGTTGCAGGCAGAATTCCAAATACTCAAATAAGGGTTTGAGTGTGGCTGTGTCAACTTTGGGATAGCCGAGTTTATGTAATGCTTCTACCCAAGGTTCCTTTTTGCCCATGTTGAAGAAATTCAACCGGGAAACCAGAGAAACTCGTCCTTCCGCGTCGATTTGCTCTTGGACAAGGGCGGTAACTGCTGCACGGGTTGCTAAAGTGATATCTTGCAATAACTGGACATCTTCTAAAATGCCTCTGTCATTATTTTGGTAAATATCGTCAATGTTACGCCCAATGCTGTTAGCGATAATTCCCGGTAAGCCTTGAAGTCCTTCTTCTTGACGATCTAGACTAGCAATATTTACCAGAGTTGCGATCGCTTCTTCTGCACTTGGGGGTTTTCCAATGACGTGCAAACCACAAGGCAATAACCGCGACTCGATTTCCATCAACTTGCGGTAGACGTTGCCAACAATATTATCGCGCTCTTCAGCACTCATATCTCTGGCATCGGTTTCTGGCAGGTCAATATCCTTATCCAGATTCACGATCCGGCATTTATCCATGATGCTGTTAACAATGGAAACACCGCGTCCACTATCTTTTAAGGTTTGGTAAGAAGCAATTAATTCGCTGAGTTCCTTCAAACCTTTATACAACCCAGCATTTTCTGCCGGCGGTGTCAAGTAAGAAATTGTTTCAGCATAACTCCGACGTTTGGCAATTGTCGCTTCACTCGGATTATTGGCTGCGTAGTAATACAGGTTGGGAATTGAACCAATTAAGTTATCTGGGTAACAATCACCAGACATTCCCATCTGTTTACCTGGCATGAATTCCAAGGAACCGTGTGTACCAAAGTGCAGTACAGCATCAGCTTTCCAAACTTGCTCTAGGTAAGTGTAGTAAGCAGCAAAACCGTGGTGAGGACTAGCTGAACGGGAGAATAACAGCCGCATCGGGTCGCCTTCGTAACCAAATGTAGGTTGCACACCAATGAAGACGTTACCAAATTGCTTACCATAAATTAGCAAGTTTTGCCCGTCACTGTTAAGATGTCCGGGAGGTGGGCCCCAGTTTTCTTCTAGGCGGTGAGAGTAAGGGGTCAGCGCCTCATATTCAGGAACCGACATTTTGTAAGCAACGTTCAATTCTGGGCTGTTGTACTGCGCCTGTGCGTCATGGATGACTTCTTGCATCAACGCTTCGGCGGATTCTGGCAATTCTGGTAAGTCGTAGCCGTTATTTTTAAGGGCTTTCATCACCTCGTAGATGGAACCGAATACATCCAAGTAAGCGGCGGTTCCGACGTTGCCTTTATCTGGCGGGAAACTGAAAACGGTGATGGCGACTTTTTTCTCCAGTTTCGGCTTGCGACGCAGATTTGCCCATTTTAAGGCGCGTTCAGCGACAGCTTCAACCCGATCGCGCAGTGCGATCGCTTTCCCTGTAGTTCCATCTCTACCAGATAAGATAATCGGCTCAATTGCTCCATCCAATTCAGGAATTGCAATTTGCAAAGCTACTTGAATTGGATGTAACCCTAAATCGCTATCCATCCACTCTTCTGTGGTTTGGAATACTAAGGGTAACGCCACCATATAAGGACGGTTTAAGCGTTTGAGTGATTCAATTGCTTTGGGATGATCTTGTCTAGCTGGGCCACCCACTAAAGCAAAACCAGTCAGCGATATCACTGCATCTACTAACTGTATTTTGGTAATTGGTTCGTAGAAGTAAGCATCCACAGGCTTGGAGAAATCCAAACCACCAGCAAACACAGGTAATACTCGTGCGCCTAGTGCTTCCAACTCCTGCACCATTGCTACATAATGGGCATCATCACCTGTAACTAGGTGAGTGCGTTGCAATACTAACCCGACACAAGGAGCTAGGGGATCTTTTAGATCACTAGAAATATCCTTACGAGCTGTGTACCAATTCAGGTATTCTCTGACATCTTCAAACATACTGGGAGCCAAAGGATGCCAAATCCCTAAATCGGGATAAACCACTAGCTGTTCGTATGTAGAAGGTTCAAAATTTTGTTTCTCTAAACCTTTAAATACATATTTATCAGCTAGCATCAGCAAGAAGTTTTCCAGATTTTCTGGAGAACCACCTAGCCAATACTGAAAACTGAGCATGAAATTTCGGGCATCCTGTGCCTTATCCATTGGTAAGAACTTCAGCACTTGCGGCAGGGTTCGCAAAAGCTTCAGCATCCCATCTTGGAATCCCGCACCGGATTTTTCTTTGCGTTTCCGCATGAATTGGGCGATCGCACTTTTTGACTGACCCAACTGTGCCAAGGAAAAGCTGCCCATTTTACTCAGGCGCATTACCTCTGGCATAGAGGGAAAGACAACGGAAACGTCCAAGCGATCGCGGTGCGGTTCTACTGCTGCTACTACTTTCTGTGCTAAGTCTTCGATGAAAATGAGGGAAGCGATGAAGATATTCGCACTCTCAATTTCTCGTTTGAACTCTTCGTAATTCTCTGGGTCGCGGAGTTCCTCAATCAAGTACCCGCTGATTTCAATCGCCAAGTTGGGATTGTTCGCGTTAATGGTGCGAACCGCTTGCGACAATGCGCTCTGGTACTGGGACTCAAGCACGACATAGACCACCTTGATTAAACTACGTCCGCGTAAGTTATCAGGCGCAATGTGTCTAATGGTGGACTTGACGTGTGTGAACATGCTTCTTCGGCTCCTTTGATGCGTGTTCTCTGAAGGAAGTTCCTAGCGGCATCATCAGCCACAGGTAACTTGTGATCTTTTAGGCAATATCTGTTTTTTATCAGAAAATGCTTGCCCAGTAGGCATTTTATCCCTTATATGACACAAATCGATATAAAAAACGAAATATTTCTTCGTAATTGTTGACTTTATATAAGAGTGTTAGCTCACATATCTGTAAATTTTTTGAAACATATATAATGACTAAATAGTTATTTAAAGATAATATCCTATCTACAAAACAAAACCCGCACAAGCGGGTTGTCAGATTGATGGATCTTGAAAGTGGGGTCAAGGAGGTTTAGTGGTTTATCTTTATATGTGTTGGTTAATGCAGAGGTATACAGATGAGTATAACTGCTGAGGAGCTTTTGCAACGTTACGCTGCTGGAGAGAGAGATTTTACTGGTAGCATCAAGGACAGACGTAAAGGTTTTTTCAGAGGTGTTGACCTCAGTGGCATTGATCTGGGAGCTTGTTTTATCAAAATCGATTTCAGTGGTGCTACTATGAGAAACGCCATTTTCTGCAATGCTAAATGGGACTTTGTTGTATGGGAAGATATTGATTTCACTTGTTCCGATTTTACTGGCGTACAAGATATAACGGGGTCTACCTTCATTAATTGCAATTTCAGCGATACTATCTGGAATGGAGCCAATTTGTGGCAACCCGGCTTCGTACAGTGTACTGGAGTTAGTTTCGACGACTTCAGGAATGCTCGAGTTCCTGAGATTAAGTTCCTCACTAAATTTGAATTCTTCGGCAACTAGAGGAGAATTCAGATTTTTCCTTTCTAATCCATCATCATATTTCATAACCCAACCAGATTTCACCTGGTTGGCTATTTGATTAGGAAGATGATTGAAGAAGTCATACTGAAGGCTGATTGGTGTTTTGTTTGGCGGAATGCGATCGCCTAATTTCTATAATTTATTAACTAAAGCTCATCCATCTTAAAAATAAATAGTGGTGCGGTCCGAAAAGCCCGCTACTACCAGCAGGGAGCAAGATACTGTCACTACTTTTAAAAGTATGGTTCTCAAAATAGATGTGGTTTAAGTTTAAAAAACCAGATACAAAAGATTAAGGTTGAGAACCAGGAGCATTACCATTAACAACAGCACTTGCTATCCAATTAGTAGATGATATTGACCCAGCAGTTGTAATCACCGTATATAAAACTAGTAAAATTGAAAAATACTGGAGAGAAATATGAAAATTACCTATGACCCAGAAGTAGATATATTAAGAATGATATTGAGTGATGTACCCATAGAAGATAGTGATGAAGAAAAGCCAGGGGTAATTTTAGATTACGACGAAGATGGAAATATTATTGCCCTAGAAATATTAGACGCTTCCAAAAGAATCGATAATCCACGTTCCCTAGAGTATTCGATTTCTACATAATAGAGGTTTGAGATGGTTAGCGTACAGCTTTTCGTCTCTTTGAAGCGATCCTGTTTTAAGCACAGACATTAAGACACAAAGATCAAAATATCTAACTTTCCCACACCATCCAAACCAACCTTCCCAAAAGTATTTCCACTGGCGGAACAGTATAATCATTCAAATCAATACTCAATGTTTGCCCTTCTAATTTCAAAAATCGCCAAGCCGTACCGCTGCTGACGCCACCATAAATTGTCTTAATCGGTATATTGAGTTCAGGGAAATGCGATCGCAATTAGGATTTAAGATTCTAATTTATCGTATAGGTAATTCAATCACAAACTCTGTACCCTCACCTTGTGTTGAATGACAACTTAGCTTACCGCGATGATTATTAACTACAATTTGGTAAGCAATAGATAAACCTAGCCCTGTTCCTTGACCGATGACTTTTGTAGTGTAGAAAGCATCGAATATCTTTGTTCGGTTGGCTTCGCTGATTCCTGAACCATTGTCTGCAATTCTGATAATAACTCGCTCTCCAATTGCTTCAGTTTTAATCCAAATCATACCAATATGTTTAAAATTTTCACCAAAATGCTGATTTTTTTGTATTTCTTCAATTGCCTCTATTGCATTACTAATCAAATTCATAAAAACTTGATTTAGTTCGCCTGGATAGCACTCAACAAGCGGCAATTCTCCATATTCTTTACTTAGTTGTATTACCGGACGATGAGCATTTGCTTTGAGTCGATGTCCAAGAATGAGTAGCGTAGTTTCTAACCCCTCATGCAGGTTAGCACGTTTCTTTCCTGCTTCTCCGTGTCGAGAGAATTTGTTCAATGATGACACAATTTCTGTAACGCGATCTGTACCCAGTTGCATGGATTGAATAACTTTGGAAAAATCATTTAACAAATAGCTGATATCTTTTGTTTTAATAGCATTTTGAATTTCAAGAGGTGGATCGGGTAGATATTTTTGATATAGTTCAAGCAAATTAACAACCTCTTGAAAATATTGTTCAATAAAATTCAAATTACCAGCAATAAAATTGATAGGGTTATTTACTTCATGGGCAATTCCTGCTGTCATTTGACCCAAGGTTGCTACCTTTTCTGCTTGAACCAGTTGGGTTTGCGCCTGTTGTAATTCGGCGTTTTTGTCCATCAAGGTTTTCGTCAAATTTCTCAGCTTAAGTTGATGCTCTACTCGCACCAAGACCTCTTCATACTGAAAAGGTTTAGTAATATAATCTACGGCTCCCAGTCTCAATCCTTTAACCTTGTCAGCAGTATCTGAGAGAGCAGTCATAAAAATGATCGGAATATCCCTAACACGAGGATTGCTTTCACTTTTTAGGTATTTACAAGTTTCAAACCCATCGATACCCGGCATCATGATATCAAGCAAGATTAAATCAGGTAAATTATCATTTTCTAATCTCTGAATGGCTTTTTCACCACTACGAGCTGCCCAAACTTCAAAGCTAGACTGATCCAAAAAGCTTGATAAAACTTGTAAGTTGGCAGGGTTATCATCAACGACTAAAATAATTCCTCTAGCAGGATCGCGATTTAGTAAATTTTTTTGATTGCCTATCGTTGCTGTCATAATGTTTCTATCCTATATTGATTCACGTTACTTTTTTGCAATACGCTAAAGTAGAACACTCTAAATTTAAAATTCACTCACTACAATCCCCATAAATAAATTTAATAAAATTAATACTTTTCTTTTTCGATCAAAAAATTAAGGATTAAATCTTCGTCAAACTGCCTTGCTAGTTGCCGCAATTGGTTAGCAAAGGGAGTAAATTTTGTGTCTGCTTCCTCTAGTTTATCTGCCCATTTGAGAATGTCATTGAAGTTACCTTTACTCGCTAAATTCATCAGTTCCCGCAATACATCAAGGGAAGGTGGAGTCAATTTATCTGATGAGCTATCAAGTGTTGTAGTGGAAGAGTTGATTTTTTGTTCTTCAGATTGATACTGCTGGTAAATCCATACCAAATTTAAGTGACACTCTAATTGATGTAGTAATTCATCTGCCTGTATGGGTTTACTCAAAAAGGTGTCACCTCCTGCTTGCAGACTGCGATGTTGGTCGGCTTCAAAGACACTAGCAGAAGAGACGATAATCTTGACATCTTGGATCTTTGGGGTATGACGCAGGTGTTTAATCAATTCAAACCCATCCATTTCTGGCATCAGCAAATCTGTAATCACCAGGTCTGGTTTCAGAGCGATCGCTTTTTCTAAACCATCTTTACCATTGATGGCTTCAACCACTTTGAAACCCAATGGTTGCAATAAGTTTGTAATTACTGTGCGATTCTCCCAGCGATCGTCCACCATCAGGATAGTGCGGGGACTACCTTCAAAGCCAATGATTTGTCCCTTGGATGCAGTCATCGCAGACTGTACCCATTCGCTGGCTTGGGCGATCGCAATTTCAAACCAGAAAGTACTACCCTGACCGATCTCACTTTTAACCTGGATCTCGCTACCCATCATCTGCACTAACTGCCGAGTAATAGCTAAACCCAGCCCTGTCCCTTCTATCTGATGCTTTTTCTCACCTACTTGTTCAAATGGCAAAAAAATGTTGTCTAATTGGGTTGGAGTTATGCCAATTCCTGTGTCTTTTACACTAAAGTGAATGCAATATTTCTCTGTCTGTCCATCAGCAGGAAGTCGCTCGATTACCTCAACCTTGAAGCTAACCTTACCCTCATCGGTAAATTTAATGGCATTTCCCAGCAGATTCAAGAGAACCTGACGT
The DNA here is from genome assembly GCF_030382115.1 of Nostoc sp. GT001. Lineage (NCBI taxonomy): Bacteria > Bacillati > Cyanobacteriota > Cyanophyceae > Nostocales > Nostocaceae > Nostoc > Nostoc sp. GT001. The sequence goes on from NZ_JAUDRJ010000003.1 coordinate 52,590, forward strand.
AACCTTTTGACATCGACATGAACCGCTGTGGGTAAGTTGCTTGCGGGTTCATAGACAAACAAAATGCCTTTTTGTTCTGCCCGAATCTGACAAATTTCTACAATACCCTGTAAAAAAGAGGGAAAATGAACATCTTGAGGATGCAGTTCTAGTTTTCGCGCTTCAATTTTGGAAAGATCCAAAATGTCATTAATTAAAGTCAGCAGATGAGAGCCACACTGTTCAATAATGTTTACATGATATTGCTCTGGCTCCGGCAAACCTTTAGAACGCAGCAAAATTTGAGCACAACCCAAAATACCATTCAAGGGTGTTCGCAGTTCATGGCTCATGTTGGCTAAAAATTCGCTCTTAGCACGGTTTGCGGTATCAGCCGCTACTTTAGATTTTTTCAGTTGAGCTTGTTCAAACGCTTGCACCTGCCACAAGACAGCAATCATCGTCACTGTTAATCCACCCACAATTAGGGCTATCAGATCGAGGAATTGTAGCCGAGATTCAATGTTTTGGCGCGGAATTACCAAAGCTACAGACCAATTAGCTTCTTGTAACGGCACATAAGCAACATACTTTTTAGTGCCGTCAATTTCCATCAACTGAATTCCCTGTTGTTTTTTTACCATCTGCTGCGCGATCGCATTTAAATTGCGATCTGGAATTTTCAGCAGGCTAGGTGCAGGTTTTTCTAACGTTGACATTAACATTGAGTTGGGATGGACGATCGCTTCTCCTTGAGAATTGAGGGCGAACGCATAGCTGTTATTGCCGTAGTGCAACGAGTTGACCACCTCAGCAATATGATCGACCTTAACATTGCCTTGGAAGACGCCAATCGGTGAACGACTGGTAGGAAAATTTGACCAGATTGGGGTGGCGATCGCAATTAATGGAATGCCTGTAGAACGGCTGATAAAGGGATCAGAAATATTGCTTTTTCCGGCTAGTGCTTTTTGAAAGTAGTCTCGATCCTTAATATTCTTATTTGCTCGACCAACCTTAGTATTAGAAAATGAACCATCTGGGGTAACTATTTGGAAAAAGAAAAATTCATCGATCCGCTCAACTTCTGACTTTAAATAGGGTTCTGCCACAGACCAGTCTAAGGAGCGTACAGTTGAGGTATGAGCAAGGGTTTGCACCTCTACTTTACGAACATGTAACCACTCCTCAATTTCATCAACCCCTCTCTGTACCTCTAAGAAAGCCTTTACTCTCAAGTCTTCTAGCGTTATTTTCCGAGCAGCCTGATAGCTAAAATAAGCAGAAATACTCACAATAAGAGTAGTACCGCCAAGAATAAATCGAATCAACAAATTCCGCGAGGAATACATTTTGGTGTCAGATGGGCTGGAGTTGTTTTTTATCACAGGGTTCACCCTCTAAACAATGGGTTTGGTAAGCAAAAAAAAGGGCTATATTTAGATTGCCCAAAAAATTATTAATAATCGCAGCTATGATTGTTCATAGCTGCGATTGTCAATACCCTAAACTTTGCTAACCATCCTCTAAAGACCTGTATTGTGAAGTATGTATAGGCTTATCATCAGGTAAGTTCAAAAAATACATTTTATAATAATAAAATTTATCGCTATATTTTTCTTGAGAAATTAAATAATATTACTGACATTTAAGTTTCATAAAATGGTAAAATTTTATCTAGTTAAACAGGCATTTAAAATTAAAAAATTATGGATTATTTGGCAATATCAAATAAATATAGCTGAATGCTAGTAGTCGCATTCTAGGTGATAGTGGTAGCGATTAAATAATTGCCAACTCTATACAAAATTAATGTGAAAGAGGTTATCAATCTCATTAACAAGCTACAGTATATACCTAAGTATAAGAACGAATTAGGTAATATTTGCCTTTTGACTAATGACTCAAATAGATATTCTGATCCTTTCAAATGGCCCAGGTGAAGTAGCAACCTGGGTGCGTCCAGTAGTAAAGGCGTTGCGGCAAGAACTAGGGGATGACCGTTCTTTAGCGAGGATTTCTGTGGTATTGTCGCCTTGCTCAAATGCTAGTGGTAAAGAAGCTGCGATCGCTCTTTCTTTCCCAGAAGTAGATAGAGTTCAGGGAGCAGAACATTTTTGGCAATTTTTGCTTTGGGGCAAAACATTTGAAAATTGGGATTGGAGAAGTCGCGGTGTAGTCGTTTTTCTGGGCGGCGATCAAATTTTCCCCGTAATCATCGGCAAAAAGCTGGGATATCGCACTGTTGTTTACGCCGAATGGGAAGCTAGATGGCATAACTGGATAGATCGCTTTGGAATCATGAAACCCGAAGTTGCAGCCCGTGTTCCCCAGAAATATGCTCACAAATTCACTGTTGTCGGTGATTTGATGCTAGAAGCAGCAGAGGAAAGCCTAGATTCAAATTCTCCTTTGCCTATTACTCCATCAAAAACTGAATTGATTGGTTTACTCCCTGGTTCAAAAGCAGCAAAATTAGCCCAAGGAGTACCATTATGTTTAGCTATTGCCGAATACGTTCGTACAAAAAGACCGCAAACCAGATTTGTAATTCCTGTAGCCCCAACTTTGGATTTACAAACTTTAGCTAGTTTTGCCGATCCCCAAAAGAACTCTATTGCTGAAAGTTTTAGCTTTGGTGGTGCTTCCTTAATTATCCCAGAGGATGCTAAAGGCAAGGCATTGCTCAAAACTGCAACGGGCTTAACTGTGGAACTGTGGCAAGAAAACCCTGCATATCACTTATTATCCCAGTGCTGCATCTGCTTAACTACGGTGGGGGCAAACACTGCCGAACTTGGTGCTTTAGGAGTGCCAATGATTGTTTTACTACCAACCCAGCAACTTGATGCCATGCGTTCTTGGGACGGTTTACCCGGATTGCTAGCAAATCTGCCAGTCGTCGGTACGCTATGCGCTAAGGTGATTAATTGGTCATTTCTGAGATTTGTGAGACGCAAAGGTTTATTAGCATGGCCAAATATCTGGGCACAGGAAGAGATAGTCCCAGAACTTATGGGTAAACTTAAATCGCAAGAAGTTGGGGAAATGGTTTTAGACTTTTTGGCGAATCCAGAAAAATTGGATGATATGCGCGCTAAACTCCGTAATACTCGCGGCGAAAGCGGTGCAGCCCAGAAAATAGCACAGATTGTTGCTGAGGAAATTGGGAAGTCGCGAGAGATGAGGGAGTAATGGAAGCAACATCTCCCTCATTTTTCACTCTGGCTTAATCTGAAGATTCTCCATCCCTGCGCCCAAGTTCAAAAATGCCAGCACCCATACAGGCTAATATACCTGTACTAATTCCCCAACTCTCACCTAAACTAATTTCCAGACCCCAGTTACATAAAGCGCCGACTACCAAAAAAGGCACAATGCTAAATAGTGAGGCGTAGAAAGCATTTTGGGATTCTCTGGCTTTACGAGTCTTTTCAAACTCTGTCTGGCTGGTGTAGAGCGATCGCTCGGCAAAGTTAAACCAGCGATTGAGTTGCTCGATTACCCATTCATTGACTCTGGAAAAACCTAGATATAGGGCTAATGACCACAAACTCGCTCCGGCGATCGCGATCGTGTCTAACTCAAAACGGAAAGGTAAAATTTCAGTCAGCATTGCTTGGGATAGTCCTGCAAAGGGTCAACTTTAGCTGTGAGTAGATGCTAAATAAACCTCTTGTGCAATTTTAAGCATAAAGGCTAACAAGATTTCAACTACTTAGTAAATATCCAGCTTCTTAGCTTGTTTACACCCGCTTTACACCCATTCTCTATCTAAAGGTATCAAAAAATACTTCACATTTTAGTCTAAGGGCGTGTTTATAAATAAAAAATAAAGAGCACCATAGTAATTCCCCCAGGACAGGTATTTTAAAAGAGACAGTCATAGTATTTGAATGGGGTAAAATGGCTCGAAAAGCTTATCCTACAGACGTTTCTGATGTCGAATGGGATTTGATAAAATCAATGATTCCAGCAGAACGTCAGCCTTCATCGTGGAAAAAAGCGTGAAGTAGATATGCGGGAGGTAGTAAATGCAATCTTTTACATATTGCGTGCAGGTTGCTCGTGGCGAATGATGCCTCACGATTTACCTGCATGGCAAACGATATATTCATATTTCCGACGCTGGGAGCGTAAAGGAGTATGGCACAAAGGACTCGAAATTATCAAACTTTGCGATCGCACCTGCTCTCTTCTAAAATTGAGCTATCTATTAATATTTCCCCGCTTACCCTCTTTGATGCCTCTCTGCTGCCACATCCCACCGATCGCAGTAATTGAATAATTTGTAATTCGTAATTCTAATTCGTAATTATAAAATTTAATCACGAATTACAAGATTACAAGAGACTTATCCGAAAATGGTAAATGTATACGGTAAAGGAATTTCAGGGATTATAAGGGAATGTGCGATGCCTGCGGCGGGCTGCGCCTACGCTGGATTAGGTATACGAAAGAATAGGAGTTTGAGCATAAACTACGGTCAAATTATCAGTTTAGAGGCAAAAATATTGGTAAAATAAATTTTATTATTTACCAAAATATTTAAATATTAATATCTAGTAAAAGTAAACAATTAAGCCGTAGCCTGACTAACCCACAAACGGTCATAATTATCTGGCTATACTTGTGCCTTGCTAGTTTGTTGACTAAAGTTTGGGTTCAACACACCTTAAACCATAGCGTTAGTAACGAAAATAACGATTTGAGTAGCTAAAATGGTGCTTTTGTAACGAAAACTCTGATGTTTGTCACGAAAATAATGAATTTAGTAACCAAAATGGTTTTTTATAACGAAAATTCTAATGTTTGTAACAAAAAAAATGGGTTTTTATAATGAAAATTGCGACTTGATATCATGTCCGCCAAATTACCCATAATAAAATAACCCCACCCCCAACACCCTCCTCGCCTGCGGGGAGGGGAGACAAAGCACAGCTTTGGCGGGGTGGGGTTCTTCGGGTTTAATAAGCAATCAAGCGGACATGATATGAGTTAGTTAAGTCGCAATTTTTATAACTAAAATTAGGGTTAATATTCAGAGAATATCGCGTTTTGCCAGAAATTGGTACATCTGCCAACGTGCATCTACTTCAGCTTGGGCTTGTTCTAACAAGTGCTTGGCAACGTCGGGTTTACTCTTGGTGAGCATCTTGAAGCGATTTTCTTGATACATCGAATGTTCTACAGATTGCGTAGGCGATCGCATATCCAATTGCAATGGATTTTTACCCTGGTTAAGCAACTCTGGATTATGCCGATACAGTAACCAACGACCTGATTCTACCAGAGTTTTCTGATGATTCATCCCGGTAGTCATGTTTATGCCGTGGGCGATGCAATGGCTGTAAGCAATAATCACTGATGGGCCATCATAAGCCTCTGCTTCTAAAAATGCTTTGAGAGTATGTTCATCTCTAGCGCCAAGGGCTACACTCGCTACGTAGACATTTCCGTAGGTCATGGCAATCATCCCTAAGTCTTTCTTCGGTGCTGGCTTACCACTAGCAGCATATTTTGCAACTGCGGCTCGTGGTGTAGCTTTGGAAGATTGACCGCCTGTATTAGAATACACTTCTGTATCCATTACCAAGATGTTGACATTCCGACCACTAGCAATTACATGATCGATGCCGCCAAAATCGATATCATAAGCCCAACCGTCACCGCCAACAATCCAGACGCTTTTTCTCACCAAGTAATTAGCGAGAGATTTGAGATTTTGGATTTGAGATTTGAGACTGGGGTCGAGAGTTACAATTTCATCTAACCTCTGCTGCAACAGTGCTATCCTTTCGCGCTGTTCCCAAATGTCAGCCTCAGATTTTTGTTCAGCTTTCAGGATTGACTGGGCAAGGTTTTCATCGATTTCACTTCCCAATCGTTGCAACAATTCCGCCGCAAACTCAGCTTGTTTGTCGAGGGAAAGGCGGAAGCCAAAACCAAATTCGGCATTATCTTCAAATAGATTATTAGACCACGCGGGGCCGCGTCCTTCGGCGTTGGTTGTCCAAGGTGTTGTGGGGAGGTTTCCACCATAAATTGAGGAGCAACCTGTTGCATTGGCAATGACGGCGCGATCGCCAAACAATTGTGTTAATAATTTTAGATAAGGTGTTTCACCACAACCTGCACAAGCACCGGAGAATTCAAACAAAGGTTCTTGCAGTTGTTGTTGGCGAATCTGATTTAATTTTAGCGATCGCCTGTCAGGATTAGGTAAACTCAAAAAGAAATTCCAGTTTTTCCGTTCTTGCTTTTGTAAAGGCAACTGCTGTGCCATATTAATTGCTTTCAGTGATGGCTCAGATTTATTTTTAGCAGGGCAAATGTTTACACAAATAGTGCATCCCGTGCAATCTTCTGGGGCAACTTGAATGGTAAATTTTTGATTGGCAAAGTCTTTATCTTTTGCACCAGTTGACTTGAAAGTTGGTGGTGCATTAACTAACTCATCGGCTTGATAAGCCTTAGCACGGATGGCACTGTGGGGACAAACCATGACGCACTTACCGCATTGTATGCATACATCCGGTTCCCACACAGGTATCTCTTCAGCAACGTTACGTTTTTCCCACTTAGCAGTACCTACGGGAAAGGTGCCATCAACTGGTAGTCTGCTAACAGGTAAGTCATCACCTTCCCACACCATGATTTTGCCCAGAACTTCTCGCACAAATTCGGGAGCGGAGTCCAGCAATTTTGGATTTTGGACTTCGGCTTCGCTCAGTCGAACGATTTTAGATTTTAGATTATTGATTGTCTGTGGTACATCTACTTTATGCAAGTTGTCTAAGGTGTTGTCTACAGCTTGCAAGTTCATGCGGACAACTTCTGCACCTTTTTTACCGTAGGTTTTTTCAATCGCTTGTTTGATTTTAGCGATCGCTTCTTCTTGCGGCAAGACACCCGCTAAGGCAAAGAAGCATACTTGCATAATGGTGTTAATTCTGCCACCCATGCCACTTTCACGGGCAACCTGACTAGCATTTATCACATATAACTTCAAATGCTTGTCGATAATTTGCTGCTGCACCTTCAACGGCAGATGTTCCCAGACGGTATCTGCATTGTATGGACTGTTAAGCAGCAAAGTCGCTCCAGGAATCGCAGCCTTTAAAATATCTATGCGTTCCAGAAATCCCCAGTGATGACAACCAATAAAGTTGGCTTGGTCAATTAAATAGGTAGAGCGAATTGGCTTTTTACCGAAGCGGAGGTGAGAAACGGTTATTGAGCCAGATTTTTTGGAGTCAAAGACAAAGTAGCCTTGGGCGTAATTGTCGGTTTCTTCACCAATGATCTTGATGGAGTTTTTGTTAGCGCCAACAGTGCCATCAGCACCCAACCCATAGAACATTGCCCTGACAACATTATCCGATTCTGTAGAGAAATTAAGGTCAAAGCTGAGAGAAGTATAAGTAACGTCGTCATTAATCCCGATAGTAAAATGCTTCTTCGGCTGGCTTTGCGCGAGATTATCAAAGATGCCCTTCACCATCGCCGGGGTAAATTCTTTAGAAGAAAGACCATAACGACCACCAATAATTTTAGGGTATGAGAAAGTATTTTCTCCGCCTGCCCTCTTATCTCCCCACGCTTCATGGATAGCAGCCACAACATCCAAATACAAAGGCTCACCAGCGCTACCAGCTTCTTTGGTGCGGTCGAGAACTGCGATCGCTTTTACACTAGTTGGTAATACTGCAACAAACTTTTGGACATCAAAGGGGCGGTAAAGTCGCACTTTGACTACACCAAGTTTTTCACCACGGGCGTTAAGGTAATCTACTGTTTCATGGACGGTTTCACAGCCTGAACCCATCAGAACAATAACGCGATCGGCATCCTTAGCACCGTAATATTCATAGATTTTATAATCCCTTCCCGTGCGTTCTCCAAATTCATTCATGATGCGCTGGACAATTTCTGGACAAGCGTTGTAGTAAGGGTTAGCGCCTTCACGCCCTTGGAAGTAAACATCGGGGTTTTGGGCAGTCCCGCGCAATACTGGACGATCTGGGGTGAGGGCACGGCTGCGGTGGGCGAGTATTAAGTTATCGTGGATTAGCGATCGCAAATCATCATCTGACAGCAATTTGACTTTCTGCACTTCATGTGATGTGCGGAAGCCATCAAAGAAATGCATAAACGAGACTCGCGTCTCTAAAGTAGCAGCATGAGCAATGAGAGCAAAATCTTGACTTTCCTGCACGGAAGCGGAACACAGCAGGGCAAAACCAGTTGCACGAGCTGCCATCACATCGCTATGATCACCAAAAATTGATAACGCATGAGTAGCCAAAGAACGGGCGGCAACGTGAACCACAGCGCTAGTCAACTCACCAGCAATTTTGTAGAAGTTGGGTATCATCAACAATAATCCCTGAGATGCCGTGAAGGTGGTACTCAAGGAACCTGTTTGCAATGCTCCATGTACAGCACCAGCCGCTCCCCCTTCGCTCTGCATCTGCACGACGCTGGGAATAGTACCCCAGAGGTTAGGACGACCTTCTGCTGACCAAGCATCAGCCCATTCACCCATTGCTGAAGAGGGGGTGATGGGATAAATGGCAATCACTTCATTTAATTTGTAAGCAACACGGGCAACAGCCTCATTCCCGTCGATGGTTGCAAAGGTTTTGTTCATAATATGATTTTTGTCCCCGCCTCTAAGCTGCATTATCAGAACATGTGGATATAAGAATCAGAAATAGCCAGTACTGGAAAGTAAGTATATTATCTGCATTAAAAATTTCACGGTAGGATTTACTCCGTGTTTAAAGGATATGTTGATACTTTTAGGCTCTTAAATTAACTTTCAATCAATACTGCATCTATTAATATCTCATCCGCAATACTGCATCTATTAATATGTATTAATAATGTACTCAATGACCAAAGTCTTTGTTTTAAAAGACTTTTAGATAATATATTCTTTTTTGTGGGGTACAGGGACGGGAATATTACATTGTTAATCGCCGATTTCCATACCATTGACTCAAATCATCCTCAATCGCCTCAATAATCGCGATCGCCTCAGTTATTGATTTTGCATCGGCAGCTAAAAGTGCAAACGCTCGCTCAACCCGTTGTTGATAGTCCTGCGGGCAAATAGCAAACCTATTAGCAAGTGCGAGTGCCCCTTTTTCATTCAACAGGTAATCTTCATTGAGCGCGAATAAAACTTGATTCATACACGCGACACTGCGGAAACAACAACCTGCTGCGTAAACAACATCATTGCGTGCAATCGCCTTTTTTGCGACCAACAGCGAGAAACTTATTTCCCAGGCGAAAGTATCAATAGTTGCCTGTTTCAGCCCAACTGGATACGGTTTTGTTTTGAGCTTCAAAGCTTCTAAAACACCATTAGGGTCATAAAGTGCGTGACAAAAAGCAATTTCTCCCATATAAATCGAAGATACAAAACCATGAGGATGTCCTGGTTGATAATCAATAGTAATGCGTCCGTTATGGCAATCATCAATCACACGATTTACCTTCACCAAATCGCGATAGAGAAAATCTACACCTACACCTTGAACCTTTAGCCAACCACCACCATTAATCCACTTTCCCCATTCCCCGATCGCAGTAATCAAATTTACACGATGGTCATCATCAAGCTCACAAGCAAGGCGATTTAGAGCAATTAAATCGGGCGGATTTTCTGGATTATAATATATTCCCAAATCCACATCTGACTTTAGGGTATGGTAGCCCCGTGCCCGTGAACCACCTAATGAGACGGCTGTAATTCCCTCAATTGACCGCAAACTTGAAACAATATGGTTAATGAATTGAGGCAATTCTTTATTCATAGATTTTTGCAAATTACAAATTAGTATTACTTGCTTGTTGTGATAGAATCTACACCATCTGTCTTCAACTGACCATCTTCCATATAAATGATGCGATCGGCAATATCAAGGATGCGGTTATCGTGGGTAACTAGCAAAATCGTACATCCTTGTTCTTTAGCTAGCTTCTGCATTATTTCTACGACATCACGCCCAGATTTTTTGTCGAGTGCAGCAGTGGGTTCATCTGCTAAAACAATCTTAGGATGACTAACTAAAGCACGAGCGATCGCAACCCGTTGCTTTTGCCCTCCAGATAGTTTCTCTGGGTAATAATCTATACGATCTCCTAAACCGACAGTTTCCAAAATAGCGATCGCTTTGGCATCAATATCCTGATTCAGAAAATCGTCATGCAACTCTAAGGACATCCGCACATTTTCTCTTGCTGTTAAAAAAGTCATCAAGTTATGAGCCTGGAAAATATAGCCAATTTGGCGGCGAAGTTTAGTTAATTGCAGCTTTTTAGCGCCACGAATTTCCTCTCCTAAAATTTTGAGACTACCTTCTTGAGCAGAACGCAATCCACCCATTAAGGTTAACAAGGTGGTTTTCCCCGATCCAGAGGGGCCAGTCATAATAACGATTTCCCCAGCCTTAATCTCCAAATTAATATCAAATAAGACTTGTTTTAGAAGCGCACCTTCACCAAAGTAGTGGTTGAGGTTACTAATAGAAATTACAGATTCTAAAACAGAAAGTGTTGAGTTGGAATTTTCTGGTAAAGATTTTTGCAACATTATGATTTTATAAAGTATTGGGTATAGAGAAATAATTCTTGTAGAGACACGATTCATCGCATCTAAAAAACATCGGCAGGATCAGCAGATCGTAACTTCCGCATTGCGATCGCCCCAGAAACACTACACATAATCACGGTTAAAATCCAAACCTGGATCGCCCGTTCTATTTTCATAAAAATAGGAAGCATCGTCGCAGCGTAGGTAACTTGATACAACCCAAAAGAAAGGAAGAATCCAGGCAGAAAACCTAAGATAGCCAATAACAATGCTTCTTGAATTAGAACTCCTAAAAGATAGTTATCGGTGTATCCCATTGCTTTGAGGGTGGCATATTCTGGCAAGTGGTCAGAAACATCCGAGTAAAGGATTTGGTAGACAATCACGATGCCAACAATAAACCCAACTCCTGTACCTAAACCGAAGATAAAACCAATGCCAGTACCGGCTTCCCAGTAAGTTCTCTCGACTTTGGCAAACTCTTCTGGAGTGAGGACTCTGACATCTTTAGGTAGTCCATTGACAAGTTGCGATCGCACTTTTTCTGTATCGGCATCAGATTTAAGCGTAATCAATCCAACTTCGATGCGATCGGGTTTACGTTCTGGGAATAGCTGGAGAAAAGTAGAGTCACTGGTGATCACATTCCCATCGGCAGCAAAGGAAGCACCATCAGTAAACAAGCCCTTAACAAAGACGGCTTTACTATTCAGTTCCGTGTCAAATTTGCCTGTTTTCTTAAAGATATCGCCAACTGCCCCGTATTCTGGACGACCTGCCTGGTCAAATATAACTTGATACAACTGTTTAAGGTGATCTTGATTTTGCTTAATTTCGGACGATTTGAATGGTGATTGTGCCGGATCGACACCCCAAACTAAAATGGCGCGTTCAAGACGTGTTTCAGGATTTCGCCACTGTCCGGTACTGATGTAGACAGAATTAACTGACTGAACACCTTCATAAGCTAATGTTTGATAAAGTCGCTCTCTAGAAAAGTTTTTTACAGAAAACAAAGTTTGAAATTGGGGACTAATTAAAACCAAATCTGCCTGTAAATTGCGATGAGGTTTCACAGCAGCATCAAAAAGTGCACTTTCAAATCCCAACTGGATAAACATCAGCATATCCGCAAAGGTAATACCTGCGACTGCAACAGCCAGACGGGTTTTTTCTTTCATTAACTGCCGCCATGCTAGCGGTGTTTTGCGAAATAGTTTAGAAAACATATTTAAAAAACCCTTTAATAACCCAGTGTTTCAGCTTGCTGTTCAAGCTGGCGCTCTCGCATGAAAAGAAATAAGGGAAGACCTAAAGAAACACCAACTAAAAGATTGCAGACAACGTAAACCCAGAGATTTTGCATTTTCAGACGTGTTCCTTCCCAAAATATGAATGTCCACAAAACTAGGGATGAAACAATAAGATCCATGCCAAAAAAACCAGAAATTTTGTTGGCAAAGAGTTGTTCAAAAAACAGCTTTATATCAAGACCATGCTCTAAGATGAATGGAACAAACTGGGAGTAAGGTAGAACAAAGCCAAGTATACAAAGCAGAAGATATATGACTTTAACCATGATTAAATTCACTTGATAAAGATGCTGGAATACACAAGACAACAACTCTATATTTCAATCGCTGTCTGTATCTGTAAGTTAGTGAAACCTGCAACTCGTTTGCTGTCTTCAGGATTAAGGCGAATTTTTACCTCAACTACTCGGCTATCGAGGTTCTCCCCTGGCTGGTTGCTGAAAACGTTTTGTCTATTCACCTGCAAACCAATTTGGGCAACGGTTCCTCGCAGTTCACCGATAAATGCCTGACTGCTAATTACTGCCTGTTGTCCTAGTTTCACTTTACCGATGTCGGTTTGATAAACTTCTGCTACTGCCATCATCTGGTTTGTTTGCGCTAAGTCTGCAATGCCAGAATCACTAATTTTTTCTCCGACTCGCGTATGAATTTTGATGATTTGTCCCGCCATCGGTGCTTTGATGTAAGCAGCCGCCAACTCGGTTTGGGCATGTTTGAGTGTGGCGATCGCATTTTCAACTTCTGTCTTGGCTGCGGCGACATCTACAGGTCGGACTTCTGCAATACTGGTCAGCGTAGCTTTGGCTTCACTGACTTGCTTGCTACCAGTGGCGTTAGTGCGAGCGAGTGCTGCTTTGGCTTCGGCAAGTTGTTTGCTAGCAGTGGTGTTAATCCGGTTGAGAACTGCTTTGGCTTCGTCTACTTGCTGTTTGGCAGTTTCTACAGTCAAACCTTTGCTATCGTACAAAGAATTAGAAACTGCGCCTTGAGAATAGAGCTGCTGATAACGTTGATATTCGGCTTCGGCATTTTTGAGTTCTGCCTCTAGCTTCTTAATGGTTGCCTCTTGCGCTATTCTGTCGCCTTCCCACTGTGCCTCTATGCGGAATATGGCTTCCTGTTGCGCTGTTTTGTCTCCTTGAGATTGGGCCTGGAGACGTTCAACGCTTGCCTGCTGGGCCTGAATTTCTCCTGCTTTTGCTCCTGCTTGCACTTGAGCGAGTTTAGCTTGAGCAACTCTGACTTGTTGTTGGGCTTGTAGTACAGCAGTTTGCAAGCGATCGCGGGCGTCTAAAATTGCTACCACCTGTCCGGCTTTAACACGATCGCCTTCTTTGACTAGAATTTTGGCAATGCGATCGCCATCCAATGCTAAGGGCGCAAACAAGCTAATTACCTCTGCTTCCGGTTCTAGCCGTCCTAATGCAGCTACTTTTTGAATGTTGGGTGTGGTTTCAACTGGCTCAGATTTCTTAGCTTGACCAACTAATCCAAACTGAGAAATTCCATAAACAACAATTCCACCTGTAATAGCAGTAGCTGCAATTACTAATGTAATTAACCCTTTTTTAGAAGTTTTTTCTGACAGCTTTTGAACCATGTATTTTACTCTCCTAAAAATTTATTTTATCTATATTAAATAAGTTAGCTTTTTCAAAAATAATCCAGGCTAATTTATTATACATATAGCAGGTTACAACAAGCATGAAATATATACCCTAACTCTAAAAACGTTATACAGTCTCCGTTTCAATTTACATTCTGGCTGTATGTTGCGGTAAATATGCTGTCAGCATTTTGCCTAACAATGCACATTGTTCAATAAAATCAATTGTTTCATTACCCCATAACTTCTCCAGAATTAAACCATCTACAAAGCTCAAAACAAAGGAAGCCAATACCGAATCTTGAATCCCAAATAAATCGCAAATCGCCTCCTGGTAACGCTGATTATTCCGCTTAAAAATACTATTTTTTAACATTTCTTTAGAGTCTTTGTGTTGGCAAAAATCTATCCAAATGTAAGTCCATTTAATGAAGTAATCTTCATTTTTCACTAGATATCTTCCTAGTGCTTCCATTGATTCTTGTAGCGTTTGCGCTCCTTGTAATTCAGCTAATGCTGTACTTAAGTCTTGCTCACAAATCTCCTGGGCTAATTGCTCAAATAGAGCTTGCTTGCTAGGAAAATAGTGGTACAACGTACCAGTAGAAACCCCTAATCCCTCAGCAATTTGGCGCATAGTGATGGAACCATAGCCTTTTTGGGCAAATAAATCAAAGCACTTGTCGAGCAGTTCTTTACGGTATTGCTCATGGTCAACAATCTTTGGCATGACTTAAGTTATTTATATCGAACGATTGTTATATATAATTTTAGCATCTTTATTACTGAGATGTAAAAACGTAGTTGATGAATTTAAATCGAACATCCGTTATAGTTTAATCCAATTTTGCGCTAGATGTAATACTTATAAATTTTTATGTTTGCTACTTAGTATAAACCTATGATTCTTTTTGGGAAAAACACCGTATATTATAGGACAATAACTGTAAAATAATAACCAGTATTTTTTATACGGTAAAATAATAATTAATGTGTTTTTTCTTAAGTGTAATTTATGCCTTATCGGAGAAAATTTTTAACAAGAGCAGGATATACTACCCTTTCTGCCTTATTGACTATGGGGTTTTTACAAAAAGATAAGCAAAAAGAAAACCATAGTACGGCTTCTATTGCAGCAAATTATACAACTAACAATTCTTCTCTTCGGCAATTAGCTGCCGCCAAAGGAAAGCGTTATGGCGCAGCAATTGCTAGTGATATTTTGCTAAAAGAGAAGGATTACGCTAGCCTGATTGCTCGTGAATGTTCGATTGTGACACCGAATGGTGAATTAAAATGGGACGCCACTGAACCACAGCCAGGACAATTTACCTTTGAATCAGCAGATGCGATCGCCAATTTCTGCCAAAAGCATAATATAGACTTGCACGGGCATACCCTTTTCTGGCACATGGGAAGACCGGACTGGGCAACATACCCCCCTACACTTAAGATGATCGAACGCCATGTTAAAGGAGTTATGGGGCATTATCGCAATAGTCCCGTTTTAAAGTCTTGGGATATTGCCAATGAAATTATCGTTGATAATGAAAATGAAACTGACAACGCAACAACCGGTTTGCGTAAAGGGGTAAAACCAGAATTAATTCGAGATTTGTTTTTAATTGCCGCTTCAGTTGATAGCAGCAAGAAATTTTACCTAAACGATTTTGGCATCGAAGGCACCACATGGAAATCAGACCGTTTCTTAAAAATGGTCGAATATCTGAAGAATAGTGGCGTTAAAATTGACGGGGCAGGTATCCAATCGCATCTATGGTTTTCTACTGCCTATGGTTTTGACGAGAAAGGATTTAATTCCGTCTTAAAACGGCTTAACGATCTTGAAGTTAAACCAATAATCACAGAATTAGATATTATTATTGATACGCCATTGCCCGATAGTATTAAAAAGCTAGACCAGATGGTAGCCGACAGTTACAAGCGATATCTTGATCTGTGCTTTGCGGCTAAAGTCGATACTGTCATTACATGGGGGCTTACCGATCGTCATACCTGGATACGTCATCCCCAGTGGATGCCAAGAAAAACCTTTAGAAACAATCCAAGTCTCTGGAAATTTCTGCGTCCGCTTCCCTTCGATGAGAATCTGCAATCTAAACCAGCCCACAATGCTATAGCCCAGGCTTTTCAGGAATCAACTTAATATTCCAAATAGACGTAAATATAGCGTTTACTCACCAACTGAGGTACATTTTCAAATCTTCTTTACCAAGGTTCAGTAGATTTGAAAATGTACCTCACTATGCCGGAAACTACTATGGCATTTTTAAGTATTATTCTAAGTAAAATAAATTAAAATATTTTTTGTTATTCACGATTATGAAAGTTGAATAAGAATTACTGACTAATCAATCATTAAATCTTAGTACAACATTTCATAAATTCGTGACGAATTGAGCAACCTACTGGTCAAGCTACGAACTTTTGAAATTTCGTACTTAGAAATACCAGCAGGTTATTTTTTTTTCGTTTACTTGAGATACTCCAAATTTCTCGCAAAAATAATGTGCCAACAAACCAAGGCTCAACTAAGTAACGTCTCCAAAGTCTTTTTGGTTCAGATAACAAGCGATATAACCATTCCAATCCCACCTTTCCCATCCAGCGAGGAGGAGTAGGTATTGCTCCTGCTATATAGTCCATACAGGCTCCACTAGTCAAAATAGTGTTGGCATGAATATGTTCAAGATTTTCGTAAATCCAATACTCTTGGCGTGGCATACCCATCCCTACCATTAATATATGGGGTTTGTAAGCATTAATTGCAGCCACAGTGGCAAGATTTTCTTGACTATCTTTATCTATATCAATATAGCCATGAGCGCAAGCAATCTGTAAACCAGGAAATTTCTGGCATAAAATATTTGCTGCATTTTCAGCAACTCCTGGCTTTGAACCTAAATAGAATACACGCCAGCCTTTACTAGCAGCTTCTGCCATCAGAGGCCATACCCAATCAGCATAGGTTACTCTTTGTTCCCGTTTAATTGGAAAACCCAACAGCTTTCCAAGAAACACTAGAGGCATACTATCAATATGGGTATATTCTGCCTTCGCATAAAAAGCTTGCATTTTTGGATCGTTATGGAAGAGATAAAGACTATGTAAGTTGTGATTAGCAATAATCCATTTTTCATCTCGATCAATAGATTCTTCAATCAATAAATTTAAGTCAAGGATAGAGAGTGCATCCACTTGAGCACCAATAAGTTTATAAGAAAATCGCTTTTTCATATCTTATTTTTATTTTGATAAATATGAGATTTTATCTCAAGGTCAAGGTGAAGATTGTAAAATTAATTAGCAACATTTCAATACTGAAGTACCTAAATATTTAAATGCCTATTTTTTTAGCTAAAAATTATTATCTAACTATAACTAAAAAGTACTTGTTTTTATGAGGATGTCTGCGATATTTTGCGCTCTTGCATTCCAGGAATATTTTTCTGTAATTAAAGTATATGCTGTATCTACAATTGACTGATATTTATCAATATTTGAAGCAGCATCTAGTATTGTCTTAGCGATTTCTTCGCTAGAGTATCCTGTTACTAACAAGTGTTCTAAATTGCGAAATTCTTCTAAACCTCGCAAGCCTTCTGGTGTTGATACAACTAATTTTCTACTAGCAAAATAATCTAATGCTTTATTGCGAGCACCACCTGCTACTGCTTGTTTTGAAAATGGCAACAAAGCAATATCTGCATATTTCAGATGGGCTACAAAATCTTCTCTTTTAGGTAAAAAGCCTAAAAAAGAAATATTAGAGGGTATTGGTTCTAAAATATCACTACTATCCCTGCCAATAACAACAAAATGTACTTTCTCTTGATGGCTTTCAAGGGATTTCGCGACCTCGATAGCCATTGATACAGACATATCATTAGTTGGAAATTGAAATGTTTTGGGAGCAATAATAACCACTATTTTAGCTGGTCTAAATGCTTGATAGGGGTCTTTATCTGGAAAAACTTCAGTATTGAGTAAGTCTTGAGTCACTCCATTCCCGATAGAATAAATTTGCTGTGGAGTTTTTCCATACCATTGGGAAATTAGTTTAGGAATTGATTCACCTGCTGCAATAATTGGACTACCAGAGAATATTAAAATTCCCTGAGCAATATATGTCTTAATACATTGTGCAAACTCTTTGAAGGGATTGGCAACTGAAAACAAGCGCATCCAGTATTCATAAGGCGAAAATGTATGAAAATCTAAGACAAGAGAGGAACTACTGTGTTTTCTCAGCTTTAGTGAAACTAAAGCAGCCAATCCAGGTAGTGTTTCTTGAGCATACACAATGTCTGGACAAAACTCGTCGATGCACTTTTCTATAGATTGAATATATGACCTCAAGCTTCTTGAACCAATAGAAAAAGAAGGTGCATAATTAACAGATGAACAATCTAAACCTAGCTGAAAAACATCAAAATGTTTAGTAAGATATTGTCCTAGATAAAAAGGTCTAGTAAATGCACCAAATGGCTGACTAGAATCGAGGGTTGAGACAATCAGTAAGCGTTTACCCATAAAATGATTGCTGATTATTATTTTATAATTTGAAACTAGATTTGTCAAATCCTCAAGATAGTTATAATTTTATCCAAATATCATCCAATTAATGACTATCATGCAAGTCTTAAACTCCTGAGCTAGTTTGATTAATATCCTCAGAAAATGTGGGAGAGGTGCCCAAATCTTTGTAGCCAATAATTGCTCTGATATAGGGTAAGAACCAGTACAATATCCAGAATGGCCCAGAGTGTCTGCTACAAAATATAGTCCATGATTTCAATGGAAATCCTTTAATTTCTAGTACTTTTTTCAAGCGCTCTAATAGATTTAAATTGGTATCGGCCCAACTATTGCGGATAGAGTTTTTAGTACAAGTCCCAATATACCCAGGAGCTACCCATATTTTACAACCCAATTTACGCGCTCTCAGGGCATAATCTAAATCTCCTAAACTATGAACAAAAGCTGTATCAATATTGCCAACTTTGGCGGCAACACTTTTATGAATTAGCACGCAGTTACCATACATAGCATCGCATTGTTGGATAACGAAACTTGGTTCTAAAAATTCAAATTTATTAGAATACCACTTTTTAGATTTTACCGCTCCTCCATAGGTTGCTTTTCCTGTAATTAAGTCTTTAGTTGAACCAACTACAATTGAGTCTGCATAACCAAGTTCCGTCAAATTTTGATGAACCTGCAACAGTTTAGTCACAGCATTGGCTTCCAGAAATGTGTCATCATTCAACCACAGATAATAATCATATTGATATTTGATTGCCTCACCAAAAGCGAGATGCATTCCTCCCACCCAAAATAAATTGCCATTACCTTGAAGAATTTGTACTTCTGGATATTCTGCTTTAACAGCCTCTGTAGTCCCATCAGAACTCCCATCATCAGTTAAATAAACATCACAATGTTTTTTTTGCTGATATAAAGCATTTAGACAGGCAAGAGTTGTATTCCGCCTGTTATGGCAGGTCATAATTACGGCTAGATTTGCTTGCTTCATATTATTATCCTCATATAATATCTACAAAAAAATTAATCCAGATCATAAACTTACGGGTTAAAACTTAACCATTTTTTCTATCCAGCCACTGAAATTAATATCTAAATTGAAGTTCTTTAGTTTTTGTTCCATTTTTCTGGCTACCAAAATATATCGATGCCAAACTGATACACGAGGCATATTAAGTCTGATAACCTCTTGACATAACCATAGATATTTTTCTGAATTGATATTGAATCTTTTCAATCTTTTTATTTGTGCATTCCAATCATTATAAAAAAATAAGTTGAAATAATGAATGGATATCATATCATCGAAATGTTTAATTTGTAGTTCTTTTGATAAACGGTTATGTAAAGGTAATGGATAACTATAATTAGTAGGAAGGTGTTCGACGTTTTCTTCCAAGGCACATAAAGTTACAGACAAAACAGACTGCTCAACAAAATAAATACCCTGGGGAGGGGTAATATCCAAGCGCATTACTTTTTCAAAGTTCTCTTTCCAAGTTGTAAATATACCTGCACTCCTTCTTACAGCAATCAAACCAGAATTCCAGTAAGCTCTGATTCTCTTATTACCAATTGGTGTGTCAACAAATACCTCACGCTTTACTCCCAGTACTTCATATAGTTTTTGCCAATACCATTCTTGAGGATCTTGGAGGCCTGTAGAACCAATTCCTTGACCATACTCAGGACGCATCCGTACATTACAATCTACAGGCAATAAAAATTCTTTTGGCTCAGAAAAAAAGCATTTGTCACTGTCTAAAAAAACCAATATTTCTGCATCAACATTTTGTTCTGCATAGGCACAAACCAAGGGTTTATTAGCTAAATAATATTCATGAAATTCTCGATTTATCGGGATTTGTTGATGAGTCACCTGCAATGCTTCAAAGGCTTGTTGGGTTTGCTTTAAAATCGGTTCACCTACTCTAGGATGAAAACTATATATAGGTGTATTTTTCAATTCGCCGCAGAACTTACGAATACTTTCCGCAAGCATCAAAGATTGACCTTCTAAACGACCAGGTTCTGTACAAATTATAAAAGCTATAGGTATTGACATATTGTGAAGTATTGATTTACTAAGTTAATTACTCAATGAAGATTTCTTGGCTATCATCAATATTTCCTGAAACAAGGCCGAATAACGACGTGCTTGAAGTTCTAGAGTGAATTCTTGCTCGGCTTTATCACGAGCATAAAATGATAGTTTTTGCAACCTCTGTTCATTTTCAAGTACCCAGGTGATTCCTTTGGCAAAATCTTCAACTTCATAAGGTTTAGCCAAATAGCCATTCTGCTGATGATCAACAATATCTTTTAAGCCAGTAGCATTAAACGCCACAACTGGAGTACCACAAGCGAATGATTCTGAAGCTGTCTGTCCAAAAGATTCTTGAAGAGATGGTACAAGCATCACATCAGCTGCTGAGTAAACAGTTGCTAAAGATATAGCATCGTGTAAGTGTCCCAAATAGTGGGTTTTGAAACCTAAATCAGGTGGATTTTCGGGTTGAGATGCTCCAAAAATCACAACTTCCAAGTCATCCTTCCAGCCAGATTTACTCAATTCTTGTAAAGCTGGTTGCAATAAATGAAATCCTTTATTTCTATCGCTTGTTGCTTCTATCGCTCCAAAAAGTATCAACTTTTTATCTTGAGGTAGATTGAGTGCTTCTCGTGCAAAACGTTGATTAATCGGTCGATATTTTTGAGTATCTAATCCGTGGGGAATTACCTCAATTCGCAAATTCTGGAACAAAGAACTGGAACGAGCGCACTGCGCTAGCCAAGAACTTGGTGAAACCAGAGTTAAATTTAAATTTTTCCAGGCTTTTACTTTGCGCTGCCATACCCAACGGGATAGATCCCATTCATTACCACTGCTGAGTTGAGGGCAAGCCCCGCAAGATACTTTGTAGCGATCGCATTCTCCAGTAACGTGACACCCTCCAGTAAACCCCCACATATCATGGAGAGTCCAAACTAGAGGACGCTTCAGTTTAGCAAATGTTTCTATTTGCATAAAACCTCCGCTAATCCAATGTAGATTGATTATATCTGGATTAATCTGAGCAACTTTCGGAATAACTCTATCTGGCAACCATTGAGTAAAAAATGGAGTATTTTTCTTTTGGCGATAAAGCTTTAATGGTAAACTTTCAACTGTCAACTTTGCCTTAGCGATACCTTGAAATAGTCTAATTTTAGGTGCAATTACTGTTTTATCATTACTATATTTTTCCTGAACTAACATTTGTGACTGTAGTCCTATATCCTGTAAACCTGTATGTAAACGATATGCAGCCCTCGCTGCACCGCCATTAATATCATGGGTACTAATATGTAAAATTTTCATTTTTATTAACTTAATAATCACTAAAACTATTTATGACTGCCATAAAAACTAATTGACTAAAATATTTTTATGATTTCGTTGATATTCAAGAGTTAAAGATAATGACGTGGTGACATACATTAACCAGTTCCAGCTAGGAGTTAATAATCTGGCTTCTGAAAAATTAACTATAAGAATGATAATTAGTATCTGCATTGGCCAATAATCTTCCGGTTTTTTCGCGACAGAAATAATTCGAGTCAATGCCATGACAAAAAACCGGACAAACCCTGCTGCGAAAGTCAAAAAACCTAAAAAACCTAATTCTAAAAATATTTCTAAAAAACCATTGTGAGCATTACTTGCCCAATCATAAGTAGCTCTTAATTTAGATGCAGCATTACTAGTCCAAAATCCCGAAAATCCATAACCTAGCCAAGGTCTTTCCAAAATCTTAGAAATTACTAGCTCCCAGAGGTCAGAGCGCCCATTGAAGGTAAGGTCTTTACCAGATGTGCCAACTACAGTTTCGATATTGTTGAGAAGTAATATTGAAAAAATTATCATTAACATCAAAGTTGAAGTAATCATAATAACTTGTAATTTATAATTAGTTCTCTTCAGCGATCTGTAGAAAGGTAAAAGTAATACCATTGCCAATAATATCGTTAAAGATGTTGTTGAACGTGAGAGGATAATTAGACATACAGATATCCCACATAGTGCCCACATCAACCAGCGATATCGATGGCCACTAAGAGCAAGGTGTAAAAAAACTCCTGCACTCCAAGCCATCATGTAACCTAATTCATTTTTATGACCATAAATTCCACTCCACATACCTAGTAATTCAGGTGATTCGTGAATATAACCTGGTACGAATGCAGAAAATAGCATAGATAATGATGCAGCTATGCCAAATGCCCAAGCTATCAGCTTAATTTGTTCCTTAAGGGGATAACGCATTGCTAAATAGATTGCAAGAAAATATATGCGGATTAGACCTCTTAGATAAGTAAGACTAGAACTTAGGTCTTCTGACCATAAAAGAGAAAATATAACTATTGCTAGTAGAAAAAACTGTAATGGACTTCTAGTAATTACATAAAAAAAACCTTTCCAGTATAAAATTAGGAAATAAAATAGGATTAGATATGAAACTATATTGAACAAAGTATCTAGCTTATCGCCTCCAAGCGTAGACATAGAAACTTCTTGTGCGGGGTGTATTGTTAATGCCCCCACAGCAATGAGTAATAGCAAGATAGTTAATATTTTTTCTGTTAATTTTACTTTCATTTGTGATATTTAATTAATCTATTTTTTTATCAATGAGTAATTCAATCTTTTCTTCACTTCCTCTTTAAAAATGTCCAATGCAGTTGCTTTATAGACTGTTTTCTGTGTAAAATTATCTGCTTCTACATTCCTGACAATAAATGGTGGATGCTTTAATGGTAATTCCATTGCTCGCATCGGCATATTGATGAAATAAAATTCTTGATTTGAAGTAAAATGAGTTGCGTCTACACCAACACCAACATTAGAGATTAAATTGACATTGGGAATAATACTTAAGCTTCCCTGCATCCAACAAGCAAATGTCCATTGGTAATCCCAGGTTATACCTGTAGGATTGTCATAAACAGATTGAAATATTCGTTGCCAATAATTTACCGCTTTTTGGTCTACAAGAATGTCATGTAAAAGGTTTTCTGCTTGCACCTCTTTCCAGAGTTTGATAGTCAAATCATAATGTTGCCAAGCACGCCTCCAACTTGCCCAACCCCAGCAGTGGTTGTAGCGAGAAAAATAGTAACTGTAATTTGTACGTTTTTGTCCAAGTTGAACATTTTGAGCAGAGATTGTGGCGATTCTGGTATCATTTCTATATTTTTCCAGCAGTTCTTGACTAAACCTGAAAAAAGTTGGGTGAGGAATACAATCATCTTCTAAAATAATTGTCTCTTCAACATTATTAAAGACCCAATCTAAACCACTTGATACCCGTTTTGCACAACCTAAGTTGATATCAGAATAATTTTTTATTACTTCACAATCCCAATCAACTCTCTCAACAATTGCCCTAGTAGCTTCGCATTTTTCTACCTCACCTTCGCGGTCAGTGCGAGGTCCATCTGCAATTACAAAAAGTTTTGTTGGCTTGGCTTGGCGAATTGCTTCAAAAACTTTCTCTGTTGTTTGGGGGCGTTTAAAAATAATAAAAGTTACTGGTGTTTTGATCATATAAACTTTAAATAATAACGATTAGTATTTGTAAAAATGAATAAGCGATCGCACCTGAATCTGAAAGAGTTTTTGTGTTCTTGAATCAAATGCGTTGCATATAAAAGCAGCAGCAGCTTGAGATATGATTGTTGCGATCGCAGCCCCCAGTCCTGCATATTTAGGAATAAGTAATAAATTGAGAATAATGTTTAGTATGGCTCCAAATAAGGTCTTACCTAAAGAAACATGGTTCAAACCTTCAGCAATAAACCAAGGTGATGTTGCAAGACCCATAAATACAAACAAAGAAGTCCAAATATGAACTGCTAATATTGGTCCTGCTTCTGCATATCCACTTCCAAACATCACCATAATTATCTTGTCAGATAAAAAGGACATTGGAAGAGCAATTGCTAAAGATATACAAGTCATGAGACTGAGTAATTGTCCTATTCGCTGATAGTAAAGACTTTCTGATTTTTCCTTGGCGGCATAAATTGCTGGAGCAACAGAAGAAACAATAGCCCCCGGAATAAAATACCAAATTTCAGAAACACGCACAGCAGCAGAATAAACACCAACCTCACTATCTCCGATCATTTGACCTAACATCACCTGATCTATTCTCATAAAAATCATGATGGCGAACCCCGAAAACATTAGAGGTAAACTCTCTTTCAAAAGAGTTTTAGCAGTTGCAACACTCCAACGCCATAACCATAATGAAGACCCTTTGACTTGGTAAACAACCAGTAAGCCAATAGCACTCATTGCAAATTCTGCTAATGTTACCAAAGCAAAAGCTAGCAACGGTGCTTTTGTTAAAATTAGTGCGATTTTTATGAGAGTATTTAGCAAAAATGCCGTGTTTTTAGCAATTACAGTATATTTTGACTGCACCTGTGATTGAAACCACAGTTCAATAGTATCAGATGCCCTAAAAACTCCTGCTATTCCTAAAATTGCAACTAGCCATATCTTTAGTGTTTCATGCTCACCTAAGAAAAACATCGTGCTAACTGCCAATAAAACAGAAGCAATTCCACCCAAAAATTTTAGCCAAAAAGTAGTTCCTAAAATTTCTTCTTTGTTTGATGATTGACGAACAAGATGGCGAACTACTACGTCATCTAGTCCGAGAGTAAAAATTGGGCTGAATAAGGCAACAAAAGCTAAAGTATAGTTAAATAGACCATACTGTTTTACTCCTAAATAACGTGCTACCCATACTCCTACAACCAAGCTTGCACCCATACGTAGGATGCGATCGGCAAATAACCAACCTGTATTAGCAATAATTGCACGCAGTCCAGAACGAGATTTAAATTTCGATAAGTTTTTAATTTTTAATTTGCTTAACATTATTTTTATGAATTAATCATATGCAATTATTTATATTTATCAATCTTGCTCATGCAACTTTTTCATTTTTTCAAATACAAAATAAAGTGTATTTATTCAGTAGCTTACATTTTTGAGCGCTTACAAGGTTTTTAATTTACCACTAATCAAAATTTTCAAAAAATAGCTAAGTAAGAAAATAATGCCCTTTATTTTCCAATACAAACTATGCTCAAATAAAAATATTATTTTCAAATAAGTAACAAAATCCTGATATTTTGGGCATGGTATTGTTTGTAACTCCCTGATAGATGTAAAAGCTAAGAATAATGGGCAGCTAAAATTGTTTTTTTGCAGAATGTAATTAAACAGTGAATTACGTTTCCAGAATCTTTTGTATTCATAGTTTTTGTCTACATCTAAAAAGTTCTTATTATGATACTGATTATTCTCATGTATTCTATACATCACCAAAGGTTTAGACATATAAAACTTTTTAGCCCCCACCAAAGAAGCTCCCCATACTAAACAGTCATCAGCCCTTACACGCCAATCTTCTAAATTGGGAATAGGTAAAAATTTTCGGACTATTTCTCTACGTATTGATAATGTTGAAGTTATGGAACCAATCCATTCACCATTATATAAAGTTCTAATTACTGAATAACCCAAATCTAAATCAACTTCATCGTCTTGAAATGTGCCTTCTACTGCTCCAAATTTTTTATACGCACAAAATACAAAATCACATTCACTGCGTCTATTGTAAAAATTTAGGGCGTTTTCTAAATACTGAGGTTCATAAATATCATCAGCATCTAAAAAAAATATAATGTCACCAGTAGTAGCTAAAAAACCTTCATTAAAAGATGATAATTGTCCTTGGTTTTTTTCTTTCAAGATAGATTTAACATTAGCTAATTGAGTAAATCTGTTGATAATTTCCGTGGAATTATCTGTGGATGCGTCATCAACAATGATAATTTCATCAAATTTCACTGTCTGATTTAAAGCGCTATCAATTGCTTCAGAGAGAAATTGAGCGTAATTGTAATTATTAATTAAACAAGAAGTTTTGATTTTAGTTTGATCCATTATTACTACAGTCACAAAATTGGGTTTAGATGGTTGTAGCTTTCAGAATTTTTAAGAGAACTTAGCGCTCTTTGCGAAATTTAGTTAAGCTGCTGGAAGATACTAAATCTTGTTCAATTTGTCGTTTTTTATTGTCATAAAAATAATTATTAGGTTCATTTTTAGTATTCACACCATTGATGACTATCCCTAATACCTTCTGACCTGACTGGGTTAAAAACTCTTTAGCTGCATTTGCACTGTTCAAGTCAACCACTCCAGGACGAACGACTAATAAGATACCGTCAGTCAAGGTGCTTAAAACAGCAGCATCTGCTATTCCTGATAATGGAGGAGTATCGAAAATGACAAGATCGTAATCTCTGCTAAAGTTACTAATTAATGTTGCCATGCGTTGAGAATCTAGCATTGCCACTGGATTTGGAGGCAAAACTCCAGAAGTGAGAACTTCCAGATTAGGCATTACTTCCTGAACAACTGTATCTAAAGGAGCTTGATTAATTATGATATTACTTAGTCCAATTGTATTTGTTAGCCCCCAGATATGATGCTGTATGGGATGACGCATATCTGCATCCACCAACAACACCCTACGACCTGCTTGAGCCATAGTCACAGCTAAATTTGCAGATACGTCAGACTTTCCTTCTTTGGCAACGGAACTTGTAACTACAATGCTTTTGAGCGGTTTATCAGAACAGAGGAACTTCAAGTTTACTTGTAGTATTTGATATGCATTACCAACAGGGAAGTAAGGAATATCTCTACCAATAATTTTGGGAATAGCTCTATCCAGTCCTGGTATCGAAGAATGATCTTTACCATTTCTACCTTGTGTAGGAATTACTCCCAAAACACTGTATCTCAAGACTTCTTTGGCTTCTTTGACGGTCTTCACTGAGCGGTCTATCAAGTCTAAAGTAAAGGCGACAATGATACCTAAGAAAAAACCAACTCCTGCTCCACCAACAATAAACAGCATTTTCCGAGGCCCTTCTGCTTTATCAGGGATTAAAGCATAGGAAATAACACGAGCATTTGCAATTTTTTGGTTCTGTGCAATATCAATCTCTTGGCGTTTCTTTAAGAGTGTTTCGTAAGTCGTTTGAGCTGCTTGCAGTTTCCGTTCTAGCTCTCGTTGACTTTGTTCTAGCCTTGGCAAATTATTTGCTCGTTTGATATAGGCATTTTGCTGTTGTTTGAGTGTGGCAATTTGTCTCTCTAGACCAACCCGTTCTGCCTGGGCACGAGTAATATCTGCAATTAGGCTTTGCCGCAGTTGTCCAACCTGTAAACTTCCCTGTGTTATCTGCGCTCCACCAGCTACTTGTCCTGTCCGCTCTTTTAGCAAGTTTTTAAGAGCTACGACTTTTTCTTCTAAGTTGGTAATTGTAGGGTGTTCAGGTGCAAAACGAGTCCGCTCTACTGCTAGTTTGCTTTCTGTGTCTTGGAGTTCAGCAAGCACTTTCTGAACTCCAGGTGCTTGACTCAATTCAGATTCGATTACACCTTGCCGTGAATTTACCTGAACTTCACTGCTTAACTGTTCTAGACGACCCTTGACATCATTTAGTTGAGCTAAAGCTTGAGAAATTTGGTTTCCTAACTTAGAAATTGTATCGACTGCTGCGGCTGCTTCTTGTTCTAGGACAACAACTTTATTCGTTTCTTTAAATACCCGCAGTTTTGATTCGGCTCTTCTGACAACTTCCTCAGCTTTAGGTACTTCCGTTACAAGAACCTGTTTGGCTGTCCGCGCTTCATTCTGATTAGCCTTGATATTTAGATCGATATAACTGTCAATAACTTCATTAACGATTTTAGCAGCTAGTTTTGGATCGCCGCCTTTATAAGAAAGTTGTACAACATCAGTGCCTTTAATTCCTTCTATTTTTAGTTGTTTTGCCAAGTCAGGAATCGTGAGCAGTTTGCCTTTATTATCTTTGAGGTTGAGGGAGTTAATTGTTTTCTCCATTACTGGATTTGATCCAATAACTCTCACCTGAGTTTCCAAGGGATTGTCGTTCACATTCAAAGCTTCTAGGCGTCCTATGTCATCCGGTAAGCCCGTGAGTGAAGAAGAGCGATTTGTTTTAATCATCAAACTTCCTTCTGCTTTGTATGAAGGTTTTAGTGAAAATGCATACAAGCATCCAAGGCTAACTGATATGGCGAAAATTCCAACTAGAGGTAGCCAACGCCGTTGAAAAACTTCTAAGTATTTCTGAATATTTACTTCTTCAAAATTTGGTAAAGATTCCATCGTCATAATATGTGTAAACTTTTATAAAACAAGACTATTTACTTACAGCAGATTGTTCTCACGATTACGAATACAGTAACAATGTAGTCTACCTTGTGATATTAATATTTGGGTTGATTTTTAGCTAATACCTTATTGCTGAGGTTCTTCAATATCGGATGACAGCAAAGCCAGGATAACTCACAATTTTATCCCTGATTAAGTTGCTTTCCATTTTTGGGGCTTAATTTTTGTTAACTTAGTTTTATGTTACTACTAACGCAAGTATTGATTAGTAACCTAACAATCACTATCATATTATGTAAGAACACTGAATTTAATAACTTTACAAAAAATTTATACAAAATACTAATGTATTCACTCTCGGTTTACTGATTTTGAAAAGACAAGAGGGGTTAATTCCTTCAGGTAAGGAATAGTTCAATTGTGCCAGTCTATAAGCAATGTAAGCATTTTACAGACAGGCTTTGGACACTGAGAAGAGATACTTGTAAAGACTAAATGGATATTTACGTAAGATACTTCAAAACTTTAACTAACAATGAATTCTTGCTCTGAATAATAGTCAATGGGAATAATACAGGACTGGCAATCATAAAATTACATGATTTGAGTACCGAACCTATAAAGACTGACAATCAGTTTAATCTTTACTGCTCCCTC
The DNA here is from genome assembly GCF_030382115.1 of Nostoc sp. GT001. NCBI lineage: Bacteria > Bacillati > Cyanobacteriota > Cyanophyceae > Nostocales > Nostocaceae > Nostoc > Nostoc sp. GT001. Next base: position 81,594 of record NZ_JAUDRJ010000003.1, read on the forward strand.
CTGTCTGATCGCTCGCTACCTACGACAAATTTTTGTGCTGACCGACTTAGTACAGGTAATTAAGTCGGTACAAATGATTAGAAGACAAGTAGTAAGACAAAATTAATTTACACAAAATTTAATCTTTAACCCTATCCAGCTTGAATTTAACGTAGCCTAACAAAGGAGTATCAAATGACAGCGTAGTTAAAGCAATAAATTAGTTTACATCAAACTAGTGCAAGACAGCGGAAATCCAGCTACTATCTCAATTAACTAGACAAATAGCTCAAGCAAGTTGTTCAAGGTAGGCAAACTTCAGTCATATTTTACTAGATTTCACTATATTTTTCATGAAGTTTTGCTATATTTATGATCACCTGTGTTAATCTGAAGTACTCAACCTAGCCTCCTATTTCTTTGTTTTTGGATCTAGGCAATTGTAATTATTAAACTGACATTAAATGTTGAGAGATTGAATTATGAAATCCTCTTCTATTATTTTAGCCGTTGTGATTAGCGCACTCACTCTCAGTCAGAGAGCCTATGCTAACCAAGAGAATGTTTCTATAACAATAGGCGATCGCGATCAGGCTGGAGTTTTATTGACAGAACCAGCTACGATTAACGCTACATGGAGCAATTTTATTGGACAGACTAATAACCCAAAACAAACTGCTGAATCAATTTCGCTGATGCAGGAGCGAGGATGCCAAAAAATGAACCCGCTTGAGTTCATCAATAACCCAAGCGCTTTTTTTAAGCAATGTCAAGAGCCAACCAAGACTCAAAGTACTGAACCAATTGAGTATCTCAAGGTTCCTAAACTGGATTCTGGTATTCGTGTGACAGTTACTAAATTTTGATATAGGAACTTTGTTAACATAATGAGGTGAATGTTTTCCTTAACCGATATCTACTAAAGTGATGGTTGAAGAGTTAGATTAAAACTTCAATATAGTACTATTTTCCCAAAAATCTTTGCAATAAGCCAACCATCTATGTAAATACATAACTGTGCTTTTGTGCAACTAGAAGTTGAAACTAGTAAGCGAGAAAGCTGTGAGATGTTCCTTCATTAGGAGTTTTAGACTATTTCCGACTTCTCCAAAAAGTGGGAATGTTCTTGTTTAAGCTATGCTGCACAACAATNNNCTAGATACCTTTACACAAAAATCTTTTCGCTTCAAGAGGATATTNAGGGCGATCGTGGGTGTTGCTGTCTTGCCAAGTATCATCCTTGATGCTAGTGTTACCACTGTTAGTATTTTTAGTCCATTAAATTTCTCTAGGAGTAATCAAGTTGACAATACCGCATCCAGTGCAGATATCTGCGTTCAATATGACACAAGTGCAATTGTCACAGATATCTGCGTCTTCTTGATCATCCTAAATCCTAGGAAAGAGGGCGTTGCATAATGGCGGTATGAATCATACTGAAACTGGAACATCCCAAAACTTGAGATAGTGAAGTAGCAATCGAATCGAGTATTTCAGCATTTGTGCTGATTTGGAATAACATAGCGTTTTTCGATGCAATCGAGCGAGATAGTGGCGCAACCGGGTGTTTTCCCCCTCAACTCGTGTCATGTAAGTCTTGCTCACAATCTGGTCGCCCTCTGGAATAAAGCCTGGATAGACCAACCATCCATCCGTGACATAGAAATAGCACTGCCAAGTACCTACAATATCCCATAACGGTCGAAAAGTTTCGGCGCTATGGTCGCCCAAAACCCACGCTAAAATACCTTGTGTGAAGTGGTTCACTGCTGTCCAAAGCCAAACTTTGTTTTTTTTGAGCCGACGAACGTTTCTAGTTCATCGAGTTCGCCAACTTCTGGAATTGTCTCTGGATCATAAACATCAGGTAGCAGTTCTCCTACAAGTTTTACCCAAGTAATCAATGTCGTGTGATGCACACCTTTGACCCGTTCAATGCCACGAAATCCCATACCATTAACGTACATTTTCAGGCATTCCCGTTTCACTTCATCACTGTATCCTTGAGGTGGTTCGTACCGATCAATAAATTGGCGATCGCAATTACAGCAAATGTGATTCTGTTTACCTCTTTTATTTCCGTTCTTACGGATATGAGACGACCCACAACGCGGACATTCCATCCAGTTTTACCTCAATTCATACCGCCATTATGCAACGCCGGAAAGAGATATGAGTAAGAATGAATATACAGATGTAGCAGTGCTACGTCTGTGCAAGTGTTCTGGATACCGCATAATTAATTTCACCAGATGCCTAATTACTAAGTATTTGCTCAGATTCTTCAATAAAGCTGTTATTTAATAAAGAAGGGGAGAAGGAGAAGTTCTTTCTTTCATGTTTAACGATCGCTCACTATGTAACTGGCTTGATATGCTTAGATTGTATTAAAAAAAGTAGGTTTAAAATGGATATTTTCTATTTGATGAGTTTTTATTTAATGAGATTACACCTATTTATAAGCGGACTATGAACACTTTAATAAAAGAACTTGTTGTGATATTTTAAGAGTTGCTATTAGTAATTTATTTCTTAGATAATGGAATCGTTACCCGATATTTTTTACTTTCTCCAGAAACCTTATTGGATAACTACACTAAATTTAATTGTTAATTGTATTTTAGAATATACAAAAATAAATGATGAAAGAATGTAATTACTTCAAAGGATATGCTAATGATACTTGAGATAATTGATTTGTGACTGATGATGATGTTATTATTAAGGGGTGGGTTGATTTTGGGTTTATTATCTCCAACAATTAACTTGTAATGTATCATAGACCAGAATTCATCAGTGTTGCAAATTGATTAGACCTCTTGCATAAATTACAAATTAAGAACCCCACCCCGCCAAAGCTACGCTTTGTCTACCCTCCCCGAAAGCGGGAAGTAAATTAAGGGATGGGGTGTTAAGTACTTTTGCAAGATATCTATTGATTAGCAGTGTGAAATGGCTGTGGGTCTGAATATCTAGACTTGATACCAATAAATTGATGAGGTTACAGAGGAGCAAATAACCATGAGCAACTTAACATCTTTACATACCGAAGTTCAAAAAACGAAGAAAAAAAGTTTAGCCGCAGATAAAAAGCCTCGAGCTACAGATGATATTGTGCGTAGTTATCTGCAAGAGATCGGGCGTGTAGATTTGTTGACTCGCGAACAAGAGGTTATTTTTGCCCAACAAGTGCAGCAGATGATGAATTTATTAGCTGCTAAGGAAGAATTGGCTGTGAAATTAAACCATGAACCCACGCTGCAAGAATGGGCAGATCGGGTGGAGTTAAGTGTGGAGGTGCTAGAGCAACAGCTAAATTTAGGACAACAGTCCAAGCAGAAAATGATTCAGGCTAATCTCCGGTTAGTGGTAGCTGTGGCAAAGAAATACCAGCACCGGAACCTAGAATTTATGGATTTAATTCAAGAAGGTACTTTAGGTTTAGAACGGGGGGTAGATAAATTTGATCCCGCTCTTGGTTATAAGTTTTCTACTTATGCTTACTGGTGGATTCGTCAAGGAATCACACGGGCGATCGCTCAACAAGGACGTACAATTCGTTTACCTATCCACGTCTTTGAGAAACTGAACAAAATTAAACGGGTGCAGCGAGAATTATCTCAACAGTTAGGTCGCGTTCCCACTACGGCTGAAATTGCCACTGCCTTATCTTTGACAGCTAGCCAAGTTCGAGAGTGTTTGTACTTAGCCCGTCAACCCTTCTCTCTAGAGGCAAGAGTTGGCGAACAACAAGATACAGAATTGCAAGACATACTGGAGGATGATGGCCCTTCTCCCGAAGATTATGCTGTTGAAGAATCTCTCCACCAGGACTTACAAGACTTATTGGCAAAGCTGTCTCCCCAGCAGCGAGAAATATTAACCCTGCGCTTTGGCCTAACTGATGGGTATGAACTTTCTTTAGCACAGATTGGCGATCGCATGGGCATTAGTCGAGAACGGGTGCGTCAGATAGAACAAAAAGCTCTCAGTCTCCTCCGACGCCAAAAGGAACAAGTACGTAGTTATCTAGCGAGCTAAAGTTATTTTTTCATAATTTCAGGCATTGAAACTCAGGAAGTCACCATAATAGCTGTATAAAATTCAGTCATTCTGGGGGAAAATAAATCTAAATAATCTCTCTTAAAGATTTGATATGAGTACACCAAAGACAGTGCAACAATTGCAGGTACAATGGGTGACTTCTGAAAACTTTCGGCGTTATGGACAGGTGATTTTTGCAAGTCTTGATGGCAAAACTTACGATGAGGAAGATGCCCAGTTAAACCTGCAAAATGGGATTCCACGATTCTATATTATGCGGTTGGAGAATATAGGGCGAAAGTTCTACAAAATTACTCGCCATGTGCAATGCACTCAATGTCTGGGTTCTTTGGAAGGGAAGGATTGGTTAATTGCAGTTTGTCCTCCTTATAATGATGTGAATGAACCAGCATTAGAAGAGATTGCTGCTTTCCGCATTCCGGGGAATTGTTTTATCAAGCTACATGAGGGTACTTGGCACGCTGGCCCTCATTTTGACCATGAAGCCGTGGATTTTTATAATTTGGAACTAGCTGATACCAATATGGTGGATCATTTCACCCATGATTTTCTCAAGAGTCATCAATTAGAGTTTGAGATGGTTTAGGTAAGATTAGGTTTAATTATAGATATAGACAAGCCATTTTCCTGAATCAGTTCAAGTATTATGTCAGTTTGGTTATGATGTATGGATGTGTAATGTTAGCCTAGAAATTGTATCCCAGCAGAATGGTTGCGTAGAAGTTTCCACTGCCTTTGAAATTTTTCTTAAACATTCATTTTATGTCTTCTTCCAAGTCTCAATCTTCTGATAAAGGCTTTGTCTACCGCGAATTTGGCAATGACAACTCCGCCGCCACAGAAAGACCAATTCCAGAACTACCCCCACAACAACAAAATCTGAAAGTACAAGCTTCCCGCAAAGGACGCAAAGGCAAAACCGTCACAGTCGTTAGCGGTTTTCAAGCAAAACCAGAAACCTTAGCAGATTTGGTGAAGCAGTTGAAAACCCAGTGTGGCACAGGTGGAACACTTAAAGACAATGAAATTGAAATTCAGGGCGAACACAAACAGAAAATTGTCGAGATTTTGACCAAGCTAGGTTACAAAGCCAAAATTAGCGGTGGCTAATCTTGAGTGCGGTTTACCGTATCTTAACCGCAATCTAGATTAAGAGAGGAGATGTTATCTTTGAAAGGTACAAATATGCTTGAATAGTGGTAAATTAGTTTGCCAACAAGCTGTCTTTTCTGAGATTAATAGGAGGTTTAAATGGATTTAGTTCGGATTCTGTGTGCCATTTTCCTACCGCCTTTGGGAGTTTTTTTACAAGTAGGTTTTGGTGTAGACTTTTGGATTAATATACTTTTGACGCTGTTTGGTTACATTCCGGGAATTATTCATGCAATATGGATAATTGCTAAAAAATAATTTTTTGTAGAAGTAGGTTAAGTGTACCAATATCTGTGTTACTGATTCTTGTAGAGGCAATTTATGAATTGCCTCTATAAAAAATTTTTCATGAAATTAACTACTTTGTATTCGTAACTTTAATTAAACAAAAATCTCTAAGAATACTGCTTTAATTTTGGAAATATACATAAATACTACCCAAGAAAACCCGATATCTAAATAAAAGTTGTAAAAACAATATTTATCAAGTCTTAAATGTCAGCTTTTGTGTGGCGGTAAATACCGAATTAAGTCTAATTTTTTAACATGGCATAGAGTCTAAATTCTAGAAGCAAGGGGCAGATGTGCAATTGCCATTGCACAGTTGAAACGTTTAAATCTTTGATTAGTCCAGTGCGTATATCTAGTACCCAGCCATGAACCATAGGCGCTTTTCGCTCATGGAGTGCTTGACGCATGATGGAAGTTTGGTAAAGATTTTTCACTTGCGCCACAACATTGATTTCTGCCAAGCGATTCAGACGTTCTTCTCTTGTTGGCAAGGTATCAATTTCTTCTTGTTTCTCTAAATACAGTTCCCGAATCGGATTTACCCAGTTATCAAGAATTCCGATAGTTCTCCCTTCTAAAGCTGCCTTAATTCCTCCGCAATCGTAGTGACCACAAACGATAATGTGTTCCACTTTCAGGTGTAAAATTGCGTATTCTAAAACGGCTAAAAAGTTTATATCCGTTAGAGAAACTTGATTGGCAATATTACGATGTACAAATAACTCTCCTGGTTCTGTACGGGTAAACCTTGTTAATGCCAGACGACTATCAGAACACCCAATGTATAGAAAGGGTGGTGTTTGTCCACTAGATAATTCTTGAAAGTAAGTTGGATCTAGGGCTAGCTTTTCGGCAACCCAAGCCTGATTATTTCTGAGGAGTTCATCAATGCTGTTATATTTCATCTTTCGTCAAATTCGAGAGAGAATCTCATCAATATTTTATTTTAACTGATCTACAGTTTTATCTAAATCAAGATGAACTTTCTCAAAACTAAAATCTTATAAAGATGACAATTTTTTTCAATCGGGGGCAACAACTTTGTTATCGTTATGATGGTTGATTGACCAACGGTGATCGATAGTTACAGAGGAAAACTCGCAAATTTCTTCTAGTCGCTTTTGCTGTACAGCAGCTTTACGGAGAGTAATAATTAACTGATTCACCTGATGCCGTAAATCTGGGTTATCATTTACTGCTAACATAGTTTGTCTTTCTAAGAGTTGAAGTATAAGTTCGTAGTGAATAGGCGAAGGTAGAGGAATTTGCTCCATGAAGTTAAATTTTGATTTCATATTTGGGATTTTGTATTAGTCACAGTTTGTTTCTTGTTAATAAATTGTTACATAATGAATAACTAGTTGCTTATGGCTTTGATTTGATTAGCAATGAAGATTTGGCAAAGATATTAATGATATTTGATAGCAAATTGCTGTGTGTATACGCATAGTATGCCCAATTGCTCAACTATTATGTGCAGTTGCCCTGCGCTTTTTAGAGCATCTGGGGTGTTTCTTTCAAAAATTCCTCGGTAATATATGAGCGATCGCAGCACCGGGATCTGGTTGTTTTACCAAAGATTCTCCAATGAGTACAGCAGATGCACCTGCTGTCAGCACTAAACTCAAATCTTCTGTGTTGTGTAGTCCTGACTCGCTGACAACAAGGATATCTTTTTCTTGCAATTGTCTACCCCTTGCAGCCAAAAGTTGGCAAGTAGTTTGCAGATCGACAGAGAAATCTTCCAAATTGCGATTATTGATTCCTACCAAGGAGACTCCATCTAAGGCTAGCACACGGTCAAGTTCTGCCAAACTATGAACTTCAACCAAGGTTGCCATTTTCAGGTTGTTAGCAATTTTGAGGAAGTATTTCAAATCTTGATCGCTCAGGATAGCGGCAATCAATAAAATAGCATCTGCACCGTGAATCCGCGCCAAGTACATCTGGTAAGGATAGACAATAAATTCTTTGCATAATAGGGGCAAATCTACGGCAGCCCGAACCTTGGCTAAGTTTTCAAAACTACCTTGAAAAAACTTGACATCTGTCAGCACAGAAAGACAACTAGCACCACCTTGCTGATAAGACAGCGCGATCGCTACTGGGTCAAAATCTTCTCGTAAAACACCTTTACTAGGTGAAGCTTTTTTAACTTCGGCAATTAATGCTGGCTTAGTCTTACCTTGGTGCAAGGCGGCGACAAAATCACGGGTTGGCGGTGCAGTCAGTACCTGCTTTCGCAATTCTTGCAAAGGAACCTTTTCCCGCATTTGGTCATATTCTACTTCTTTCTGCCAGACAATTTCTTCCAAGATGTTGTTTGGCGCTGCATCAGGCACGACAGCCTGATAACGCAATATCGATACATCAATAGCTGGGTTAGGTGAACGACGACGGATTTGCATAATTAGTTATTGGTCATTGGTCATTGGTCATTGGTCATTTGTCAGTGGTCATTTGTCCTTGTTTATTAGCAAAGGACAAATGACAAAGAACAAATGACTAAATTGCGATCGCTCGTTTATAAGCTTCGTCCAGAACTTCCGAGAGTGTCGGGTGGGCGTGAACTAGATGTGCAAGATTGTGGACAGATTGACGGTTGGCGATCGCGGCTGACGCTTCATGAATTAAGTCTGAGGCGTGCAGTCCGAAAATGTGGACTCCTAAGACTTCTCCGGTGTCTTTGCGATATATCACCTTGGCAATACCGTCGGCTTCATTTTCTGCCAACGCTTTGGAATTTCCTTTGAAGTAACTCCTACTGGTGGCGATTTCAAATCCTTCGGCTTGTCCCAACTCCTTAGCTGCTGTTTCAGTTAAGCCTACATAGCTGACCTCTGGGTGGGTAAATGCCGCTGCGGGGATGCTGCGATAGTCTACTATTTTTTCCCTCCCAACTATATTTTCTACCGCGATGACGCCTTGAGCAGAAGCCGCATGGGCTAACATCATCTTCCCATTCGCGTCGCCAATTGCCCACAAATGCGGTACGACTTCACCTGCTGATAGTACTGCCATGCGATCGTCTACTGGAATAAAATTCCGCCGATCGAGTTCCACACCCACAGACTCTAAACCGAGATTTTTGGTCGCCGGGATGCGTCCTGTAGCTACCAAGCAAGCATCTACCTCGATGACATCTACATCTTCTTTGGTTTTGAAATCTGCTAACTCAATGACTACAGGTGAACCGGGAATGACTTTTTTGGCGTATATCCCGACTTTCGTTTCAATATCGCGGGGAGTAATTAGCACCCGTTCGGCAAGCTTGGCAATATCGCGGTCAAATCCTGGCATTAACTGATCTAGGGCTTCAATCAAGGTGATTTCACAACCCAAAGCTGAGTAAATATCAGAAAATTCTAAGCCGATGTAACCACTACCAATAATTGCCACCCAGTCTGGTAATGACTCTAATTTGACACCTTGATCGCTGGTAAAGACAGTTTTGCCGTCTACTTCAATCCCTGGAGGCACAAAAGGAATTGAACCAGGTGAAAGGATAATGTCTTTGGCTGTGATGGTTTTTTCACCGCCGTCTCCGACGACAGAAACTTTTTGCGCCCCAGCGATTTTTCCCCAACCCCTGATGATATCGACCCCTAGCCGTTTGAGGCTGTTGGTTAAGTCGCCTTGAATTTTCGAGACGAGATTACTAGCATGATTAGCGATCGCTTGGCGATCGAATTCTACGCTACCAATTTGAATTCCCAGTGACTTGAGGTGGTGGGCATTGCGTAACTCCCGCACACGTCCAGATGCTGCCAGCAGCGCTTTAGAAGGAATACAGCCGCGATTAACACAGGTTCCTCCCATATCAGCAGCTTCAATAATTGCTGTTTTCAAACCACAACTTACGGCGTGTAAGGCTGCGCCATGCCCGCCTACACCAGCGCCGATAATTACTAAATCGTAATCATATCCTTGACTCACGTTAGTTTCCCCGTGTGCTTCGCCTATTTATTCTCAACTTGACCGACAATCAGCGCAACCCTTTTAACAGTTATCAGTTATCAGTTTTATCGCTGAACTCTAAATCCCTTACCTTACATTACCCTGACTGTTTACTGTTGACTGTTCACTGATTTCAGGTTCGGGTATTGCTAACTCAAATTATGATTCACTCACTTCTGGCGAAAATATGGATATTTTCATTATATGGGTTGGTTTTCCCAGAAAAGCGACAAGAAATTAAGTGAGTATTTGCAGGGTAATGAAGCTGATTCCCAGTTCTGAGCTAGTTAATGAATAGAAATTGCAGTTTCACTCAGAATCTCCACACCTTTCTCTTTACAGCGCGTTAGCGTAACACTAAGCTGGATTTAGGATTGATCCAGAAGATTTACGCAGGCGATCGCTCGATGTCTATTCCCCAAATTAGTGAATTTACTATCCGCCGTCATGCCAACGCCAAATCTTTCCAGCGGGGCGAGGCATATTACAACGCTGGTGCTGTTAATGCAGTTATCCAACGTGGTCATCAGCTTCAGGCAGATGTTGTAGGCACCGAAGCTAGACCTTATCATGTCAACCTAAGTTTCGATAGCAGTGGGTTAACCTCAGTAAAATGCACCTGTGCTTACAACTATGAAGGTTGGTGCAAGCACATTGTGGCGACGATGCTCGTTTGTGCGCGTAACTCAGAAAATATTGAGCAGCGCCCCACCCTTGAAGAACTACTAAATCGCCTGGATAGTATCGAAACTCAAAGGCTGCTGCAAGAGTTGGTAGCAGAATANCCCCCCCTAATTGAGGCGATTGACCGTCATGTAAGTTGGATGACGAATCCTGCTGACAACCAAACAGCCATAAAATTCGTGCGCCGCAATACTCTCGATCCGGCTCCCTTTCGGCGGCAAGTACGGCAGATTCTCAAGGATACTGTGCGCTACTTTGAGGAGGGATATGAAGAAGACCCGATTGGCGAAGATTTGTTGAGTGTAGTGCAAACTGCGGTAGATTTTAGCGAACGGGGAGAAGGTGAAAATGCGATCGCTATTTTGTCAGCGATTACCTCTACCTGTGCGGAAAATTGGGATGATGTTGCCGAATATGGCGCTGAAAATGATGAAGTTGTCGCGGAATTAAATAATGCTTGGTGTGAAGCAGTTCTAATCGCCGAACTTACTCCAGAAGAAAAAGTTGATATTCAAATAAATTTGGAAGCTTGGCAAGATGAGTGGAATGCTGATTTTGGTCTAGTCATGGAGGCTTTACGCCAAGGTTGGGATTATCTGCCGCTGGTACAAGTTCTCCAAGGTAACATTACTGAAAGGGGAGCATGGGAAGAAGACGTACCAGATTATGCAGACGATTTGGCATTAATTCGCCTGAAAATTCTCGAACGTCAAGAACGTTATCAAGAATACCTGTATTTAGCAGAAGCGGAAGGGCAAACCCAGCAATATCTGACAATGTTGGGGCGTTTAGGCAGGGTGGAAGAAGCAATTGATGCTGCTCAAACCCAGATGAACTCAATGGAAGAAGCCTTTGCCCTAGCGAAAACACTCAGTCTTCAGGGAGCGTTACAGCAAGCACTAGATATAGCCCAGAGTGGATTAAATTTACCGGGTAATTGTCAGTATGAATTGGGAATTTGGACAAGTGATTTAGCTAGTGAGTTGGGTAATAGTGAAGCTGCTTTATTAGCAATCAAGGCAGCTTTTCAAATGAAGCCCTCCTTTGTGGATTACCAAAGGATGGCAGAATTAGCTGGGGAAAACTGGGAAAGTGTCAAAACAGACCTGCTGAGAATTGTCCGTACTTGTAGTGGTTGGGGAACAGAATCAGCCAAGGTAGATATATTCTTGCATGAGGGGCTAATTGATGATGCAATTGCGATCGCTAGTGAACTAAGTTCCGATCGTTCAGAGTTAATTCACCGAGTTATGGATGCTGCTATCCCTCATAATCCTGGTTGGGTGATTGCGAATGCTCGTCGCCGTGCTGAAAAGATTATGGATGCAGGTAAAGCCGAATACTATTATTACGCAGTTGAATGGTTGAAAAAGGCGCGTAATGCCTACCTGGAATCTGGGAAGAAAGCTGACTGGTTAAGCTATCGGGACAACTTGATGCAAACTCATGCTCGTAAACGTAAATTGATGGGAATGTTTCAGCAAAGCGGTATGCAGTGAAGAAGGTAGCAGGTAGGAGGTTGCAATGAGCGGTGTAGGCTTGTCTTTCAGAGACGCACAAGAGAAAGACCTACACTAGACTTCTTGCAAAAGTAGGGAAAAGGGTAAGGGGGAAAGGGGAAAGGAACAATAAAAAACCTTTTCCCTTTAACCTTTTCCCTTTTCCCACAAGAGTGCAAAAATTACTTTTGCAAGAGGTCTACTGATTGCAGCACACTCTCATCAGAAATTTGGTATCAGATTTAACTGTAAAAAAAGCACGGAGATACTAGGCGTAGCTTGCTTCCACGTAGTGGTACGGGAAGCCTTTGACTACATAAATTTTGCCTACTAAGGATTTCGGGCAACGCATAATTAATTTAATTTCACCAGATATCTCATTAATACTTTTAAATCTGCAATCACCAGATGATTTAGCTTTTAAAGTGAGATTTGCTCAAGATATCAACTTTAGCGACAAAAGATGAAGTAAGATTCACATCTGAAGCAGTCCCCGTATAATCCCATAGTTACTGACAAAAAATAGTCCAGTGCGATGATTGATAAATACCCTCAGAATCTTATAGTGTCCTGCTTACCGCTGAGTATGCTTCTATTACTTAGCAGTACATCTTTAAGTCCACTGAAAGCTCAGGCTGTTGATACTACACAATTACCAACGAGTGATTTCACCCTATCACAACAAATTCCACCACCACAGGATATCCAACCACCCACACCCTCACCACTTCCCTCACCTGAAGTGCCACAGCCACTCCCTCCACCAGCAGAACTACTTCCACCCTCTGCCCCAACTCCCACACCTGATGCACCACTCCCTGGTAACTTTCCTCAAACTATTGTTGTTGAACGCTTTGAAGTTGTTGGTAGCACAGTTTTCAGTGCCCAAGAATTAGCCAAAGTCACTGCTGAATTTACCAAACGACCGATCTCACTGACCCAAGTGTATCAAGCACGTTCTAAAATCACTGAGTTATATGTCAAAAATGGTTACATTACTTCTGGTGCCTATATTCCACCTCAAACAATCCAATCTGGTGTTCTCAAAATTCAGGTGGTCGAAGGTAAATTAGAAGATATTCAGGTAACTGGGACTCGGCGGTTGAACCCGAATTATGTCCGTAGCCGACTAGCAATCGCGACATCACCGCCTCTGAATCGCCAGCGTTTATTAGAAGCCCTGCAACTGCTGCAACTTAATCCTTTGATTCAAAACGTGACTGCTGAACTCTCAGCAGGATCGCGGACGGGTACGAGTCTTTTGGAAGTTAAAATCAGTGAGGCAAAAACCTTTAGTGGGCAAATAGTTCTTGATAATGGGCGATCGCCTAGTGTTGGCAGTTTTCGCCGCGGGTTAAGATTGAATGAAGCCAACTTACTTGGATTGGGGGATAGTCTGAGTGTAGGCTACACCAATACTGATGGTAGCAATTCCTTTGACGCTAGTTACACGTTGCCTCTTAATCCCCGCAACGGAACGCTTACCTTGAACTATGGCACTACGTCGAGCAATGTCATTGAGCCTCCTTTCGACTTCCTAGATATCGAATCAGCTTCTCGCTACTACGAACTGACATTCCGCCAGCCAATAATCCAAACTCCTACACAAGAATTCGCTCTGGGGTTAACAGCTTCCCGACGCGAAAGTGATATCTCGTCCTTGTTACAGAGAGAAGGGGTTCCCGCCTCTGAACTTTCGCCTGGTGCTGATGATGAGGGACGCACTAGGGTATCGGCGTTGCGATTTTTTCAAGAATGGACGAGTCGTAACAGTCGTGAAGTCATCGCCCTACGCTCTCAATTCAGTTTGGGCATAGATGTGTTGAATGCCACAGTTAATCAAGATGCTCCCGATAGCCGTTTTTTTGCTTGGCAAGGGCAAGCGCAGTGGGCGCGCCTTTTAGCTCCTGAAACTTTATTGTTATTACGTTTAAATACGCAACTAGCATCTACAAAACTTCTGCCGATAGAGCAATTTGGTATCGGTGGACAGGATAGCATTCGCGGCTACCGTCAAGATTACCTGCTGACAGATAATGGCACTTTTGTGTCTGCGGAAGTTCAAGTACCAATTCTGCGCTTACCGCAGATAAATAGCATCTTACAGGTTATCCCCTTTGTAGATTTTGGTGTTGGCTGGAATACTTCTGGTAAAGATAATCCCGATCGCAATACTTTAGCTGCTGTTGGTCTGGGGTTGCGTTTGGCACAGGGCGATCGCTTCACCGTTCGTCTTGATTGGGGTATTCCTTTGGTATCTATTAACTCAAATAATGAGAGAACATTACAAGAAAACGGTCTGTATTTTAGTTTACTCTATAATCCTTTTTAAGCCCTGTCCATGTCCACCCTATTAAGAGTTGAGGGTGGACATGGACAGTAGTCAATGATGAAAAAATGATGATTATCTAAGTTTTTATAAAAAAGACCCTGGGTTATGATTCCAGGGTGCATACACGTTTTTCAGGCATTAATAGGTTGAATAATAACTTTGTCAAATAGTTATTTCTACTATCTATAGAATGATACAAAAGTAGATTTAGTTATTTTAGTCGATCAATACATCTGCCATTGGGAGTATACAAATATTGGAAGAGGCAAGTTATCTGGCAGTATTCTAGATTGGATTAACCTTCAAATGCTGCTGTAATTAATCCATATAATTTAAGCTAATTTAAGTTTTGTTAGGGACATAAAAACACATCAAAAATTAATGTAATTTATTGGGAGATATCCGCATAATAATCTGTGGTGAAGGAGAATAGCTTAAGTGTTTTTAGGTAGTTGAACAGTAAACAAACTACCTTTACCTAGTTCAGAAGCGACCTTGATAGTTCCTGCGTGCCCTTCTATAATGCGATGGGATAGATGTAGTCCTAAGCCACTACCTGAGCGTTTATTTCTGCCTTGGCGAAATCGCTCGAAAATTGTTCCTTGATCTTCTGGCGCAATCCCATATCCTGTATCTTGTACCTCAATTATGACCGAATCTGGATCTCCTAGATTAGATGAGGTTTCATAAATACGGATTGTTATGCCTCCCGTATCTGTAAATTTGATGGCATTTGCAATCAGGTTGTTTAACACTCGCCGTAACTCTAAGCGATCGCCCATGATAATAGCAGCGTTTTGACTCAGTGGATCTAATTCACGGGTATCTATTTCCAGAGTCAAGCCTTTTTCATTAGTTAGAGGACTTAGTTCGCTGACTACTTCTTGAGATATCTCAGATAAATCGCATTCCTCCCAATTCAACGTTTTTTTACCTGCCTCGAAGCGATAGACTTCTAAGAGCGTGTTGACCATTTCCATCAAATTTTGGTTACTGCGAATCATAACTGCGATCGCCTGTTTCATTTCCGGCGAAATTTTACAGAATGTTTCCATTTCAAACAAATTCAACATCCGATCGGCGGCTACTAGGGGAGTTCGCAAGTCATGAGTCAGACGGGAAACAAAATCTTCCCGTTGGCGGGCCATTTTTTGTTGTTCGTCCAGACTGTGCTTGAGACGTAATAGCGATCGCACTCTTGCCAGTAGTTCATCAGTATCAAATGGTTTACGAATAAAATCATCAGCACCAGCATCCAAACCTTCGACAACGCTGGATTGGTGAAAGGCAGTAATTAACAGAATTGGAATATAAGAGATTGCAGGGTTATTCCGAATCCGACGTGTGACTTCATAGCCATCTATCCCTGGCATCATTACATCTAACAGAATCAGATCGGGTGGAGATTGCTCAATTTTGCGTAAAGCCTTGATTCCATCTGAAGCCAAATCAATTTTATACCCCTCACTTTCTAAAATTGCTTGAACCAAAATGAGATTATCTTGAGTGTCGTCAACTGCTAAGATGCGATAAATTTTATTATTTTCAACTACAGACATGATTTATAAATTTTTATCAGTTTTTTGGGAAGTAATTTTTAAATTTAGGATATTCTATTGGTGCTTTCCTGGCTTGAGAAGATGACTGGTGAGGATTTTTAGCAGGGCAAAAAAAATCGTCGCTATCGTTATCTAACTGTGAAGCTGGAGCATGGGGTGCTACAGTCGGTAATGTAATTTGACGTGGCAATTCAATTTTAAACATTGAACCCACCCCCAATTTACTCTCAAGAAATATTTTACCGCCCATCATTCGCACTAGCGAATCTATAATTGCCAAACCCAGACCTGTACCTGGATATTTGCGAGTGATAGTTTGATCGACTTGCCGAAATGCTTCAAAAATATGCTTAAAATCTCTGGGGGCTATGCCTATACCTGTATCTTGAACGATAATTACCACTCGATTTGCAGGGAGTTCCTTGACCTCAACCCAAATTTCACCAGATTCTGTGAATTTAATGGCGTTGGAAAGCAGGTTAATTAAAATCTGTTTGACACGAACCGGATCGTTAAATACCAAAGGATTTTGCAAATCGGTTTGTACTAACAATGAAAGATTTTTAGCATCAGCTAGGGAACGCATTTCACTGACAACAAGATTGATTACCTTTGATATATCAAATCTTTCTGCCTTTAAATCTAATCCTCCTCCCTCCAGTTTGGAAAAGTCGAGAACTTCATTGAGTAGCATTAGTAAATGCTTCCCATTATTCAAAATGCGCTCAACCATATCTGCTTGCTGGCGCGTTAGCTGACCGAATTTAGGACGCAGCAGTATTTGCGAAAAACCAATAATCGCATTCATCGGCGTTCTAAGTTCGTGAGATATAGTTGCCAAAAAAAGTGATTTTAGACGTGATGCCTCCAATAGCTTGAAGTTTTGTATTTGAATCTGTTGTTGTTGTCTCTCCAATTCTTGGTTCTGACAAATGAGTTGTTCATAAGTTTCTCTAAGTTGCTGATTTGCCAAATCCACCTGCATTTCCGCCCGATAAATCCGAATCACATTCCGCAAAACCTGCGACAAAGTTTCTGGAGATATTCTAGACTTAGAGAGATAGTCTGTAGCACCAGCTTTCAATAATTGGAGAGTAATTTGTTCATCTCCTTGACCAGTTAGGACTACTAAAGGAACTTTAATTTCTGAAGAACGTAGCTGTTGAATCAAAGTTAGTGCATCCCTATCTGGTAAGGAATAGTTTAGGAAAACACAATCGTAAGCAGTAATGCTTAAAACAGAGAACGCATCATTACCATTGCTTACTTCAGACAGTTGCATCTGAACACCTGCTGTAGTCAGAGCAGAACAGATTGCTATCCGGTCTACTTCGTCATCGTCTACAACCAAAATTTTCAGCGTCTCTTCCATCGGTTTTTATTTTCGCCGCCAAACATAGGTTGATGTATAACATTTCTCTTTTTCAGTTTATCCAACTAAAGAATATAAGATTTTCGGATATCTAAAACCTGTAATTTGATTGATTAAGATATTTTGCATAAGATCCACTTTAATAGCTGCTTGACACTCATCACATCAACTTCGTTATCCTCCATTAGTAGTATGTTGATCGCTCTTTCGGGACTTTCCTTGGGTTGAATTGAGTCTGTTGTATCTTCAATCTGGTTAATTTACAAGACTCTGGTAACTAAACTCCTAGCAAATGACCAATGCCCTGCAAAAAATTAGTAATTAACAAGCAGACACCGCTGATATAAAGTAAAATAAAATACTTTACCAACTTAAAACAATTGTAGATGAGTAAGCAAGCCATCGTCGTCAGTCATTGGTGAGAGTTGCATCCCATTATCGTGTACCATAAGCTTGAACAGTTTTATCTATCAGGTTAGTTAGACCAGGTAAATAAAAAAGTAATATCTATAACTCTTTGTGAATCTGAAGTAATCCTAGCTCCTGAAATTTCAACTAATTTTTTTCGCGATCGCCACATCTGTATTAGTATTTTCCCGGTTATATCAGACTTATAGATGTTCGCAAAATTACCAAACCTTAATGCCGAAAAAAGGTTCTCGACAAAAGTTAGGCAAAAATTCAAAACCTAAAAGGGGAGAGGTTCGTACATTCGCACAGAGGGTTGCTATTATCTCCTGTGAAAAGTCAGATGAACAAGTTAGTCACCAAAAATTAGGAATTACTTTGCTGTTGGTGATTCCGCCAAATTTTAACGCTGCTGATTCCCTTCCATAAGGATCTCTATTGGCTCTATCAATCGGATGAATCCAAAGGTTTGATTAAAAATCGCTCGCATCCATCGTTCACTTTCTCGCAAAGCAACTTTCACCCGCTGTAATTTTTTCATTTTCGTAAGCTTTTTTTAAAGTTTGATCCCAAATAATACTAATTAACCAATGGAACATGGCAACTCAAAGCTGAATTGTCAGCTAAGAAGGAGCAATTTGGCATTCGTTTTAATATTTCATACTTTTTATGTAAGTATCTATATATCTCCAGCTAGATTTGTCCTCTATCTAAATATAAAATTTTTGAGTATTTGTTATTTCTATCGGTGGATGCAGACAGGTTAAAATATCATCTATCTTGAGTTTGGGAAAATAATAGATAGTAGTTACAAAAGGCAAGACTTTGAAAGATGCAAACAGCGCAAGAGTGAGTGTAGCGATGAATGAAATTAGTATTATTTTAATTGAAGATCATGACTTAACGCGCATGGGGCTACGAGCAGCGTTACAGTCTCATAGTGCATTGAAAGTAATTGGGGAAGCGGCAAATGCTACCCAAGGGTTAAAACTTTTAGAAACGGCCAAGCCAGATGTAGCGGTAGTAGATATCGGCTTGCCTGACATGGATGGCATCGAACTCACTCGCAAATTTAAACGCTCCCAGGCTGAAAATGGGCAATCTACTACAAAGATTCTCATCTTGACAATGGATCATACAGAGGACGCTGTACTTGCAGCCTTTGCAGCTGGCGCTGATTCTTATTATATGAAAGAAACCAGCATCAGTAAATTAACTGAGGCAATTCAAGCAACTCACGGCGGTAACTCTTGGATCGATCCGGCAATTGCCAACGTGGTATTGCGGAAGATGCGCCAAGGTATTCCTGGAGAAAGTCAAGGTTCTGACAAGCCGAAGACTGTAAAAATTGAAGCGTTGGCATCAGAATACGAGCAAGTTTTGGAAACATACCCTCTGACTCAACGGGAACTGGAAATCCTAGAGTTGATTGTAGCTGGATGTAGCAATGGGCAAATTGCCGAGAAACTCTACATTACAGTTGGTACTGTCAAAACCCATGTTCGTAATATTCTAAATAAACTATGTGCTGATGACCGTACCCAAGCTGCTGTGAGGGCCTTACGTTCGGGCTTGGTGGCGTAAGGGATTAGGGACAAGGGAGATGAGGGGACAAGGGGACAAGGAGAATAACCTGCCACAATGCCCCATACCCACTGCCCCATTATCCCAATTTTTCCCGCAAGCAATTAGCAATACGTAGTGCTGCTCCCGGTTTGCCCATACGTCGCTTACCATTTTCAGCAATAATTTGCAAATTATCAGGGTTTTTAAATAGGGATTGTACAACCTTCGCTACTTCTGCTAGGTTGATCGATTAAAATCAGAGACGATCCGAGAAGACGACTTTGAGATTCAGCAAAGCCAGGGTTATATTGTAGCCCATTACCAGGAATCGCGATCGCAGGTTTCCCTAAACCGATAAACTGTTCTGTGGCTGTACCTGCCATTGCGATCGCTATATCTCCCAAATGTAAGCAATCATTATAGGCTTGTTGGGTCAATAGCAGATAAGCATTTCTCTGTTTAAATGTCAAGACCTTTGGATCGCGAAGTTGGATAGGAGATGCTGATTCAGTACGCCAGCCTTGGGATTGTACACTTTGGGATAAAATATTAGAGTCTAAACCAGGAGCGATCGCACCTAAAAACACTACTGTGTTAGAAGTATAGAAGATTGAATCTCGCTGTTGAAAACTTGTCATTAATGCAGATACAGCAATCATAATTGTTTCCCAGTTCGTGTATGCTTCTGGCGGACGAGAACCAGGAAGAAGAGTCACTACAAAAGGTCGAACTGTCTCTTGCTGTTGGATATTCTGACTATAAAATTGTTGGCGTGAAAACGTCGGTTCTAGACCATCCATCATGGGATTACCCAAATAGAAAGCTGGAATTGGCCATTGTTTTAATGTTTCCGTCGTCAGCGCATCTCTAAGGAACACAGCCTTACAACGGCGACGACTCATTAACCAACGTTCCCAAGGATGGTAAATTGAACCAGAAAAGTTTTCCCAACCTCCGTCTTGAGATTTTCGTGGTAATAATCCAGCTTCATCTCGCACATAATATTCAGATTTTGCCGTACCGACAAAAGCATAATTAGCGCCACTCAATGTTGCAAACAACAGCGGCAAAATATCTCCCACTGCTAAAATCGCCCTTCTATTACCTAATTTTTTTTGAGAACTCACCCAACGGCGGATAGCTTTAATTTGGCTGAGGGTAAGTTGCAATAAACCACCGCGTACATCCCGCGCTAATTGGCGGCCATCCATATAAATAAAGCCGCCAGAAGGCATATTCAGAACTGAACCGATAAAGGGGATATCCAACTGTTCATAAGCACGTCCTTCACCCACCAGAGGTAAAGCAAATATCTCTGGTGGGTTTGGTTGTCGTTGGAGTTCTTGCAAAATCCGAACTGCAATCACATCTTCCCCATGACCATTACTTAATACAAGTAACCGCAAAGGAGAAGTTGCAGATTGGGAGTTAGAAGCTAGCGATGACCGAGATAGATTACTCATAGAAACAAAATATCAAAATTAACTGTCTGTTTGGGTAAGAGGTATAAATAGGGAAATCGACGAAGCAGCTGGAAGTTAGTATTATCCCTATTCGCTAGCGTCTCTACAACTAACTCCCAGTTAATTAGGTTAAATATTATGCGAGTTTCTACTACTGCTATTTTTACTTTAGCTACTTTAGCTGCTGGCAATGTTACTGGGCAAGCAACGGCTACACCTGCTAAAACCGTTACTCCAACTGCAAAAGCTGGTAACTTGGTGGTGCCGATAATTGAAGACACTCCCGCACGGGTAGAGACAATTGCTTCCCCAGAAACTATAGTTGCACAACAATTTTCCCAAAATCCCGTCGCTGTGCAAACAGGTGCGAACAAAAATTCCCCAGTAGTCTTAAAATCAGCAGACAAGGGAAATTCTTCCGTAACACTCCCCATCATCTCCTCCTCTCCCTCATCCCCCGCGACTGAAAGCAATTTAGTCGTCACAGCTACAGATGTACAGGTGGTGGGAGCCAATCAAGAATTACAGCAAATCATTCGCCAGGTAATTAAAACCCAAGCTGGTGGAGAAACCAGTCAAAGCCAGCTACAAAGAGATGTAACTGCAATTTTAAATACAGGTTTATTTAGCAATGTCAGTGTGAATAGCTTTAGCACACAGGCTGGATTGAATGTAGTTTACCAAGTCCAACCAGTGATTGTGCGATCGCTGCAACTATCTGGTGCTAAAGTACTTACCTATCAAGTCGCCCAACAACGTTTGCAATCTCAGATTGGAACCACCATTAGTCCCAGTGGACTGCAACAAGCAGTAGCAGAAATTAACAAGTGGTACGCCGACAATGGTTATAACTTGGCGCGGGTGTTATCAATTAAACCTAGTTCTCAAGGCATTCTCACTGTGAATGTCGCTGAAGGCTTGGTAAGTGATATCAAATTTCGCTTTGTCAACGATGAGGGTAAAACCGTTGATAGCAAAGGTAATCCCGTCGGAGGACGCACCAAAGCAGATTTCTTACAACAACAACTAAAGTTAAAACCCGGTCAAATTTTCCAAGAAAATATCGTTAAACAAGACATTCAACAGCTATATCGTACAGGTTTATTTGAGAGTGTGAATGTTGCCTTAGAAGGGGATGCAACAAAACTTGATTTAGTCTACCAACTTAAAGAAACTGGGGCCCGTGGTGTTAACTTGGGTGGTAGTTACAATGCTGATCAAGGATTGGTAGGTACAATCAGCTATCAAGATCAGAATGTCGGCGGTGTTAATGATACTTTAGGGGTGAATGTTGGTGTAAGTAGCCGAGACTTGCAGTTTAATACCAAATTTACCAGTCCCTATCGGATAACTAACCCCGATCGCTTCGGCTACACTGTAAATGGTTTTCGTAGTCAGGAACTTTCGGAAACCTTTGATGACAAGATTAAGTTAACCAACGGCGACAAAGTGCGAGAAGGTCAAATTGGCGGTGGTGTCAGCTTGCAGCGACCAATTGATGATTGGAATACCTCATTAGGATTAAACTATACCCGAACTAGTATTCGCGATCGCCAAGGTAATGTTACCCCAACCGACGTTCAGGGCAATCCCCTATCTGCGAGTGGAACTGGTATTGACGACCTAACTACCGTATCCTTCACCGCCACCAAAGACCAACGAGATAATCCCCTCAATCCAACTCAAGGTTCCGTTCTAAGTCTGAGTACAGAACAATCTATACCCGTCGGTCAAGGTAATATTTCCCTCAATCGCCTCAAAGCTAATTACAGCCAATATTTACCAGTGCAGTTATTTAACAGCAAACAGCCACAAGTCTTTGCGGTGAATGTCCAAGCCGGTACCGTCCTTGGGAATTTACCGCCTTACGAAAGCTTTAACTTGGGTGGTTCCAACTCAGTGCGCGGTTACGATTCTGGAGAAGTTGGCAGTGGACGCAGTTATGTGTTGGCTTCCGCAGAATATCGTTTTCCCGTTTTACCAATCGTAGGCGGTGTATTGTTTGCCGACTTCGCCTCAGATTTAGGTTCTGGTGATACTGTATTAGGAGATCCGGCAGGTGTACGAGATAAAGCAGGTTATGGTTTTGGTTATGGGGCGGGAGTGCGAGTAAATTCACCACTAGGTTTAATTCGGGCTGACTATGGCATTAACGACCAGGGAGAAAGCAAAGTGCATCTGGGAATTGGGCAACGATTTTAATTTGAGTTCAGGCGTTGCCAATACGGTTCGGTTAAAGGGGAAAGGGTAAAGGGGAAAGGGGAAAGGGGAATAAAAAAACCTTTAACCGCAAACCCATTCCTCTTTTCCCCAAACCCTATTCTGAGTTCAAAATACTTATCCGAACCGTATTGAGTCATATCCAAAATTAAATATGCGTTATCCAAAACCCTTGTAGAGACGTAGCACTGCTATGTCTCTACATTCTTTTTGGCTCATACAGCAGATTTCAAGTTGGTGAGGTACAAAAGCTAAGTCTGTTACCCAGGTATAAAGCGTGTTTTACTCCTGAATTCTGAATTTTGAATTCTGCTATATCTCTATTAGCGATCGCCTTTGAAAATGACTTTTATAAATTGTCCAATTTATTACACAATATTTAATAGTATATAAATTTCAATAATCAAAGGAAAAAAGCTATTGTCACGTTTTCACGAGACATTAATTTTTTAATAGTTCTAGTCATGCAGAATATAAAAAAATATTATAAGTAATAGCATGGAAAAAAGTGTTATTAATGCCAGCCTTTCTACTCAGAACTTAACCTTTCGTCCAGGTGATACTCCTGTATCATTTGAGGTAACTGTCAATAATGACAGCGATCGCTTCGTCAATTTTCAAATAGAAATTACCGCAGCCGGAGAAATCCGCAACACAGGATATCGCTGGTATAGACTTGAACCAGAGGTAGCGGCAGCCAAGCCACCGGGCAGTAGTACCATCTTCCAAGTTTTCGTATTCAATACACCCATTCCGGGATTTGTTGGTACTGTCAACCTGATGGTAAATATTTTTTCACCGCAATTAGCACAACAGTCCAGACTTGTGCTACGCCTGAAAATCGAGCGAGACAACAGACCAACACATTTAAGTGTAGAATTACCTGTACGAGAGTTCCAAGTTTATCCCCGCAATTCTGTCGATATACCAGTACGAGTGCGAAACTTGGGGCAACAACCAACCGAGGTAATGCTACGTTTTACAGGCGTCGATCCGTCTTGGCTAGCTGGCAGTGCAGAACGCCGATTACCCTTAGATCCAGGTGGTTTAGCAGAAGCTACATTCCAATGCCAACCTCCTTCTGTAGTGCAAGCGCCCAGTCAAAATTATCCTTTTACTATTGAAGCTGTTAGCAATAATGGTTATCCAACTAATGCTGAAGGCAATATTGAAGTTTTGCCAGTGGGTTTTATAGACTTTACTACCACCGAGAAACACCTGAAAATCCCCAATAAATCGGCATGGTTGCCTGACTGGAAATCTGATACAGCTTCCTTTGAATTACTATTTAAAAACGCTAGCAATCTCAACCAGGAAATTAATGTGCAGGTGCAGGGTAGAGACTGGCGAAAATGTAGTTTTAAAAAGCTTCCGGAAACCGCCAATCTTCATCTAGGAGAGACAAGTAAAGTCCTTCTCGATGTTAAAACAAAACGCCCTTGGGTTGGAATCGGCAAAACTCTATTATTAGAGGCTAAATCAGAATTATCCGATCAACGTTTAGGCAGTACAGACCCAGCCACGCAGACATTAGAAGTCAAGACTCTGCCAATTATACCTTTATGGCTACAATTAGCTGCGATCGCACTTTTAGCCGCACTCCTAGCATTAATCCTGCAACCAAGAGGTGTAATGCATACTCGTTCTGTCAACTCAGTGCGTTTTAGTGGCATTGGTTTATCTGTGGTCAGCGGCTCAGATGATTGCACCTTAAGACTTTGGAGAATTGGTGCTGATAGCTTAGACCCTGATGATACAGTAAGGTATGCTGGGCAATCCCTGGCTTGCGACCAATCACAACAGCCTAAAGGATTGATGGCCATTACCGATGACGCTGTAGAAGTCTTGCGCTTCATGCCGTTACAAAATAATCGTGTTGCTGTTGGTTTAGATAATGGTGTCATTGAACTCAGAGATGTTCCTTCAGGTGCAAAGATTAGCCAACTTCAAGACCTTAAAGATCCTAAAGCAAAAGGCGATCGCGTTTTTGATTTAGCTTTCACCTCAAACTCACTTAATTTATTCAGTGGTTATGGCAGTGGTAAAGTGAGACTATGGTCAAGACCAGCGCCTAACAGCGATTTTCTACCAGAACCGCAAGTTATTGACGTACAAAGTAGATTGAAACTATCAGGTTTCCAAGTCCGGGCATTAAATCTCAGCCCAGATGCACAAACTCTAGTAATTGCTGGAAACTTTAAGCGTTTTATATTGTGGCAGTGGAATCAAACTCAATCTGATAAACAATCCCTAAGTTTATCAGTGCAAAATTTAGAAAAACTAGACCCATTAGTTGGGCCGGAAGATTATATTTGGGGATTAGCTTTTGTTCCTGACTCAACAGGAAAAATCCTTGCAACTTCTGATTCTGCGGGATTTATTACCATTTGGGATTTAAATCAGTGTCAAACTATTAAAAATCCGAATCCGCTAGAAAAAATAAATGAGCTTAATTGTTCACAACTAGATCGTTGGTCAGCATCAAAAACATCTGTGCGGACTCTAGCATTTAGTGACGATGGTAGTCTCTTAGTAAGTGGTGGCGATGATGGACGAGTCTTAGTTTGGTATTTAACTCCCGAACACAAGCTCGACAAAACAAAAGCAGCAGAAGGTAAACAAATTTACAAAAGCTCTAAAAAAATCAATAGTATCGATTTGAAAACTAATCAAGGAACCATGATTGTGAGTGGTGATGAAGATTTTCAGGTCAAATTACACCGCATAAAATAAGGGAATCAATGACATGCAAGCTAAATTCAATCCACTGCAAGTTATTATTAACCCGCCTGGAATTCAATTTGGGATGCCAGGAGATACGATTGAACTCTATATTGTTGTAATCAATCAGGGAAATCAAAGTGCGGTTATTGACTTATATTTTGTTTTTGACGAAGTATTTCAAAATTTAACCGGTTGGTCTAGTTCTCCTAGAGAAAGTTTAGCATTAGCTCCAGGGCAAAATAGCGACGAAGTAAGGTTTGAGTTTCAAGTCGCCGCCAATGCTCTCCCAGGAACCTATGACTACACACTAGTCGTAGATTCTCCTCTACATTATCCACAAGAGACTCCCATAACTTTCGCAAACCAAATTAAGGTTCTACTAAAAGAACAGACTGCAATTCGGGTGAACGACCCGACATTTTCCATCAGACCTAACACCAACCCCAACAAACCGTTAATTTTCAATCCTAGTGAGTCTCTGCAAGTAGAGGTAATAGTTGACAATCGCTCTTATCTCGTAGATAGATTCCGCTTAAGTTGCCCAGATTTAGACGATGACTGGTTCACAATTAATTATCCTGCAACTGGATTTGAGGGGCCAGGATTAGTGTCTGACGTGACTGCACTAGAACTCAATCCTGGTACTCAAGGTCAAATATTGTTGAAATTTCACCCACCTGGGGATACCCTTGCAGGAAGCTATTCACCGACAATCCGCTTATATTCAGAAAACTCTCCAGACTTAGTACTGCTGGATTTGGTGTATATCCAAATTCCGACAAATTATCGCTTAGATATACAACTTCATACCATCTTGGGACAAGTTAGCCGTAGTCTTGGCAAGTACGAATTATCACTAGCTAACCAGGGTAATATTGTCCGCGAACTGATATTAAACTTAAAAAGTAGAGACGAAGAAGAACTATATACTTACAAATTCGATCCTACTGAAGTCAGATTATTACCTAATAGAAGTGCTGTGGCTAATTTGACGGTCAAACCCAAACCTTGGTGGCGAAGACCGTGGTTTGGTGCAGGGCTAGTGGTCAACTTTCAACTCGATATCAAAGACCAACAAAATTTACCCCTACCGAACACACTGCCTCAAGGAACTTTGGTATGGAAACCCCGCCCTTGGTGGCAATTTCTTCTGTTAATTTTGGCAATTTTGGCAATTTTGGGAGGGATAGGATTTATCATTTGGCGAATTTTAAACCCCGATCCTTTGAGATTAGAAAATTTTAGTGCAAATGACTCTCAAATTACTGAAGGTGATGAGGTAGCTTTAAACTGGGAAATTCATCAATATAAACAGTTAAAAAAATTAGTTCTGACGGCTAAAGGTTCCCAACCTATTCAGCCTATTACTTATGACTTTAGCAATGGCATTCCTGAAACACTGGGTAAAGGAAGCACCAATGAAATCCCTCCTTGTCAGGTGCAAGATAAACAAGAGCTAATTTGTAGCAACGTTAAAACTGGAGTGAAAACAAAAGGGAATTATACTTTTGAGTTACAAGCCTTTTATCGCAATGGTATACAAATATTTTCTCCTAATAACAAAGTAGCTAGCCAAACCACCCAAGTAGAAATAGCTGAAAAACAAATTGCTGAAGTACTTAGTTTTCAACCAGATAAACCATTGTATACAAAAGGTCAAAATATTCTTTTAAGCTGGGCAATTGCCCGTCCATTATTGTTAGCGCAAATTCAAATCGCTGGCAGCGCAGATGATGGTACATTATATAGTGAGCCAATTACTTATAAATTTAATCAAGGTAATATTACCGACCCAAAACTTCAAAAGCTATGTACACAACAGAATCAACAACTGCGATGTACAAATATTCCTTTATCAGCAACTAAAGCCGGAAATTTTGTATTTGAAATCAAAGCCTTTCCTAACAATGGAAGTCAAAAAACTAGTTTTAAAAAGACTGAATCAAAAATTGGAATATTACCAAAACCATTTAAAATTGTCTCTTTTAGAATCAACGGTAGCGAACAACCAAATCTGGTTCTCAAGGAAGGTGAATCTGCTACCCTGAGTTGGAGAGTAGAGGGAGAAAATATTCAGGTTAAACTTCTACCATACGGCAATGACGTTCCAGCAGTTGGTTCAATGAAGCTTCCAGTCAATCAAGCCTTCCCCGCTCAAATCGGACTGCTAGTCAATGATATATCTGGCAAGCAACAACCCCAACAAAGAGGGTTTGCAATCACAGTCCTCAAAAAAGTAGAGCCTATTCCTATACCTGGCATTAACCCAATTCCACCTACTCTGCTACCTAGCAATAGCCCATTTAAGACTCCTTTACCTCAGAGGTAACTTTTTGAGCAATATGAAAAGCAGAGATATATAAAATGCTAGCTCAATTCCTGGTTTTATGAAAAGCTCGGCGTCTGCGCCCATTTTCAAGCTGAGGTTTTCGCAACGGTACTACCTCAGCTTCATTACTCTCACGTGCTACCCGAATCAGCAAACCAGCAGCTATTAAACTGGCAATCATAGAATTACCACCATAACTAAACATGGGCAAAGGTAAGCCAGTAGTCGGTAGAGAACCTGTAGCAACACCGATGTGGAGTAATGATTGTCCCACCATCAAAGTCGTCACACCGATCGCTACTAATCTATGTACTATATTTTTAGCCTTCAGCGCCACAACTAATCCGAGAGTAGCGAATGTAGCTAAAAGCACCAATAACACCATACTGCCAACAAAGCCAAACTCTTCAGCGAACACCGCAAAAATAAAATCGGTATCTTGAATTGGTAAATAAAACAGCTTTTGTTGAGAAAGCCCATATCCAACTCCCCAAGTTTTACCAGAACCCACAGCTAGTAGACTTTGCACCAACTGGTAGCCATCTCCTGTAGCATCCGCCCAAGGATTGAGGAATGACATCACCCGCTTACGCTGATACTCTTTAATACTAATACTGAGTAGTGCCAGCATTACTCCACCAATTGCTGTTCCTCCCAGGTACTTGTAAGGTAAGCCAGCGGCTAAAGCAATTAGCCAGATAGTCATGCCGCAAAGTGCCGTTGTACTCAAGTTAGGCTGGGCAAGAATTCCTAAAAGTACCAGACCAAAAACACCCAACCAAGCCAAGCGAATCCGCCAACTAATTCGTTCCCACTGACCAAAAAGCCGCGCACTTTGCAACACCAAAAAGGGTTTAATTAGTTCTGAAGGTTGAATCGGAATTGGCCCGATCGCAATCCAACGCGCTGCATCAAAAGCTTTTCTTCCCAATCCTGGGATCAGTGTGACAAAAATTAACCCCAAAAACAGCAACAAAAACCAATGGGATAATCCCAAAATTTTCTGCAACGGCGAATTAACAATAATATTGAATCCGATTAAGGAAACTAAGACCCAAAGCAGTTGACGTTTAAAGTAGTACAAACCATCATTCTGACGGGCATCAGCGACAGGATATGATGCTGAAAATAGCATTATCAAGCCGACGAACAGCCAAATCAACGTTAACCAGCGCAACAACCGCGCTTCTAATGCCCAGTTGGAGACTGAACTATCAAAAATTGGAATCAGGCGGCGTAGATTCACGATTGGTACAGGTAAAAAGTTAGAAATTAGGAGTTAAAAATAAAACTCATAAATCATAACTTATAACTCATAAGTAGGCTTTACAACCATAAATCTTAGAGTTGTTAACTTCAATACACCACTAGTTCAATATTTCTGACAAATTGCCATCTCTACTCCGCAGTGATAAAGTATTATTTGATACTAACAAATTAGGATTGCTATAGTTAAGAGCGATCGCTCGAAAATTGACTGAAAGTATTTATTTTATTAAGCTTAATGATTTGATGCAATTAAGTGCTTGTTTGTTTATAGATAGGGGAATTTCAATCCAGAACTCAGTTCCTTGTCCAGGTTCTGATATACATCTTAGTGTTCCACCATGTTTTTCAACTATAATCTGATAGCTAATTGATAAACCTAATCCTGTACCCTTACCGACTGGCTTAGTTGTGAAAAATGGATCGAACAGTCGTTCCTTAACTGCTTCTGTTATTCCTGAACCATTATCAGCAATTCGGATTACACAGTTCGTTTCAATGATTTCCGTAGTAATTGTAATTATATTAGGATTAGCATGAATTTCTGCGATCGCGCGTCTACTATCATAGTTATCGAGCGCATCGATTGCATTACTGATAATATTCATGAATACTTGATTGAGTTGGCCAGCGTAGCAATCTACTAAAGGTAAATCTCCATAATTTTTCACTACTTTGATCCCAGGATGATCGACACTATCTTTGAAGCGACTTTGTAAAATCAGCAAAGTACTATCCAGTCCCTGGTGAATATCAACTCTTTTCTTCTCCGCCTCATCCAGACGAGAGAAATTCCGCAGAGATAAGACAATTTCAGAGATCCGTTCGGCTCCTACTTCCATCGAATTTAGGATTTTGGGCAAATCATCTAGTAAAAAATCTAACTCAATTTCCTTAATGTATTCTTTAATTTCTGACACAGGATTGGTATAAAACTGCTGGTAAATATGCACAAGTTTTAGCAAACACTGCGTATAATCCTTTGCATATTTCAAATTTCCGTAAATAAAATTAACCGGGTTGTTAATTTCGTGAGCGACTCCTGCGACTAACTGCCCTAAACTGGACATTTTCTCAGCTTGGACTAATTGAGCTTGAGTTTGTTGTAGCTCCCGAAGGGATTTTTCCAATTTTTTAGACTGAGCCTCAGCAATTTCTGCCAAATTCTCCTTGATTTGTAGCGCGCTCCGTAGTTGTGCTCTTTGCTGTTTCAGTTCATTTGTTAACTTTTTAGCATCAGCTAAAGCAGTATTCTGAGATTGTAGTAGGAACAAGAAATCAACAATCGGGTCGTGAATTGCAAAGTCTTTGAGTTTTATACCCAGAGGAGCTAGGCTAGTTGTATCTGTAATCCAGGGAGAACCTAAAAAAAATATCACCTCCTCCTCTGGTTGATACATCATCTGACCCTTGAGATGCATTCCATTGTGGAGAAACTCTAATATAAACAGGGCACGAGATTGTTTACTAATCGTATCAAAATCGACCAAAATTTTTGGACGATTGATTTGGAAATGCTGCTCAATCAATTTACCAACTAATGGTTCAGGACAAATGCGCCCGTAGACATCACCAGCTTGTACAATTTCCCGATTACAGTTAAAGGCAAAGTGGAAAGGAAAAGCTTTCGCCAGCAACTCTGGCGAAAGTGTAAGGTGAGGAGGAGCCATGCTACTGCACTCAATTTGGTTTATAAATCACTAAAAATTCATCATGTTCAGCACCCTCATCTCGACTTTGGGTTTGGGTAATATGAACTTCCGTATCAAACCTGGTTCCCAATCCCTTGACTAGTCCAAGAATCATTGGCGTTAACCCTTCTCTATCAGAGCGATAATGTAAGCTCAGAGAATTTTCTTCTATATCAGTACACTCAAATGATGGGGGTTGGAGTTTAGGAAAACTAACTCCTACACGAGCATGAAGATTATCAAGGTTTTCTAAAAACTCAGGGAGTTCATCTCCACTCATATCCATCAATTCGCCATAGCCTTCTTGAGCAGTGTACTGAACCCAAAATTCCCCAAAGGCTTGCATAATCTCTGAGGAAGATAAACCCAGAACGACACTAGCAGCTTTTACCAGTTTATGGGTGATGTCATCGGGATAGCCTTCCATACTGAGGAAAACATCTACATCCACCTCTGCTTTGTGCTTGATTGTTTTCCAAGTCTCTTCGCCAAAGCGACTGCACACCATGTCTTGAATCGCCTTGTTCACTAATCCGTACATGGAAGCCTCCTCTGCACCTAATTTTGCTTTGTGAATTTGCCCAAGACTCGACAACTAAATTTCTTAAAAGGCTTAATTTAAATGACAAAATTTTCTGTGATCAAGCCTGAAAATGGTTGATTATAGCTTTGAAAACTGAAAAAATAGGGAAAACTGTTTGTATTCTAATGCTACAAATGCTTATTATTACAACCGTATTTTCACTTATTACTTCTACCCAGATGGCTGTAAGGGTTTGCAGTAAGCACTTTTAGTGTTTACTGCAAATTTGCTCACCTTAATCTTGACAGACTAACTACAGCGATTCATCAAAAGGCAGCCATGAATCAGGATACAAGCTATATTTGGAGATTTGACGCTGAATACCGTTAAAAAATTGGATACGGGCATCCATAGCTTCTGCAATAGCCAGTTTTACTTTGATATCCTCTTCATTCATAGTTATTCGAGGTTCAATCACTGCTGCTAGCTTCGCTGCATGACTATCATCCACATCAATATGGACTTCAAAAAATATTAAGGCTTCTTTGGGTAAAGGAGCAGCGCCAACAATTCCTTTGTATAGTTGTGTGTATAGCGAACTAACAATCCCTTCGGAAGCATAACAGACGGCACCAAGTGCAGCTAAATAGCCGTATTTATGTGGCATCTGCAAGTAGGTTTCAATAAGGGCACGAGTTTCAGGTGCAGTGGGTAGTGATGCCAGAGTTTCGTCGTGGATACCAAGTGCACGGGTAAATTTACGAAACAATTCTGGGTGGGACTGAGTTATGTCTCCCTGTCCCATTTCGTCAAATAGGTTTTCCAAGATGACTAACTGACTAGTTTCATCTTGGCAGCAAGACAAGATGCTAGCCAAAATACGATTAAATTCTTTGGAGAATTTGTACATCTGGACAGCTAGTACCTGTACGTCTGGTAAAAATAAATTTCCAGTCTGACAGCGCATTAGAAACTCATGATTCCATAGAGGATGATTAATCGTTATTTCACGGAAGGAATTTCTAACTAAAGAAGATGTCTGTGTCATCGTAATATTTGTAGGGCTAGATGAAGGGGTTGGTCAAGTAAGGGGCTAAAAAATGATTCATCTATTGCGATATGTTCTGGAGTTACACGCAATTCTTGTAAAATTGGCATCGTATTGAAGCCAGCAAATTTAAGAGCATTAAAGTAATCCTCAAGAGTTTTATGAATCAATTGCACATTTAGCCAAGAACCATCTCGTTTCCAAATACGACCAGGAAACTGCCGATCTCGCTTGCTGAAATAGCCTGTACCTTCAACTTGAAAATAAAACGGATATGCTGCCTCCCGCATATATGGAAAAGATGGATGGGGAACACTGAATACAAATCGACCGCCTGGACGAAGAATGCGTGCAACTTCTGCCATGCATTCTTGGGTCTGAGCAATTGTCAAATAGTTAAATAAAAATACTGCAACAACTAAGTCAATTTCGCCATCATCAAACTGCTTGAGATTGGTAGCACATCCTACTTCATAGCTAATACCCAATCCATCTTCTACTTCTTGCAAGTTTGCTGCTGCAATCATGCCTTGGGAAAGGTCTATTCCATGTACCCATGCAGCGCCACGTCGGCTTAGTTCTCGACTGCAATAACCTTCTCCACAACCTATATCAAGTACTCGCAACCCAGCAACAGGCTGACAAAGGTCTAGTACAAAAGGGCGGGCTGTAAAGTCTGATAGTGAAGTAGGTTCTCCTCTAATCCACTCTGATGCTGTGCGATTATATAAGTTTTTAGTTGAGCTGTTGTGATTCACATTTGACATTTTTAATTATTTATTTATACTCAAGTTAGACTTGTCTTAATCAATTTAGTCTGGCAAAACTAAAATACTTGATGTATATGTTTTAACAATTAATATGTTTCTCTGAGAATGTTGATTTTACTGGTTTTATGTTTTTATTTAAAAACTATTATTTCCCAAGGAAAAATCATCCTGAAGATTATTAGCTTGTTATTTTCTTTAAATATAAGCAGTTAAATTAGATTTAACTTCATGAACTTGAATCATTACTTAGTTAATGGCAACTTCATATATAGAAATTTATTTTTTTCAGATCTAACTTCATCTGGGCTTTACTAATAAAGTTAAAATTAATTATTCTAATTTAGATAATTAAGAAAAATAAAACAGTATATTTTACGAAGTATAAAGAGAAGAATATTGTTAATTTGTAATAGTCAGATTCGTTTTGAAAACGGAATGGCTTTGAAGGTATGAGTTATTTAGCCGATTTAGAATAACGTTGGAAGAAATGATGTTAGAAGAACTGTTAGCAGAATTACCAGTGCGCGATCGCTTACAATATGAGCGTGCGATCGCATTTTCTCAGCTTGGCGATCGCCTCTTTGATGAGCTTGCTGATAAAATTGCTACAAAGCGAGAGTACCGACTACTATTTGAACACACATTAAAGCCTGAGTTATTCCAACAAATCAGAATTGCTGCTGCGGGTTATATTTCAGCGTGTCTGAATAGTCCCATCATTCTTTCGGAAGCTGAAATGCTTGAACGACTGCTGGAAGCAAGAAGTACTTTGCCGAACTATACTAGCACAGGTCTTTTAATGCCCAAGCGAGAACACGTTTTGGCATTTAACCTCTTTCAAAAAAGCGTCGCAGAGGCTTTCTACCAACTAGGAGCGAATGACCTGATTGATGCAGTGGATTTACCAGTAAATCTCCGCATGGTCTACGGTAAGACTGACGCCAAGAAGTTGGGTTTGCCCTTCGCTAGCTCAAAGTGCCATAGTGATGTCTGGGCAGGTGTTGCTGCTGATGCAACTGTAGTGGTTCTACCATTATTTGGCGACATCGATAATATCACTATCGAAGCAGGTGAAATGCCCCGCGAAATGGAGCTACAGTCTATGCAGGTGATGTCAGACTTCGATGAAGGTCGGGATATTCCGATGGTTGTCTCTTACACAGAAGCACAACTACAACACGGCACAATGTACTTTAATGATGCCCGTGGATTGCATCAAACAGTAAGAAGGAAAACTGAAGGTCTAAGAATTTCAGTAGATTTCCGGTTCCGCAGGAAATTCAATGAAGCTTACCGGGCAATGGTCGCACCTAATATTGGTGGTATTGAAGAAGATATGAGTGTGCCTTATGAAGACTGGCTGAAGGTTGGGAAAGAAACGCTAATTGTGTTTGATGAAACTATTGAACAAGCTAAGAACAGACAGAATGCTGACGCTCCAGTTCCACTTTATACTCGTGGGTATCGCCTTTTAAATATGTTTAACTTTTGATTTGCAAAAATCTAAGCCACAAAAAAGAGGTCTTTCTCGACCTCTTACCAATTCCCTAAAATAATATTCTATTTACAGAATTACGACAAGCCAGTATTAGCACCTTGTTTACCAGTTGCCAGTTCCACCTTGATGATTGTGCCACCTGCTTTTTGAATACGTTGCTGTTCGCGGAACCAGTTTTCATAAGGAACTAACTTAGTGAAGTAAGTATTTTGCAGTTCGCGTTGGGTACGAATTCGGGTTTGGCTGGGAACTAGAGCAGTAATTTTAAACAAACGGGACATATTTTGAAAATCTCCTGTATACCTTGTGAAAACTTTTTTATCTCAAAATCTTGAGTGCAAATCTTTTAATCATTCAAAGGCTGGAAATCAAACATCAATACTAGACCACCAACACTCATCACTGATAATTTACCAAGATAAGCAATATAACGTTCTAGCACTCACGGCTGATTTCCAGACCTTAATAAAGCCGCACCTAAATTCTTAAGCGCAAACTAGTTCTTAGCTTAAGCCAGAGGAGATATAGTCTAAGTAAACGCCCATTTCCTTACCAGCATCAGAACCTACCAAACTGGCGGTTACTTCTTTGATTGCTTGGATAGCTTGTACGGTAGCACCGACGGGAACGCCCAAGGAGTTATAGGTTTCCTTCAAGCCATTGAGCACACGCTCATCTAGGATAGAAGGATCGCCAGCTAACATAGCGTAGGTGGCATAGCGGAGGTAATAGTCCAAATCGCGGATGCAAGCAGCATAGCGGCGAGTGGTGTACATGTTGCCACCTGGACGGGTGATGTCAGAGTATAGCAAAGATTTTGCTACAGCTTCTTTGACGATCGCAGCAGCGTTAGCGCTGATGGTGCTAGCAGCACGTACCCGTAGTTCGCCAGTAGCGAAGTAGCCTTTTAGCTTTTCCAAAGCAGAAGAGTCAAGGTATTTGCCTTGAACGTCTGCGGAGTTAATGACAGCGGTAATTGCGTCTTGAGCCATGTTGTTAATTCCTTATTTCCAACCGTATTGCAATACTTCTGTTTAAGTAGGTAAACAGCTTTACCCTATCCTAGAAGGGCACCAACTAGGTAGTCGAAGTAGCCAGCAGCTTCACTAGCGTCATCACCAGAGAGCAATGATGTAGAGCCATTCTTCAGCCCACGGATACCTTCAGCAACACCATCAATAGGAGTTCCCAAGGACTTGTACAGTTCACGGGCACCAATAACACCAATTTCTTCGATGGGGGTGACATCACCAGCAACGATACCGTAGGTAACGAGGCGGAGGTAATAATCTAGGTCACGCAGACAAGTAGCAGTCAATTCTTGACCGTAAGCGTTACCACCAGGAGATACAACATCAGGACGCTTTTGGAACAGTTGATCGCCAGCTTGCTTAACGAGCCGTTCGCGATTTTCTGACAAAACTTGAGCAATCCGCACACGGCGCTCGCCACTTGCAACAAAAGACTTGATCCGATCTAACTCACCAGGGCTGAGGTAGCGGGCTTCTGCATCAGCATTCACGATAGCTTTCGTGACAATACTCATTAATGGATTCCTCCAATACGAATGAAACCAGGATTTGATTAAACTGGTGCGACTTTGAGTTTGGTTTACTGAGTTTGTTTTTTCGTCCTTTTAGACACAACAGTTTCACAACTGCTACGGCTAAAAAATTACGAGTTTGCCTGAGTCAACATAAGTACACAAGCTTTCAAACTCAGTTACCTTCCGCAAAACATTTTCCGGCATTCTGTTGAGCATTTATGACTGCTCTTAATACTTTGTAATATTGCTTTTCAGAATTTACTGTTTTAACTGCAATCTGAGAGCGGTATTACGAAAGGTTACGAAGGGGACAGGGGACAGGTTACAGGGGATAGGGAACAGTAAATAATCTGTACCCTATTCCCTAATTCCCTAGTCCCTACTCCTTAATCAACTGCTACACTGCCGAGGTAGTTACCTACTGGTAAAGATGGGAAGCGGTTGTAAGGTACAACATCTTCACCGAAGTAGCGGTTATATTCTGGACTTTCAACTATTGCT
This sequence comes from Nostoc sp. GT001, assembly GCF_030382115.1. Classification (NCBI taxonomy): domain Bacteria; kingdom Bacillati; phylum Cyanobacteriota; class Cyanophyceae; order Nostocales; family Nostocaceae; genus Nostoc; species Nostoc sp. GT001. The sequence continues at coordinate 118,037 of NZ_JAUDRJ010000003.1, forward strand.
TCTACAGCAGCTGACAAACCACTATCGACTAGCAGCTTGTTATATTGGCCAATTTCTTCCTGAGTTGCGGGTGTACGCCCCAACAGATGACGGAAGAGGAACTCAATGACCTTGGTGTGAGGATAAGGTGATAAGAAGCGCTGGCGATAGATTTGAGAACTAGCTAGTTCACGCACAAACTCCCGCACGGAAATTTCACCATTTTGGAGTTTGCTATCTAGGTCAGTGCGACGGAAATTCTCAGGCACTTCACCGCTAAATACATCCAATACTTGACGATAAATGGCGTTGATTGCCTGTTGTTTTTCGTCTTGGTTGGTGTTTTCTGTTAGACGGTAAATGCGTGCATGTTTACGCACACCCTGTTCCACTGATTGTCCGCTACCATCGTTGTAAGAACGACCCAGTTCAGCAAAGGATGGCTTACCATTTGTTTGGGCTGCGATATCTGCGATCGCTTGTACCAAAAGCGGTGTATCGTTACTAACCCCGACACGGGCTTGTACTGGTTTAAAGCTTGGTACAACCACGTCATCGTTTTGCTTGGTCAGCTGGTTGTAAAGCTTCTCTGTATTCGGGAAATTTGCCGCAGGCAGGGTCGGGAAGCGGCGGTAAGGCACCGTATCTTCACCAAACACCTGGTTATATTCCACACTATCTACCAAAGCACCAATAAAGGCACGAATACCTTGAGTAGCCAAAATCTGGTTATACTTGCGGATTTCTGCTTGATCTAGTGGCGCACGTCCCAAGAAGTGTTTGGTTCCCAACTCAATCACTTTGGTGTTGGGGTAAGGTGTGTAGAACTCTTTCAGGTAGAGGTTAGAGTAACCCAAACCTTCAATAAATTCCTTCACACTAATTTCGCCATTACCCAGCTTGCTTTCCCATTTGGTAAATTCGTTTTTGGCAATGTAGGGTGCAATATCCCGCTCAAAAATCTGGCGATAGGCAGCGCTGATCAAAGTTTTGACTGCAACCTTGTCAGTAGTATTCGCAACCAATTTGAAGATTTTGGTTTGTTCCCGTTGCTTGCTGACACCTTGGTTAATGCGGAACTGAATATCTGGTTCTGACCGCTTTTCTGTTACGGTACCCAGTGTCACAAAGCTTGGTGTTACTTCCTTCTGGACTTTTGCGGCAATATCATCACGAATGCTACCAACACGTAATTGTCGCCCTGCTACACCACCAGGAGTCAGATACCGTTCGTAAGGAATTGTATCTTCACCAAATGCTTCACTGTATTCTACGCTGTTAATAATGGCATCAACTACCGCGTAAAAACCTTGTTTTGAAGCGATATCAAAGTACTTGTTGATTTCTTGACGACCATAAGTCGGACGACCCAACAAGCGGCGGTGAATATACTCGATCGCTTTACAAACATACAGCGATGACCAGTACAGGTTGCGGAATACATCCGACTTAGCTAAAGCACGAATAAATTCCCGCACCGAGATGTCGCCATTTTCCAGCTTGATTTCTAATACCTTCGGGCGCTGACCTTCGTAGACATCGCGACCGAAAACTTGCAGGTAAGCAGCTCTAATCACTGCTTGTGTGGAGCTTTCGGAGTATCTGACGCTAGAACTTTTGGGAGCCTTTTTACCTCTAGTACCAGGCAGTTGGTCTAACTTGAACACCTTGGGCCCAAGGGTACCAGGAGCTTCACCTCGCGCTCTGGGATTACTATTTTGGTTATTAATCCCTGCTCCTTGGTGAATCAGGATGCGTTTGGTATCCTTACTAAAAGGAGCCGGACTGGTACTGGGGTTGCGAGTTTCTTTCGGGAAAATCGCCCCAAACTGAATTTCCAAGGGGTCGTTACCAGAACCGTAAGGATGTTGATCTGGTAGCGGTTGCTCATAAGCCGCAAATGTGGTGATGAACTGAGGTATCTTGCGGAAAGGCGCACTGTAGTTAAACAGGTCTTGCTGCGGCCCCCAGTTGCGACATTCTTGTGCTTCTTGACCCAGACCCCGCAGGTAGGGTACTGTTTCTTCACCAAAATAGTCGCTGTATTCAGCAGAATCTACTAAGGCATCTACTAAGGCTGGTAGACCACCGTTAGAAATAATCGAGAAGTATTTTTGTACTTCTTCGCGGCTACTTGGCCCCCGTCCTAGAATGTGACGGAAAGCTAGTTCGATGACTCGGCTGTTAATAAAAGGCTGGTAAAACTGTTTTTGGTAAAGGGGAGATTTAGCTAAACGACGGACAAACTCTTTCACAGAGATGTCGCCATTCTTCACCTTGGATTCCAGGTCAGATATGGATAAGCTATAAGCACGGGTAATGTCGCGCTCAAAGATTTGCCGATATGCAGCCTTGATTACCTCGTTTTTTTCGCTACTTGATAACCCAGTCTTCATCACAAACTTGGGACGCCGTTCTGCTGCATTAAAGTAAATTTGCGGCAGTTGTAACCCTTGCTGGTCAATAGAAGGGCGTTGGCGGACTTTGTTTGAAGGTGTGGCTGCTTTGAATTCTGTTAACAAAACATCCATGTACTGAGACACAATTTCTGTAGCCTCAGCATCATTACGGAAAAATGAAAGTGCCCCGGCTTTAATTTCCTGCAAAGCTACTAGCGTTGCTTCACCAGAACAGGCATTTTCAATGATTTCCCGCAAACCCCTTGTATTCACCGCTATGATGTTGGGGTCGCCAGCAACGATCGCATAAGTAGCGTAGCGCAAGAACCAGGATAAATCCCGTAAGCTCTTGGCCATGTTGCTTGGGCCATAACGAGCAATGTTAATTGGTCTAAAACCTGCGGGTGTTGGACCGCTGGGGGATGAGTTAAATATTGAACGTAAATTTTCTAGGAACCCACCACGACTTTCAACGTAGGTTACGGTTCCTAGTTGCATCCCTTGTTGAACGTTAGCACCACCACCACCGACTGTTACTAATTCTGCTTCTCTGGGCTTTTCTAAAAAAGCCATTGGCGAACCACCGACAAAAATCCGGTTGGCAGCCCGAGACACAATAATCTCGGCATTGTCTGTCAACGTCTGAGAAATTTCTAGACGCTTGGCACCAGATGCAAAATAGCTTGCCAGTTCATTTAATTCACCATTTCCCAAGAAGCGGTCTTGCTGCTCTGCTTGGGTAATCGTGGATACAGTTAGGGTTTGATATAGTTGCGGACGCGCAACCGAGCTTCCACCACTCGCCTTAACACTCATCGGATTTGTAAAACTCCCATCATAAGCGTTTATATGTTAAGTCTGGATTGTTTTGAGGCTTGACACATCGGTGTGTCTATGCTTTATGAGCTTGAGAGTATTGCCTGCAAAACTGCCAGTAAATTAACCCAGTTAGCTTTTAGATTAGAACGTTTTGCGTTCTCAAGGCGGATTTATTAAGAAGTATGTAGAACCTGTATCTTAAATGTCTCCAGTCTTAAAAGTGCATACTCCAGTTTGTCTGAGATTAAGTCTAAGTTTTGTAACTAAGTAGTAGGTTGGGAACTGTCTACTGATTTCTTTTTTATTTAAACGCATAAGCGCTTCTCACGAGACGCGACGCGTAGCTTGCTTCCACGAAGTGGTACGCCTTCTGGCAGGGTAGGGACGCAGAGCTACGCAGAGAATTAGCTACAAATTAATGAAATGTTGTACTTAGTTAATGAACAGTGTTTCTTAATCGATGTTAAGTTGTTTTTGCTACTGTTAAACTCATATTCACAACTGACACTGCGCGGTAAGTAATTCTTAATTTGTGGTGGTTTAATCTGCAAATAGTCAGTATTTACATACAGGGTAAATACTATGCACAAAAGTTTTAATTTTAACTATTTATTCAATGTTACCCTATCTGCGATCGCAATTATTTTCGCTGTCACTACGGCAAAGACTAGACCTCAAATACCAACTCTGAGATACAACAGTGAAGCCCACGACTACGAGGGCACAAAGGGAAATATATAAATTTATACTTTTATGCTGATGTCACTTCTTAAAAAGGGACAGTGACTAAAGGAAGCATAACCGTTAGTGGTAGCGATCGCCTAAAATTCACCACAAAAAATGCTAACGCAGTAAAACTGTTACAAAATATTTATAATTCTAAATCTTGCCAATAATTTCAGAGACCCAGCATATATCACCGAAGTTGGACGTGACCAGTTTTATTCGCAAAGAAAAGTTTGCTTATATCGCTACTGGGGTATAAGGTGGGTCATCATTGCAGATAATGTCCTTGAATAAGTTGCAATAATTCATAGGTAATACCAAATATTGCCAAACCAATCAATGTGATGTTTAATTAAGCTTGTTCTTAAATTTAATATGATGATAAAACGACGTAAATTTCTAGCTTTAATTCCTGGTTTTGTATTAGCTAGTAGTAGCAGCATACTTGTGAGTTTAAATCCCAAAAAATATTTAACTAATCGGAAACGAAGTCTACCCTTTTTTTTAGGTTGGTATGACAATATCAACAATAAGGATGTACCAATAAAAGCATCTTCTAAAGGAATTGACTTATTAATGCCCTATGTTGAAAAAGAGAGCAAGGCAAAAATACAGGCATTTTTAGATGCTTCTAAAAAAACACCAATAAAAATTCTGCTTGAGATTCCTCGTACTTTAATTGAATCAGAAAATATTTCAGGAGTAAAAGACTTTATTCGTACTTATAAAAACCATCCCTCCGTTTATGCTTGGTATCTTTATGATGAACCAGAAATAAAAAAACCTAGACCAATTTCTCCAAATTTGTTAAAAAAGGTATACAAAGCTATTAAGGAAGAAGATAAATCAAAGCCAGTGGCATTAGTTTTTACCAAGATAGAAAAAATTGAACCTTACAGTGATGCAATGGATATACTGATGTGGGATTGTTATCCTTGCAAAGATGGAGTTGTAGAATTCCAATGGGTATCATTTTACCGAAAAGCACTCTACGAAGTCATTTCCCTTGCTGATGTTAAAAATAAAAAATTTTTGAACGTAATACAAGCTTATAGAGGAAATCAGACCGATTTTCGATTACCAACAAAGTTAGAATTTCGCTATATGTTTTATTTATCAGTCCTTGCAGGAGCTGATGGGCTGTTATTTTGGATACACTATCTCTCTTCACCTTCCTGGAATGAGTCAGTTTTGTATCCTACTATTAAAGAATTCCGAAATTACATTCCTGCAATTGTTAGAGGAGAAGATTTAAGTAATCCAGTACAAGTAAACAACCCAAATATAGAAGTTAAATTATTTCCTATTCCTAATACTACAAAGTTTTTAATTATAGCTGTTAATCACACTTCGACTAAAATAAACTTCGTAGTAAAACTGACTCAGAGTTTAGCTGGTAAAATAGTTACTTTGAATGAAAAAACTATTAATAACCTATTTCATAATGCAAGTTTCAGTACTCGTTTAAATCCTTATGAAGTAAAGTTGTATCAAGTAAGATAAGTTAATGACCTTAGTAATTAAATATAAAACCTCTAAATTCTCAAAACTTTTTATCCCATATCTCTTAACTCCGAGAAGTGGGGATAAAGAAGTTTGAGCTATGTGGCGTAGTTATGTATATTTTCTTATGTTTACAGCACTTCCGGCAGCTATGAGGTACATCCTCAAAGCTGAAAGCTATGATAGAAAAGGGCAAGAAGAAAAACTGTACTGTATTGCATAATAGCTGTCAGTGCTTTAACCCAAGTTTTTCTAGTCCTCTTCTAGAGGACTTGCACCATTAGACAGGGAATTCTATTCCCTGGCTGGCGGTCTGTATTGCATAATAGCTGTCAGTGCTGTAATTACGTTGTCCCACTTAGAGATACAGTATGATAAATATTTTTTTGCTGGAGATTAACTAGACTAGATATGATATTACACCGATTTTTATGATAATAATTAATACCTGTAGTTTGAATATTTTGAATATATTTAATTATAAATCTTGGATTTCTATTTAACTAAAAATTCACGAGCATCTTGGTGAAAATTTCTCTCTTTTTTAAACTTTTTGTATCCCCAAACTTGCATTTGATAGGGAAGAATGCGAAATAGTAAAGACATTACTTTGAGAATATTTAATTTTAGTGAAAGAGTATTGTATTGATATCGTGCTTTAATTTGCTGTCCTAAAGCCGCAGACCGTCTACTGATAACGCCTGTATTTCTATAATAAAGTAAAGGTTCAGATAAATTTGAAATACCAACTCTCAATTTCAATGCTCTTGCCCACAATTCTAAATCACATTCAGAACGAAATTCCATGTTATAAAGTCCTGTTTTAGCAAAAACGCTACTTCTAAACATCACAGATGGATGTATCAAGGGATTTTGATAATGAAACAGTGCATGTATCTCCTGATTACATACAGGCATTATCCTAATTGAGCAATTTTCTCTTGGAAATTCATCCTCAAAGACAAAAGCCCAAGTACCCAAGATATCAATATCTAAATTACTTTCTAAAAAACCTATTTGTTTACTGAATCGCTCTGGATGTGCAATGTCATCAGAGTCCATTCTTGCGTAGTATTTAGATGACGAGTTTAATATGGATATATTAAGCGCATGAGCTAAACCCATGTTTTGAGAAATTAATAGGTGTTTTATATGGGGATAAGTTGCAGTATATTCATTAACAGTTTCCTCCAAATTTTTTGGAATCAAACCATCCTGAATTAAATGAATTTCCTTTGCTGGTACACTTTGCCATAGGATAGAGTCAATAGCAGCACGAAGATGTGCAATATTGCTACCTTGGTAAAAAGGAATACCCACTGTAATGCTTGCTTGTATGTTGCTAGAAACTGTAGGTACTGTATTCGACATGGATGTATTTCACCTGTATATATTTCAAAGACAAAAATGTACTTATAAAATTTCTTGCAAGGTTTTTGAAAGATAAGCTTCTGAATGATTTTCTTGGAAGTATCTTATTGCTTCCCAATAGCGTTTTTCATAATCATTTATGTCCATACTAAATAAATCATGGATACATTTTGACATTGAGCTTTCGTCATTAAAATCAGTAAAAAAGACAAAACTTAGACCTTTTAAATATGAGAAAGTAGGAATATCATTAATAATTAAAAGCTTTCCATAACTCAAAGCCTCTGTCACCACACCACTTTGAGTTGAGAATGAGTAGGGAATCACAACAAAGTGGCTTAAACCAAGTAGGAAACTTTTAGCGCTATTTGAAATGAAGCCAGGAAATCTAATTATTAGTTTGTCGTCGTAGTTTACTTGTATATTTCTCTCACTTCCACCCCGAATAAATCTCGCTTGCTTTGGGTAATCTTTGTTAATTATATTTGCTAGAGATAAAAATCCTTGAGGATTTTTATCTCTATCTGCTCGACCTAACAATAAGAAACTTTTTTCATTATCCCAACTAAACTTAAGTTGCGCTAAATTATTTTGTAAAATATCTTTTGGGAGAGAAAGAAATGATAAATTTAACTTGTAAAGTTTATCATTATTAACGAAGTCTTGTGCTTTCAAAAACGCTTCATTGCTAGGCAATAATATCTTATCTCCTATATAGCCAAAAACGAAATGATATAAAAATACAATATATGCTTTTAAAGGGTTAATCCTTCCTTTTTCAAATTTAGGTTCATGCATCAAATAAGAAATTTCTAAGTTTTTATTTAAAAGTTTACTAATTGTTTTTAAAATTAAAGCTAATACTAAATAATCTAACTGGATTAAAAAGAAAAATACTGATATTTCTTCTTGCTTATTTAGACTCACTAAATGTTTGATTAATAACCAACTTTCTCGTAAAGTGACGGAATACAAGTATTTTACAGAATAACTAGTTATATCAGAACCATTATTTAGTGTCATTGCTTTGTAAAAAGATTCTGAGCAATGATGCACTCTAGGATTTTTCGGTCTAAAAAGATATATTATATGCATGATTCACAACGGGATATAAATAAGGTTAATCCTAAAAAAATATTTAATATGACTGAAGTCTTAGTAAATATTCGCTAATGTAATATTTAATTTATTCATTTTTTGAATGCAAAAGGTGAGTCAATTTTGAGATAATTCTTTAGCATAATCAATGTATTTAAAATACTAATTATAAATTTTTCATGTATTTTATTCGCGTAGATAAAACGTATTTGTGAATGCTCAATAATTCTCTTTTGAGTTTGGCTAGAAATCCCTCCAGGTTCGCGTATTGATATTACTGTAGGCAAATAAAATATTGTTATATTTTTAAGCATTCGCAGAAATAATTCGTAATCCATAGAAATTTTAAGAGACTCATTGTATTTGTAATTTTTATGTAGGGAAGTTTCACAGAAAAAACCCTGGTGCGGTAAAAACATAAAGTATTTTAGAAACTTCGATGAAAGTTGCGGCGGACGATAAAATATAGTTTCTCCAGCAAAACTTGTAGTGACAGTGACACCGATAGCACATTTCCATTTATGTTGCATATAGCTTTGCACAACTTCAGAAATCACTGTTTTGGAAAAGAATACATCTCCAGAGTTTAAGAAGAAAATTAAATCCCCATTACTTTTTTCTAAACCTTTATTAAATGCACTAGATATACCATTATCTAGTTCTGATAAATAAAGATACCTTTTAGAATGGTTATATGACTCTAAAAACTCTTTACTTCCATCATCAGAATCTCCGTCAATAACAATATGCTCTATTATTTTATAGTCTTGTTCTTTAACTGATTGTAAGGTTTTTTCTAATCCTTGGTAATTATTTTTGGATATCGTCACTATTGATACTTGGCAATTATTCATATTAGTTATGATTAATTAGGTTTAACGCAAACTGATAAAAAAGGTAAAAATATTCACTGATTGGTGTAGTTAGCGGTTCACCATTCCAAAAAGTTAGGTAGCTTTGAGGAACTGTGAGACTAACAAAAAAGTAAATCATCCTGAAAACAATTGCCAATATAAATATAAGAGTATCATAGCTATAGGCATCATCAAGTTTGTCGGAAGAGAGAGCGATAATATAAAAAAAACCAGGTATGCAAAAAAACATACTGGTAATTCTCAAGTTAAATCCATATGTCAAAGACCCAAAATAAAGTAAGAAAAGCAAAAAGAATGTTGTAATCCATCTTATATATCTTCTATTGGTTTTGCTATATACTCTATTTATTTTGCTTAGATCAGTTCTCAAGATAAATATAGAGATAATAATATAATCAAGAATAGGACGTATTTGATTTTTAATCTTATCTCCAAAACTGTAGTCATCACCGCCACCGCCATAAATATCGATTCTTTGAGATACAGAACCATCAAAAGATGACAATAAACTTGTCAAATCTAGCAGTGATTTCATTATTACTGATGAAAATAAAAGTATCGAGCCAAAACAAATAATAATACTAAATCTGTGATTCAAATATTTAGAAAACGATTTTAATGGATTTAATACATTAATCAATTTATATTTGAATAGTCCAGGTAATATGCCAAAAATATACATTAAAGAAGATTTGTGTGTCCAATAGCCAACATATATACAAAGACAAGCAATCAAAAAATTATCAACATAGATAGCAGGTATTATAAATATCCATGAATAAATTTGTCTCATCCAAAATAGTTGAAAATAGTATCCTTGAGTGGTTACATTAATTAATATGATTAAGGGATAAAAATCGGGCATAAATAGCATAGGAAAAACGGTGAAAGCCGTATTCATGCTCAAAGATTGAAAGAATAAAAAACTTAGTTGACTAGGCCCTATTAATACACTCAAATATTTAGGCAAAATGAAAGAGACTGGTTCTAGTTCGATATCTGGAATAGTCAACCCTGTTTCTTTCTGAAGCCAAGAATAAATATCAAGATATACAATTGTATCTTGAAATGGCTCAAAGCTGGCTATATATGTAGTAATTGTAAATAAAACTAGTAAGATTGGAAATATATTAAGTATACGTTTTTGGTTTCCTAGTATTTGATTTTGGGAAATATTAATTTGGCAATATGCAAGTATAAAAACTACACCTAATAAGGGAATAATAGCCCAAATAGCTAGACCAAATATCAAAATAAAATTTTTAAAATTGCCAAACAAAGAAAAAACTTTATGTATTGAATGGATTTTATCTTTTTCTGGGATGAATTTAAGAAGCATAATTTTTATATATTATAAGTGCAACATTATCACGTCTATAAACTCAAAACCCTTGCACTTTCTCTGGGAGGTTGCTAAACGAATTTGATGATACTCGGTTACGAAGCTAGTATTTATCAAGCTGTGTGGATTCTAAATCCACTGTGGGGGATTTTTCAGCAGTTACTTACTTTTTTTGTCTATTCATTGCTTCCTTATAAACCGCAACGTACTGCTGTGCGATCCGAACTGGGTCAAACATATATTCTGCATGACGACGGGCTGCTAAACTCAGAGATTTACTTTCCTTTTGCTGTTGTAGAACCCATTGAATTCCTGTTGCTAAATCTTCTGCTTCGTATGGTTGTGCCAAATAACCTGACACCCTATGCTGAATTAAATCAGGCATTCCTCCAATTTTGAAGGCAACAGTAGGAGTGCCGCAGGCTATTGCTTCAACAACTGTATTCGGTAAATTATCTTGTCTAGAAGGTGCAACAAAAACATCAGCGGCAGAATAGAGTAGAGCCAGAGAAATATCATCAGCAAGATGTCCTGTGTATCGAATTGGAAAACCCAATTTAGGAACTTGTGGCGGACGTGACTGCCCAAAAATTACTATTTCAATTTCTATATCTTTTGACTTTTGATTTTCCAGAAAACTGGTAGCTTGTAATAATAAATCAATACCTTTGCGAGGATCATTTGTTCCGCCCAAGGCACCAAATAAAATTAACGATCGCTGTTGAGGTAAATTCAAAAGCTGTCGTGCTAATGTTTTTTCAATCGGACGAAAGCTATCTAAATCTAAGGGATATGGTATTACTGAGACGGGACAATCTGCCATCAATGCACTATTGCGAACGCAATCTGCTAGCCAGTTACTAGGACAAACAATATGGAAAGGATATTTCCAGTTACGTTGCTTGCGTTCCCAAGTCCAACGATTTAAATCGAAACCAGACTCGTCTTGTGGACGGTTGTCTGCTCGATAACCCTCACGCCAGCGAGCATTAAGTCCATCGTTTGTATAGTGCTCTGCTCCACAAAATGCCCACATATCGTGAAACGTCCACACTATCGGTTTCCGAATCTGACCAATTTCACTAATGGATAAAGTCTCTGCACCTACCCAATGAAGATTTATCACATCTGCATCAGAGGCATGGAAAGATTTTACCCAATTAGAAGGAAGAAGTCCAGCCGAATAACGCGTTGGATCAGAACTTTTGATGGTTTTTTTGGCTAATAAACCAATCCCTGTGCGAATTTCTGTTGTTATTCTTCCGATTTTTAATGAATTACCTCTAACTGTTGGATCGTCAGAAGTCTTTGACAAAACTTGCATCCGAGAGTCTATTTCTGCCTGTAACAGACAACGATGAATCCGGTAAGCTGCACGAGCAGCACCTCCAGATAAATCAGAATAACTAGTATGAATAATTTGCATAAGTAGATTCAATGGTTAAACATTAATAGATCGACAAATTATTTTAAATTTTTGAATGTTTTTCTGAGCTTTCTCTGCACACGTTTCAAGAGACTTGGCATATAAACATTTTCTCTTGTGAAGCGATCGGCTTGGCGATCTGGGATCATGAAAGGGGGATGTTGTAATGGAAATTGCACTGCTTGTGTCGGAACATTGGAGCGTGGATCGCCTCGATCTGTTGTATTGGTTCCATCCAGATCGAATCCCAGATTGCTAATCAAATTAACTGTGGGGATAATACTCAAGGCATTTTGTAACCAGGAACAGAGCATCCATTGATAGTCCCAAGTATCAAAACCATCATAGGTAGATTGAAATTGATTTTGCCAAAATTGGACTTCTCTGGAATCTCTGAGAATGTCTTTTAGCCAACCCTCGTCGCGAATGGTTGACCACTTTTTCATTTCTAGATCGTAATGTTGCCATGCCCTACGCCAGGTTGCCCATCCCCATGTTCGGGTATAAATCGAAAAGTAATAGCTATCCTGAATCTGCCGATTTCTAGGATTGCCCAAGGGGGTATTATCTCCAGAAATTGTCATAACCCGCTCATCATGACGGTAATACCTCAATAATTCTTCGCAATAGGGAAAAAATGTCGGATGAGGTAAACAGTCGTCTTCCAGAAGAATAGCTTCTTCAACGATGTCAAATACCCAAGAAAAAGCAGTCGCTTCCCGCTGCTTCATCCCCATATTGATGTCAGAATAATTGGTTAAGACTTCGCAGGGCCAGTCTACGCGATCGATTATCGATCGCGTTTCAGCACATTTTTCGGTCTCTCCTATTCGATTTACACGAGCCCATCCGCTGCAACTAGGAGTATAGGTGGACGTGCTTGGCGAATTGCCTCAAACACTTTTGCGGTTCTATCTGGGCGATTGAAAATGATGAACGCAACTGGAGTTTGCATTTTGACAATACCTTTCTTTCTGAAAGTTAATACACTAGATAATGCGTTTGTACAGTGCGTAAGTCTTAAAGTCGTAAAACAATAAACAAGCCTGGAAGCATTTCAATGACTGGAGGAACTATCTCATTAGTTTCCACAATTGGTATTATTTAGTTTATTTAACTTCGATAAAATGACAGGGAACGTTTCAATCCAGCTTGAGTAGTAAAGTAAATAAAATATGCCATAACCTTTGGTGAAATGCTGCATTTAAATGCCTCTTTAATTTGTGCGATCGCAGCAGGTAAATCGCCAATCATCAGCATATTTTGGGCTGTTCTGAGAGCGCAGATTGCCGAGTGTTTTTTATTGGCATCGATCAGCCGATCGACTGTTGATTGTGGCAGATAAGCAGGCAAATAAGACTGTACAATTTCCAACCCACGGCGTACCTCTTGGATATTTTTGCCTGTACGCACAGTTTGTCCAGTATTAGATACAGAATGTAGCCGATAAATAGCTAGTGGCTCAACTTCGTACCATACAGGGTATTGTGCGGCAATTCGCACCCACATTTCCCAGTCTTCATAATAAAAACAAAACCGATGGTCAAAACTACCTAACTTTTCATATACTTGTCGGCGAACGACAATAGAGGGAGTTTGAATATATTGTTTGACTATAATTTTTTCCAACCAATTATCAATTGTGCCGCTTTGAGGTTGTAATATCTCAGAAAAGTGTCGCCAGTGCCCTTTCTCATCCATAAAGATGTGACGACAGAAAGCGGCTCCTATTTCTGGCTGGGTATCAAATGTTTGTTGCATCTTGGGATAAAAGCCTTCCCGAACGCAATCGTCACCATGCAAAAGATGGATGAGTTTGCCACGCGATCGCTGTAGACAGGTGGTAAAGTTCTTAACATGTCCAACATTTTCTGGCTGGCGATAAAAACTAACGCGATCGCCTGCTAATTCTTTAACAATAGCTTCAGGATCGTCCTTGGTGGAGTGGTCATCAACCACCTCTATTTGCATTATCTCTGGTCCTGGGTCTTGTGATAACACACTTGCTAATGTTTCCCGCAGATAGTTTGCACAGTTGTAGGTGGGAATCATCACTGACCATAAAGGTCGTGGTTCTCCATCGGGCACAGGTTGAATAACAGATCGAAAAGGGTATAGGTCATTCATAATAATTGGCTTTTCATTAGTTAATTTGTTTTTTTATTGCTGTAATTAAATATTTTTTCAAGTCATTGTGAAAAACTATCCGTCAATTAGTTTTGGCAGGCGCTAGGTTTATGCTGAGTATGTCTAAATATGAATTTCACAATTTTTTTATCCTCCTCGTAAGAGACTGAGCAACATCTTGAAAAAATTGCAACAAGTAGAACATTCGTGGGTGCTGATAAGGCCATAATGCTTTATTTAAAGCTTGCAAAATCTCAGTATCCTGGTATCCTTGTTCGCACAAATATTTCTCTAACCAGGTTAAGAAAGTTAAGTGGGTAGAATTTGGTTTGAGTGGATTGTATTGTGCTGAAGCTTGTGCAACATAACAGGAGCTTTTTGGGTGTTGTCGATACATATCCCAACAGCCACTTTCTACAAAGACAGATGCTTTGACACAGACTTTGGCAAAGAAAGCTTGATCTTCAAACATTCCTCGGAAGGACTCCTCAAAGCCACCGACATCTTGAACGAGTTTGCGACGTATGAGGACGCTACAGGTGCCTGGTGTTTCGGCTTTGCCTTTCAAAAACAACTTGAGCAGTGTTGGCGGTTTTAGTAGGGTATCAGGTTTTACACCCAGAGTTCGTTGGCGATCGCGCTTCGCATCTTCAGGATTACCCGTCCAGCTAAACCACATCAGAGTGGAGCCATAAACCATACCTGCTTCGGGGTGAGCTTCTAATATTGCTACCTGCTTCTCCAGTTTTTGTGGCAACCAGATATCATCTGCATCTAGTAAAGCAATATATTCACCTTTTGCATGGCGAATTCCCAGATTGCGCGTTGCACTCATACCGCGATTTTGATGACCTTCATGCTCCAAATAGCGCACTTTGTCAGGGTGTTGTTGGGCATATCGCAACGCAATAGCTGTACTCTCGTCGGTTGAGCCGTCATCTGCTAACGAAAGTTCCCAATTGTCATAGGTTTGAGCGAAAATGCTTTCTATTGCTTCTATAAAGAACTTTTCAATACCGTTCAAAAAGATGATGATGCAAGAAACTAACGGTTTGTTATTTATCTGTTCAACCATGAAACCACCTCGCTAATTGCTTGGCAAATTCTTCCCCATTCCAGTTTTCAATCCCGAAGCGAGGCAATTGAAAACTGTTGCTCTGTCGCCATACAATGTCTTCAGTTGTAGTGCAAGCACAATCAAATCCAATAGTTCGAGTCAGTTCCAGGGTTTCTGGAGTGTAATTACCAAATGGATAGGAAAAACTTGTCACGGGACAATTGAGCATCTCCTCTAAAGCAGCTTTGCTTTGCTGGATTTCATACCTTTGTAATTCTGTTGATTGTGCTGAAAGAAATGGATGGGTAACTGTGTGAGCGCCAATTTCTACTAATTGCTCTTGTCCTAAAGCACACACCTCTTCCGGTAAAAGGGAGCGGTGAGTCTTGCGTACCGTAGATTCGGCATTAGCCCAAATTACTAACTCGTTTAGAGCTTTTAAACATTCCCGTTCCGCTAAAGGTAGTAATACTTGCCAAATTGAGTAATAGAAAGACATTCGAGAACCGGGTTTAGCTTGCCAAGCTTTAGAAGTGCGATCGCTTTGATAGTCTTGTTCAGTGTAATTGGCTGCTTGCCCTAGCTCCCAGTGACAAAGGCTACCATTAATATTCAGAGAAAGTTTCTCAGGTAATGTGCCTGGTTGCAAAAGTAGCCTTTCTAACTCGTCCCACCAAAACTCACGCTCTTTCCCTATGTAGCCAGTACTTACGAAAACCGTGGCTGGAATGCTATAGCGCTCAAGTATTGGTTTGGCATAATGGAGATTGTCTGCATAACCATCGTCAAATGTGACAACTACTGCCCGATCTGGAATATTGCCATCTCGATGCGCTTGCGCGAATTGCTTGAGGCTAAGGGGTTGGTAATATTTTTGCAAAACTTCTAGTTGTTCGGCGAAGTTTTGGGGAGTTACGCACAGACTCCAGGGGTCTAATTTTACCTCAGCGACGCGATGGTACATCAAAATCAGCCCCTTAGAGGATGCTAAATTTTTCTGGAGTCGTCGAATTGTTCGCTGCAATTTGTCACTTCCAGGTATTTTCATTCCATCACCTCATATCAGGTTTCACTGCTCTGACGGTGATAGTTACCTCGTACCTAGGGTCATGATAATCTAGCTTTCCCTTGGGTATATCTTGAACTACCAATCCTTGAAGAAAAGCTGTGGCTGCCAAAGCATTTCCGTGGGTTTCGACTTGAATATTCTCTTTAGGAAAAACCTCCTCAAATAGCCGCTGTGCAGATAGGGCTGTAAAATTCCAACACCAGCAATTGTTCCATTCCTGATCTTTGAGTGGTGTGATTCCCGGAAATGTAGCCAGAACAACACCTCCTGGTTTCATAATTCTGTAGGTTGTTAAGAGCGCTAGTCGCACTTCGTAAATTAGCTGAAGCGTCTGAACCAAAACAAAGCTGTCAAATGTATTTGATGGTATGTGTCCTGCATCTGTTAAATCTGCGATGATTGTTGCATTGGGGTTATCTTGAACGTGCAATACATCGCTTTTAGTAACGCGATCGCCTCCAAATTGCTGAGTATAATAGTTATCTCCAATTTCTAATACGTGCCCATGAATATCATTTGAATAGCGACCCAAAAAATTCTCAATATAGTAGCGGTCAATTGGTTTTCCTTGTTCAAAACCCCAACTTGAATTTATAGGTTTTAAGCTTTGCAGACTACCCAGTCGTACCTTATTATATTGAGACTTTAGCCAGTGGTGGATAGGAGATGGTAATATCTTTTGGACGATTAGTTTTAACTGTTCTGTGTTCATGAAAAAAATTATTTTAATGAGTATGGCTTTTTTAAAGAAGAACTATATGCCCAACAGTTCTGCATAACTCCAATTTGCATAAACACGGACACCCCGTTCTAAAGATAAAAAATCGGTTATTCCTAGACTTCCTAATTTTGTAACATCAGCTTGCCAATTAATGGGGGTTCCAACAGGAACGATTCCATCAAATTCAACACTACCTTTGTAGTCTAAGGATTTAAACACCATCTCCGCTAGTTCTGAAATTGTAACTTCTCTTCCACTTGCAAAATTATATGTTTCTCCTTGCATTGGTGCAGAAGTTGCTACTACTAATAAAGCTTTGGCAATGTCGAGTACATGAATAAAATCACGGCTTTCTTTGCCAGTTCCTTGTAACTTAACTAGGGGTTGATAAATTGCTTGTCGGCAAATATCCCAAAGGACTTGACGGCGTAAACCCGGGCCATAAGCAGAAAAAATTCGGACACTTGCAGTTGGTAAATCATAAACTTTGCTAAATTCTAAACATAGTTGCTCACTTTGTAACTTATGAAATCCATACGGAGAAATGGGGTTACAGCGTTGAGTTTCTCCAATAGGTAATGACTCTGGATTTCCATAAATAGCTGCACTAGAAAGAAAAATAAATCGACATCTAGGCGCATTAATTCGCAACGCATTTAAAATTGCAAAAGTTAAAGCTGTGTTAGATTGAAAGTCAATATCTGGTTCTACAATCGATAAGCCAACAGAGGCACGCCCTGCACAATGAATGCAAACTTTAGGAGAATATTCCTTTAATAAGTTATTTAAAGAGGGGTCGGGTAATTTGAGACGATGATAGACTGTTAAGTTGTGAAGGGGAGCATTTTCAGGAGGCGAATTATCAACGCCTATTACCGACCAACCTTGCTCTGAGAAATACCGAGCAACGTAACGACCAATAAATCCCGCTACTCCAGTAACTAAAACTGATTGATGGAAAGTAGTCATTTTGGTTATGTTGTAATAACTAGTATTTGATGATTGTTGTCAATTGAGATAAATGAATTCTGATAATTATCTCAATATTTAAAGTTAAATATTTACATATCTAAAACAGTTTTTGTCCACCAATCTTTTCGAGTATTAGCAAAATTAAAAGCATCTTCTAAGATTCGGTGACTTAATTGCTCTAAGACTTCTTTTCTCGATAAAGTATCACAAATATAAGCTGCTGCTTCGTCAGGGCTATTAATATCTAAAATTGGTAAGCCAGATAAATATGGTAATGCTTTAAGACAAGGCTCAGTTGCAAAGAAAGGCATTCCATAAGAAACACATTCGACTAATTTCATTTTTACTGAAAAATCATTATCAATAGGACATATAAAAATATCGGAAGTCTCAAACAAATCCTCAAGCTGTTTTTTAGGAATAAAACCAGGAATATGAACGTTATTTTCTATAGTCCAATCTTTGGGTATATTATGAAAATCTGTACCAGTGATCACAATTTTTATTGTATTATTTAGTCTTAATAATCTCGGAGATAATTCATAAATTAACCATTTTACAGCTAAAAAATTGAAATAAAAATTAATATTACCAGCAAAGAAAACTGTCTTTGAATTTGTATAACGCCAGCCGCCGATTTTAGGCGGAAGTATTTGTGAATTGATCGATACTTTTTGATTAGCTAGTAAATATTTGGGAATATCTGCTTCGGACATAAATATACATTTATCAGCCAATTTACAGACTTTTTTTTCAAAACTTTTAAGTCTTAAATAACTAATAAAAATGCTAAATTGAGATTTGTAATTGAACCAATTATGGGGAGCAAGAGCCTTAAAAAATTCTGCCTCTTTATCAGTTGCAAGGTATATCTTTTTTTGTTTAAGTTTCAGGAAATTTTTAAACCATAAAATACTATATAGTTGTTCAACAATAACAACTTGAATCGAGAGTTGTTCGCAGAGTTCAGTTAAATATTCAGAAACATATTTTGCTCGATCAAAATTGTAGTACGTTACATTCTGAAAGCTAAAAGTAGATCGTATCTTATACACTAATCTTTTATATATTTTTACTACTTCTTTTAAGAAATTTTCTTTTTTTTCAGAAGGAGTTAATCGAGTAGTTAAGTAATATTTAACTTTCAGCTTTTCTAATTGTATTTTGGTTTCTAATTGATTACTTTCGTTACAAGTAACAGCAACATAAAGGTTGATGTCTTCTATCTGAGATAATTGATAAATATCATTTAAAAGTGCCATTCCACAACCATTATTAGAGTCTAAAGGATAACTTGTGAAATAAAGAACATTTTGCTTTTCCATGCCTTCTCTCTTATCTATCTTGTATCAAAAGGGATGTTTTTTGTATTAAATAAACATCAGGCTATCTCTAGAAGTCTCTCAGTGAATTATTTCTAGGTTTTTAAATTTAGATTTGAATCGGCGATTGGCTTTGAGAATACTTGAAAGTTACAGGTTACTAACCCGTCACATGTTATACCAAACTCTTCGGATGGAAGTTCAACCACCTCTATTTCAAATGCCGACTCAATATAATCAAAGATAGTATGAAATGAAGAATCGGAAAGCCAAAGACCAATGACATAATTACCTGATTTTAAATGTAGTTTTTCAATGTTTAATTGAACTATATTTTCTCCCTGCTGAAGGGATATTATTTGTCCAAGTGATACAATATCTGCATTTACCAACTTGATGCCAAAATGGTTATACACAACAACTGCAAGACTTCCAATATTTCTTGAAGAATCTGATTCAATATTCAGTAGAAATTCAAGTTCACCATTGGAATAAGCATTAAAAGAAATATCTTTTTTTGAACTCCTATATTGAGCAGCAATAAAACGAGCTTGTCCATTGCCATTGCGAGTTACATTACTTAAGTTTATCCACTCGTTGGGTAAAGCTTGATAAGAATAAGAGTTACTAGATAAATATTGAGTTATGACGCTGTTTGTATTCTCGTAACTAATTAGCTGCCCCTTATTTAGTAACAAACATTTAGAACATAGCCGTTGAATTGCTTCAATATTATGACTTACAAATATAACTGTTCGAGCTTGATCGTTGGATACTTCCTGCATTTTGCCAAGACATTTTTTCTGAAAATTTGCATCTCCAACTGCTAAAACTTCATCCACAATCAAAACATCTGGCTCTAAATGTGCTGCAACCGAAAATGCGAGGCGTACATACATCCCAGAAGAGTAGCGTTTAACAGGCGTATCTAAAAATTTTTCAATCTCTGCAAAATCAACAATTTCATCAAACTTGCGTTTGATCTGTTGCCGCTCCATGCCCAAAATCGCGCCATTGAGGTAAATATTTTCCCGCCCTGTCAACTCAGGATGAAAACCTGTCCCCACCTCTAGCAAACTCGCCACTCGCCCCGTAATCTCAATACTGCCATGAGTAGGTTCCGTGATCCGGCTCAAAAGCTTCAGTAATGTCGATTTGCCCGCTCCATTCCGCCCAAGAATTCCAACCCGATCGCCCCGCTTAATCTCAAACGACAGATCCTTGATTGCCCAAAATTCCTCACGATTCGAGTTTTGTGTTTTGCGTTTTGCGTTGTGATAAAAAGGGTTCAAAGTCTTTGCGATCGATTTCGCCCCATCCGCCATGACATCGCGCAACGCCTTATAGCGATATCCCCCCTGCTGATGGCTCAACACATAGCTCTTACTTAAGTTTTCAACCTTAATCACCGTATCTGCCATATATTCTCCAACTGCTAACAACTTTTGAACCTATGTGCTTAAATAATGTCTGCAAACTTGCGCTCCATCCGGCGAAAATAATAAATTCCGGTAATCAGCACTAATATCACTAACGCCACCGACAAGAGAAATCCTGGTAAATAAATGTCAAAATTTTTACCCAAAATTGCCCACCGGAACCCATCAATCACACCTACCATTGGATTTAACGAGTAAAGTAGTCGCCACTGTTCCGGCACCACGCTACTACTAAAACCCACTGGTGAAATATAAAGTCCAAACTGCACAATAAACGGCACAATATATTGGAAATCCCGATATTCTACGTTTAATGCTGCCAGCCATAATCCCGACCCCATCGCTGCCGCAAAGGCGATCGCAATAAACAACGGCAGCGTTAAAATCCGCCAATCTGGTACAAAGTTATACCACGCCATAAAGCCCAACAAGATGATCGCAGAAATCATAAAATCCACAAAACTCACAATCACCGCACTCGTTGGCACAATCAAACGCGGAAAATAAACCTTAGAAATTAAATTAGAATTACTAATTAAGCTATTACTACACTCACTCAAGGCATTGGAAAAGAACTGCCAAGGTAGCATCGCCGAAAACACCACAATCGGGTAAGGCGCACCCGCCGACGGTGCCTTGAGTAAAACACCAAATACCAGCGTAAACACCATCGTTGTCAAAAAAGGCCGCAGTAATGCCCAAGCCAGTCCGATCGCCGTTTGCTTATAGCGCACCAAGATGTCTCGCCATGCCAGGAAGTAAAACAATTCTCGATACTTCCAGATATCCTGCCAATACTGCTGCTCGATTCGCCCTGCCTTAATCACTAATTTCTGCCGAGGCTCGAGCGTCTGTTTTCTCATCATGAAAATACCCCTATCCCCAGAGTTATATAGTCCAGTCAATAAATAAACTTCATCAAGCTCTTATCCCAGGCACATTTATCTGACTCAAAACAGACCTTTTTCCACCGTCAGATCCCCTGGAGTGATAGTAACCAGACGCTTTTTCAGCAGTAACCCCATTTACCACCATTCCTAAAACACGCGATCGCGCTTGCTCTAGCATCATTTTCGTATTCTTAGCAACAGCACGGTCAAGCACTCCAGGATGTACAACTAGCAATATTCCATCTGCCATCTTGCCTAGCATGAGTGCATCACCAAACAAACTCAAGGCAGGAGTATCAATAATTACACAATCATAGTCTTTGACTGCCTCTTGAATTAACAAAGCCATAGGCTGCGAATCTAGCAATGCTGCGGGTTTCGCTAGGATTGTCCCAGCCGTTAATAAATCCAAGTTAACTAATACTTCTTGGGTGGCGTTGCGAAACTCTGCTTGACCAACTAAAACATTACTTAGTCCGACTGGATTTGATAGTTTCCAGATTTCCTGTTGGGAGGAGTGACGCATATCCGCATCTACTAATAGGATTCTGCGCCCCATATGTGCCTGAGCTACTGCCAAATTTGCAGCCACAAATGATTTACCTTCACCTGGAGCTGAACTAACTACGGCAATTACTTTTAGTGGTCGATGGTCGATAGTCAAATCCAGGTTCGTCTGAAGCATCTCAAAGGCTGAACTTGCTCCCGAATATGGATTATCTTTGACTGGTAGTTCGACTAAACCTTCCCCACTGTTTTTAGCTTTTTGACCCAAGAGAGGAATCGTACCGAGTAAAGAATAACCTAAGAACTGCTGGGCTTGCTCAAGAGTTTTGAGGGATCGATCCATAGCTTCTAAGATCAAAGCTACCCCTACACCCAGCAAAATTCCCAAAAATCCACCCAGCGCTAGGTGAAAGGCAATTTTAGAAGGAACAGCTTTTTTAGGAAGTAAAGCCGCAGATATTACCCTGGCATTACCGACATTCTGATTTACTACTACATCGACTTCTTGCGATCGCTTTAGCAGTTCTTCATAAGTAGATGTAGCAACTTGCAACTGTCGCTCTAGCTGTTGCTGTTTTTCTTGCAGTTGGGGTAAAACACTCAATCGTCTTTGAGAAAGTGTATATGCATTCTGCAAAACTGTAATTCGGTTAGCTAATGCTGAACGTTCTACATCCGACTGTACCAGTTGGGCCAGTAAAGTCTGCTTGAGTTCTCCCATCCCTAAATTCTGGGCTGGTACAGATTTTTCTCTACCTGCATTCTCAAAAATTCGCGTCTGTAGCTGCTTTTTGAGGGCTGCTTCTTTTGCTAACAAATTAGCGATCGCCGGATGTTTGTCTGTATAGCGAGTCTTTTCTACTGCTAACTGGTTTTGCACCTGTTGGTACTGTGTTAATACCTCCTGCACAGCTTTTGATTGGCTTAAATTACCCATATCCACAGCTTGCTGCGAATTCAATCTCAATTGACGTTGCAGAAGTTGTGAGCGAGTCTTAGCATCCGTTAAATTTGCCTGGGCTTGGGTAATCTGGTCTGATAAATCCGCGAGTTTGTCCACTCCTTTTGTTGCTTCTTGCTCTAAAGCAATTACCCGACTTTCTTCTTTAAATCTACGCAAAGCTGCTTCCGATCTGACTACCCTTGCTTCAACTTCAGGCAGTTGCTTGCGTAAAAACTTCTTTGCCACTGTCGCTTGGGCTTGGTTAATCTGAATATTGTTCTCCAGGTAATATTTCATCAGCGAATTCACAACATCTGCGGCTTCTTTTGGATTGCTGCTGCTGTACGAAATCGCCAAAATATCTGTACCCCGGACACTTTTAATTTTGACTTTTTCGAGAAACTCATTTATTTCCAAGGGTGTTCCTTGCTTATCTACCAACCTGAGACTAGCAATAGTTTTCTCAACTATTGGATTAGAACGAATAACCTCTGCTTCTGTATCCAACGGACTGTTGATTTCAGTCACACTTCTCAACTCCCCAACTTGTGCCGAGGGACTTGTCAGTGAAGAAACGCGGTCAGTTTTACTGAAAAGCAACTTACCTTCTGCTTCATAAATTGGTTTTTGCTTGATAGCACTTAAAGCTGACAGTCCAAAAATAGAGGCAGTCACCGCAGCTATAATTAGCCAACGCCTTTTTAGAAGTAGCGAGTATTGCTGCAAATCTAAGGAGTTTTGGTCTTCTTGGTTAGAGGGCATGGAGTATGTTACGAATACCTGAAATTGTTTTTACTAATTTTGCTTCACAATTTTGGTAGTCCAAGTATAGTCATTTGGACATAATTAGGATTAATTACTAATTATCTGTATAAAAAATCATAATACAAGTGACCGTATTCTCTAAAGTGTTTGTTTTTTATTAGATTTCCTTAGATTTATCCCAGAAATATTATCTAAATGTCAAGGTGTTTTTAATTTTTTTTTAGAATTTTAGATTACATTGAAAAGAATTTATTTCAACTCATTAAGCAGAAAAACGTAAATATTTGTAGTTGAGATCGGGCAGGAAGTAGAAGGCAAGATATAGAAGATAACAAGCTTTTAGCCTCATTTATCCTTGTTAACATGGTTATGTTTTTTTTCACCCACTTACTTCTTTTGTATTAATTTAATAACAGCATTTCAACAGCTTGTATAAGATTTTTCCTTATTTTGTTATTTCGTGAACATCTACTTTAGCAGCAAATATACGCTAACTAATAAATGAAATATAAAGTTCAGATTGACTACACTCATGGCATAATGCAAATGTCAAAAGAACAACCTTGAAGCCGTAGTGTAGTTCGTACAGCCAATGCCAGTTAAGATGTATCTCCTACAGATATGCTATACCGACACACAGATAGTTCCCCCTCCTAGTTTGTAATACTTACATCTCCAATTTCTTTGAAAAACAGAGCATACGAAAATTTCTTATTTTTGTATGTTTTGGCACAATATGGCCGGTCTTTAATATTCCCTTCTTTGAATCTCTTGCTGGTTTTAACGAAGAAATCGATATCAGGATACTGAAGAATAATAGAAACCAATGACTTCCACAAGTTATGTTAGTTTACCTACCAATACTAGGCTGCCAAATATAGTCCGTAGCCTACCGATATTGCTTTTGTTAGGGGATATTTTTGGGTTGCTAATTTGTTTAGCGATCGCACAATGGTTGCGTTTAGATCAACCCTTACATTGGCTAAATCCGTTACCTTATACATTTGTCTGCATGATACTTGCAGCATTTTATTTAGCAGATGCTTACCATCCAGATCGGCAAATTTCAGGTTTAAGAGCGCCCGCTCGAATTATTATTTGTAGCATTGCGATCGCATTCTTTATTTCTGCCCTAATTTACTTGTCAGGTATTGCCCAAAATAATCCGGTAACATGGCGGAGTGTCTTTTTACCTAGCTTGGGAATCTTTACTATCTGGGCAATAATATTGCGCGTGTTAGCAGTAAGATGGGTGCGATCGCACGCTCTGAAAAGCCGTTGGTTAATACTAGGAGGCGGGGATAATGCGATCAAATTTGCACAAAAATTGCTAGGACTGAATCCTTTAGGGAAATTGACTCTTCTAGCAGAGGAAAACCAAAAAACTATAGACTTACCAAAAAGAAATCTGAGTTATCAGGGAAGCCTGAGCGAGTTGTCACAATGGAGTCAAGAATCCTGGTCTGGGGTTATAGTTACAGCCCAGATAAACTTTTCTACGTCTCAAGCACAACAGTTAATGCAGATGCGGTTGCGAGGCATTCCGGTTTATACATTGCCAGATGTTTACGAAACATTTTGGTATAAACTACCTTCCTCGCTGTTACAAGACAAATGGTTGGCTTTTAGTGATGGTTTTAACCTAATGCCTGGTTACTTCAGTATGAAACTGAAGCGAGCATGTCGATATCATCTTGATACTCTTTTTACTAGTATTAGTTGCACCACTTCTGTTGTTGGTTGCATTACTAGTTAGACTAGATAGCCCTAGTCCAGTATTGTACAGTCAGCAGCGAAGTGGGTTACATGGTAAACCATTTAGAGTTTATAAATTTCGCTCCATGTATCAGGATGCAGAAAAGTTGGGGGCGCAGTGGGCTAGTCAACGCGATCCACGAATCACCAGAGTCGGATACTGGCTACGTTTGTTACGTATTGATGAATTACCCCAAATATGGAACGTCTTACGAGGTGAAATGAGTCTGATTGGGCCTCGTCCAGAACGACCAGAATTTGATGTCAAACTCAAAGAAGCGATTCCCTACTATGAAGTTCGTTATTTGGTCAAACCTGGAATTACAGGCTGGGCACAGGTTATGTATCCCTATGGAGCATCTATAGAAGATGCTTACGAAAAGCTGTCATACGATCTGTACTACATCAAAAATTATTCCATTTGGTTGGATTTAGCGATCGCCTTCAAAACGATTCGAGTTGTTTTGTTAGGTAAAGGTAGATAAGGAAAAAGAAATGAAAAATAAAATATTGGTAACTGGCGGTGCTGGTTACATTGGCTCCCATGTAGTTCGCCAACTAGGGGAAGCTGGTTATGATGTCGTAGTCTACGACAACTGCTCTACAAGTTCACCAGCATCAGTACTACACGGGAAACTAATTATTGGTGATTTAGTAGACAGTGGCCATCTTTATCAAGTTTTTGCCCAACATAAATTCAGCGCCGTTTTACACTTTGCCGCTAGTCTGATTGTTCCAGAATCAGTAGCTCATCCCCTCGACTACTACGCCAACAACACCCGCAACACCTTAAATTTGCTGCGCTGCTGTAGCGTTATGGGTGTTAACAAGTTCATTTTTTCTAGCACAGCCGCAGTTTACGGAGAAGTAAAAGACAATCCTGTTACTGAGTCGAATCCTACACAACCCATTAATCCTTACGGACGTTCAAAGTTGATGAGTGAGTGGCTGATCCAGGACTATGCAGCAGTATCTTCACTAAACTACGTAATTTTACGTTACTTTAATGTAGCAGGTTCCGAACCGAGTGGACTATTGGGGCAAATGTCACCGAATGCCACTCATTTGATTCGAGCTGCTTGTGATGCAGCACTCAAGCGCAAGCCAGAAGTCCGAATTTTTGGTACTGATTTTCCTACGCCCGACGGAACTGCAATTCGAGACTATATCCATGTTGAAGATTTGGCTACTGCTCACTTAGATGCTTTGGATTACTTAGAAAAAGGAGGGGAAAGCCAAATTTTCAATTGCGGTTATGGGCAAGGATACAGCGTGCGACAAGTTATTGAAAGAGTCAAGGCTATTTCTGGTGTAGATTTTCCCGTTATTGCCGCACCACGTCGTCCAGGCGATCCTGCCTGTGTTGCAGCTTGTGCTGATAAAATCCATAGGGTTTTGGGTTGGCAACCAAAACACAATGATTTAGACGAGATTATCAACACAACCATTGCTTGGGAAAAACACAAGAGTAACTTGGCAAGTCAAAGGCATATCAATATGGCATATGCATAATTAGAACTGTGACACCTAATTAACCTTGTTTCTGGAATTTAGATAACGTGAATTCGACGGCTGATATAGTGTCCCTATAATTGACTCAATCAAAAAAATTCTTAGAGGTTTGACTACACAAAACCGTCCCTCTTGGAATCGGATAAGCACAGACTTTAACTTTAATTCAAGGCAGAGAGAGGTTCGTCGAACTTACGTTGACATAGGAATTATCTTTAAATAAAGGCACGCAATTACTGATGTTAAAGGCGGCGGATAGTTCAACATCTAACTCAAAACCTCTTTCAATCAACTCTTTACCCGAACTGCATTTTTTCAAGTACCCTGGTAAATCCTGCTGGAAAGCCTGAAATGTTGTCACAGCGACTTCGGCTTCTGGTGATAGACTGCCATCTAAATAACTGAGAATTGCCCCAGCACCAATTAAATCTTCAAATGCAGGGCGGAGGCTACCATCTTCTTTCCACCTCTCACCTACAGGAATCACAGCGATTTTACCACCATACTTTTGAGCAAACTGCGCCACAGCTTGGCAATTTCGCAAGCAGCCAGCCAAAGTTGGTGTATTTCCTGTATGTAAAGTCAGGAAAGAACCGTTAGGTGATGGTAAAACTAGTCTGGTTCCAGCAGGAATTTCAGCTACCGATTTTGGTGAAAGAGAATATCCAGTTGTAGTCCAACGTTGTCTATGACTTGCCAATTCTGCTTGTACTGACTTGGCATAATCTATGGCTGATTCATCTCTATATGCGTAGGGAAAAATTATCGCGCCGTTGTTGGTGGCAATTTCCACGCAGGTAGAAAAAGAGAGAACATCAACTATCACAACTACATCACTGATAGGAGCAAGTTGAGCAACTCCTTGTGGTCCCCATTCACAGCGTAAATTAAACTCTGATTGGTTGTAAATCATTGGTGCGATCGCAAAAGACAATATGATAAAAATCAAACCATAGATAAGTNAAGGCAGTGTAAATTCTTAAAGGTTTGTAGTCATCTACGAAACGCTACGCTAACACGTACAAACTCTCAAGTTAGCAGTAAGTGGGTCAGCAGTTATAATCAATATAAAACTTCAAGGTTCAAAATATTATGAATTTAACTGTAAAAACTTATCCTAACAATACTGTACCCAAGTTAAATTATGATGTGGTAATTGAAAATCAACCAGATGGCGGAATTAGTGCGACAGTGCTAGGCTTACCAGATTTTAAAGGCTTTGGTGTGACTAAAGAAGAAGCGCTAGAGAAACTAATTCAACTTTTACAAGAACGAGAACCAGAAATAGTGACTTTGGAAATTGAACCTCCCCAAACCGAACATCCTTGGATGAAATTTGCAGGAATGCACAAAGATAATCCTCTTTTTACAGAAGCTCTGGAATATATAGAATCTGAACGGAGTCAAATTGATTTGGATAATGAGACAAAGTAAGTATTATGTGGATATTAGATACAGACCATCTGTCGTTATTTCAAAATAGTCATCCACTAGTCACACAACGCATAAGACAGCAGAATCATGAAAATTTGGCTATAACAGTGATTACATTTGAGGAGAAAGTTAAAGGATGGCTGAATGTTATCAACAAATATAGTAATCAACCGTCTAAGTATGACAAATTAATATGGGGATACAAGGGATTATGGGATGAAATAGAATATTTCAAAAATATAAAATTACTTGAATTTGATACTAAAGCCTGTAATGTTTATGCTGAGTTAGTTAAGCAGAAAATTCGCGTTGGTACTCAAGATTTACGCATTGCTGCAATTACGTTGTCGGTGAATGGGATTTTAGTAACCCGCAACCGCAAGGATTTTGAGAAAGTTCCTAATTTACGTTTAGAAGATTGGACTATATCTTAATTTTGTGCGATCGCTAGCATTTGACGAGTATGCTATTAATTGTTACGAAGACTTAATTCGTCAAAGAATCCGCATTGGTACTCAAGATTTACGCATTGCGGCAATTACGCTGTCGGTGAATGGTATTTTAGTAACCCGCAACCGGAAGGATTTTGAGAAAGTTCCTAATTTGCGTTTAGAAGATTGGATTACATCTTAATTTATACCAAGCATAATTAAATTTATTTATTAATAGTAAAAAACTTAAGAGCAATTTATAAAAATGCTTAAATTACTGATTACCTGGCTATTGTTGAATATTTTTGAGGATTTCCTTAGCTTCTTCGTTTTCTAAGCTTGCAGCTTTCCGAAAATCTTCCATTCCTTGATACATATTCCTATTCATACTATGACTAGCGCCTCGTAAAAAGTAGGCTTCGTCATTATTGGGATTTATCTTAACTGCCTTGTTACAGTCATCTACAGCTTCACTATAATTTTTCAATTTAAAATGTGCTGCACAACGTAAAAAGTAGGCTTTATCATTATTGATAAACGCCAATTTACTGACTTTGCTGTTGGATAAATATCAGGAAATAAACAATAGTAATCTTTGCTCTAATCAGCCACTATCCGCTAAACTCAGAAATGCTGCGTTATTTCTCATCATGTCCGATTCCCAAACTGTTAGTGCTGCTGTTGCCAAACTCTACAATACCTACCCCTTTCCGCCCGAAGCTTTGTTGGATGAACCACCTCCAGGCTACAACTGGCGCTGGAATTGGCTAGCTGCTCATAACTTCTGCACAGGTCAAAAACCCCAAAAGCAAGATATTCGGATTTTAGATGCAGGTTGCGGTACTGGTGTGGGTACAGAGTACTTAGTTCACCTCAATCCTCAAGCTTCTGTTGTGGGAATTGACCTCAGTACTGGTGCTTTAGCTGTAGCCAAAGAACGTTGTCAGCGTTCAGGGGCTAACCGCGTTGAATTTCACCACCTCAGTTTGTTTGATGTGGAACAGTTACCGGGTGAGTTTGATTTAATTAACTGTGTTGGCGTTTTGCATCATACCCCCGATCCCATTCGTGGGA
Organism: Nostoc sp. GT001; assembly: GCF_030382115.1. Taxonomy (NCBI): domain Bacteria; kingdom Bacillati; phylum Cyanobacteriota; class Cyanophyceae; order Nostocales; family Nostocaceae; genus Nostoc; species Nostoc sp. GT001. Next base: position 147,593 of record NZ_JAUDRJ010000003.1, read on the forward strand.
TTCAAGCTTTGGCGAAGAAGTTAGCTCCAGGCGGCTTGATGCACATTTTTGTGTATGGGGAGTTGGGACGCTGGGAAATTCAACTCATGCAAAAAGCGATCGCACTTATTCAAGGTGATAAAAAAGGCGACTACCGCGATGGTGTCCAAGTCGGGCGACAAATATTCGCTTCTCTACCAGAAAATAACCGAATTGTCAAATACGATAAACAACGTTGGTCACTAGAAAACAACAAGGATGAATACTTTGCTGATATGTACGTTCATCCTCAAGAAATTGACTACAACATTGAAACGCTGTTTGAATTAATAGATGCTTCGGGATTGGAATTTATTGGTTTCTCGAATCCGAGTTTCTGGGATTTAGAGAGACTTTTGGGCAAAGCACCAGAGTTAGTAGAACGGGCAAAAGAATTGAGCGATCGCCAGCTTTATCGCCTGATAGAATTATTAGACCCAGAAGTAACTCATTACGAGTTTTTCCTCGGTCGTCCTCCTTTAATCAAAGCCGACTGGTCAGATGATAACGCTCTACTAGCAGCGATTCCCGAACTGAATCCTTGTCTTGAGGGATTTCCCAGTCAATGTTTCTTTAATTATGATTACCAGATAGTTAATTTATCTGTAGCAGAGTTTGAGTTTATGCAAAGATGTGATCAAAACTCCGCAGTTGCAGAGATATTGACAAATGTAGAACTGGGATTGGATGAGGTAAGAACCCTTTTGCAACAGCAGTTGATTTTATTGACACCTGCTTAGGGAATTCAAGTAAAGAATATCGGCGTTGCTGAATCAAGGGATGATTATTGTAGGGTGGGCGACACGAGAACCCTGACATACAAGGGACGGGCAAGATGCCCATCCCACAAAACTAGCAAAATCATCCCGCAAATATGCAACGCCAGAATATCTAATTATTTATTGTGGGATGGGCCTTTTGGTTATCCCACAATTAGATATTTACCCTACAACAGCCGGACTTGTTACCTTCTCCTGTCTTTGGGAAGGCGGACGCATTCCCAAACCAAGTAAATTCAGCATTTCTCGGTCAGTATCGTAATCTGGACAGGGAGTTGTCACCGTCAACATCTTGTTGTCGTCGCTAGAAAAGATAGAATTGGCTCCTGCCATAAAGCAGAAAGCTTGCTCAACTTGAGAAAGTCTCGCCCTGCCTACACTAAGACGCACATCGGAAGCTGGCATTAAAATTCTGGCTGTGGCAATCATCCGCACAATATCCCAAATGGGGACATCAGGCTGATTTTCTAAGGGAGTGCCTGGTACTTGTGAAAGAATATTAATCGGTACAGACTCTGGATGCGGATGTAAGTTTGCCAGAGTTTGTAACATCCCAACCCGGTCATCTACAGTTTCGCCTAAACCCAGGATACCGCCAGAACAGACAGTAACATTTGTCTGACGGACATTCTCAATTGTGTTCAAGCGATCGCTATATGTTCTCGTGGTAATAATTGTGCTGTAATATTCCTGTGAGGTATCTAAGTTATGGTTGTAGGCGTAAAGTCCGGCTTCTTCTAATTTCCTAGCCTGATTTGCCGTCAACATCCCCAGAGTGCAGCACACCTCTAAACCCATTGCAGTCACATCCTTGACCATTTCCAGAACTTCCTCAAATTGTGAGTTATCCCGGACTTCGCGCCAAGCTGCACCCATACAAATGCGACTAACACCAGTTTCTTTAGCTTTTTGGGCAATGTTAACTATCGTTTCCTTTTCTAGGAGTGCTTGCGCCTTTACCTCTGTTTTATAGCGGGAAGATTGGGCGCAGTAGCTACAATCTTCTGGACAACCCCCCGTTTTAATCGATATAAGCTTGCAAACTTGTATTTTTGTTGGGTCATGATATTGGCGATGCACGCTAGCAGCTTGATAAATAAGCTCTAGCAATGGCGTGTTGTATATCGCCCGAATCTCTAATTCCTGCCAATCGTAGCGTATTCCCACCACATCACTATCCTTCTTGTAGACTGGGTTAAATCTTGAGCTGTTTTTTACTTGAATCTGCTGCGGTACAACGTTTAGGCAAAGCGATTTTATCGAAATTATGCCCTGCACTGTGCTTTATCANCCCTTAACTCTCAATCTTTCCGCTCTAGATATTAGACATCAGCTTATCAAGATTTTGGTTGAATGGCAGATTAAGAGCAAAAATACTCACTCTATCTATTTGTTGTAAAGGGGAAAAAGGGAAAGGGAAAAGAAAAAACCTTTAATCCAAACTCAGTAGACTTTTCCCAAAACCCGATTCCCAATTAAAAATGCCTAACCGAGAAGTATTGCATTGGGCATTAGGCACTTGTACTGAGTTTCGACACAACGACTACGCTCAGTGCATCGCTGCGCGGTAATCGAGCGACTTGTGCCGAGCGAAGTCGAGGTAAGTCGAGATTCAACTACCGCTTTGCCCTTGGCGTGGTAAGAAAGCTTTATCAAAGTGCAGCCTCTCCAAGAGTTGTATTAGACATTAGCAAGACTTATGTAACTGGAGTGCGAATTCTATTCCCCCTAGCTGCTAAACCACAGGTTATGAGAGAATTTATAAAATTTAGAGAATGTTTTGGAAGAGATCCCGCAGATTAAGCAATTTATGATATCAGAACTGCCAATAATTGCAAGCGATCGCCTATTATTACGAGCAGCGATCCATGAAGATATACCCCAAATTCTCAAATACTTTATTGATAACAAAACTTATCTCACTCCATTTTACCCTCTTTGGGCTGATGGTTTTTTCACTGAAGAATATTGGCAATATCAGATAGAGAATAGTTTTCTAGAATTTATCAATGGGCAATCGTTAAAACTATTTGTTTTTACCAAAAAAAATCCTACCGTAGTTATTGGAACGGTTAATTTTAGTAATTTTGTCCGAGGAGCCGCTCATTTTTGCTATGTGGGATATAGCCTTGCTGAAAATAAACAAGGTAAAGGATATATGACAGAGGGGTTAAAATCTGCAACTCAATATCTATTTGAAGAGTTAAATTTTCACCGAGTCATGGCTAATTATATGCCTCACAATCGGCGCAGTGGTAATGTACTCAAAAGACTCGGTTTTGTCGTTGAAGGATACGCTAGAGACTATTTGTTAATTAATGGACAATGGGAAGATCATATTTTGACAAGTCTTACAAATGCTCTTTGGAAAGCGCCTAATTAATACTTTTATATCCAGATAAGAATGGATTTAATATATCAATTGTGAATATCTACAAATTCATAGTAAATTCATAATAAATACACAACAACTCCACAAGCAAATGCAATAGTAATATTTGTTCACTACAATGCTTAGTGATTAAGGTTAGCTTTAGCCGATGTGTCGAATTTTATTAAATAGTTGAGGAGTTTTTTTAAATGCTCATTAATTCTAGAAAGTGCTTATCTGTATTTTCGACTATCTTCGCTTTTGCTACCATCTTAAACGGAGTTGTTTTGGCAGCACCAGGCCCAAATTCTACCACCACACCAGCCTTAAAAACTCAGACTAGTGCTGCATCACACCAGCCAATCAAACTCACACAGCAACAGCGGCTACAAATCCAAATTGCTCGCCAGCAAAGAGATAAAGATATTGAGGCTCTATTAAACCCGTCCCAAGATACTAAATTTAAGGCAGCACTGCAATCGCGTCAGAGAATCAGAAAAGTGCTAACATCTTTGGATCTGAATCAAGATCAACAGAAACAGGTTCAATCAATTTTGCAAGCTTATAACCTGCAAGTGAAAAAAATTCTAGCTTCACAGGTATCACAAACAACATCAAAGCCAGTAGGAATTGCTGCACCACCATCAGAACCAATTAAAAAATAAAAAATCAGTTTTATTTAATTAAGATTAAGTTTCGGGAGACTGGCGGATTTTATCCAAACTTCGGTTGAGCCAGTCTTATTTTTTTATTTGCAAAGCTTTATCAAAACAGAATTCAGGAGTCAGGTGGTCGCCGAGCGCAGTCGAGGTGAGCCAGAATTCAGTTGGGTATTTTGTGCGTCTGGCAGATTTTGATAGCGATGCTGCCATATTTGAGATATGGGTCGCTTTTTACGTCTATGCTGATGATGCTGAAGCCAGAGGTAGTATTAAAGGAAGAATGAATTAGCTTTGCTCGTAATGACTCTGGCTGAAACTCCAAACGACAAGAATTCTAGCAATCCTTTTCTCACCCTCAACTACGAAACCGCCTTAGAATCTCTAGGAGGCGACTACTACGATGAGGTTGCGGCGGCAGAATTTCCTCAACACCTCCTGCGTTGGCGTAACGATGAACTATTACCCCGTTTCGGTCTAGACCCCCAAGTAGTCAAAGACGAAGATTTCATCGCAGCCTTTGGTCAATTTCAGGGGCGCAAACCGTTGTTAGCACTGCGTTATCACGGCTATCAATTTGGTGAATATAACGGACAGTTGGGTGATGGTAGAGGCTTTCTCTACGGACAAGTACGCGCCAATGATGGCGAATTATACGATTTTGGCACTAAAGGTTCTGGGAGAACGCCCTACTCCCGTGGTGGCGATGGTATGCTCACGCTCAAAGGTGGGGTGCGGGAAGTTCTGGCTGCGGAAGCGCTGCATTACTTGGGTGTACGTACTTCGCGCTGTCTGAGCATGATTGAAACAGGTTTACCACTCTGGCGGGGCGATGAACCTTCGCCTACCCGTTCATCTGTGATGATTAGAATGAGCAGTTCTCATATTCGCTTTGGCACTTTTGAGCGACTGCACTATTTCCAGCGTCCAGATTTAACTAAGAAGCTGTTAGACCACGTAATTGAGCAGTATTATCGACACTTAAATGCTGAAGAAGATAAATATATCCTGTTTTACGCCGAATTAGTTAAACGGGTCGCAGAACTAGTAGCACAATGGATGGCGGCTGGCTTTTGTCATGCAGTCCTGAATACTGACAATATGTCGATTACTGGAGAGAGTTTTGACTATGGGCCTTACGCATTTATTCCGAGTTATAACCCATCCTTTATAGCTGCGTATTTTGACTATTATGGGCGCTACTGTTACGGTAATCAACCAAGTATTTGCAAGTTGAATTTACAAATGCTCCAAGAACCTTTAAAGGCGATTATTGATAAGGGCGAAATGGAAGCTAGATTAGAAATGTTTGATGAGCATTATCAAGCTGAATACAGTTCTTTGATGTTGAAAAAGTTAGGTTTTTCGGAGTTGTCCCATCCACAAGCTGCGGAACTGTTGAATCTAACAGTTGAATTTTTAAAAGATAGCCAAGTTGGTTATCACCAGTTTTTTTATGAGATGGCTCGTACTTTTTCATCGAAATGGCGAGATGAACCAGGTTTTGTGATGAATAATTCCGATATTGTGCCAGTACCCGGTGCATCGGGAATATTTGATGATTGGTGCATACTATACCATCAAATTTTGAACGATTTTGATAGCGATCGCACCAATATAATTTCCCAAACTCTAGCTGTTAATAATCCCAAAACGGTATTATTAAGACCTGTGATTGAAGCTACTTGGGAAGCAATTGCCCAAGAAGATAATTGGCAGCCTTTTTATGAGTTGATACAGCAAATTCAGTCTAAAAAATAGTACAATCAAAGCTATTTTTTCATTGCGGTAGACTGATTAATATCATATCTGCCGTAATTGACACGACTAATAATTTAATAAGAGACGTTGTAATGCAACGTCTCTAAAAATAATGCTGAATTGTATAAATACAAAAATCTGAATTGAATTGCGAGAAAATACGTAGGTCTCTTTTCCAAGATAAAAGTAAAATTTTATTCAGCAACTCCTAAAAGGAGAGAGGTCAAAATGTATTGCTTCCATTCGAGAAGCGCTATATAGCATCTAAAAAAATGAATGAAATATATATATCGTATGCATGGAAAGACAACAAGAGTGAATTGGGTAGTCAACGTGAAGAATTAGTCGATAAAATTTGTGCAGCGCTTATTTCTGAACGTTATAACTTAATTCGCGATCGCAACTATTTAACACTAGGCAAAAGTATACAGAATTTCATGGAGGAAATCGGGCGTGGTAACTATGTGATTGTTGTAGTCAGCGACAAATATTTGCGATCGGAATACTGTATGTTTGAAGCTGTTAAAATCATTAAACACAAGGGTTATGATCAAAAAGTTTTTCCAGTTGTTTTACAGGATGCCAATGTATATACCAAAGAAGGTAAGAGCGAGTACATAAAATACTGGAAGCAACAGAAAGAAAAACTAAAACAACTCATCGGTTCAGAACGAACTTCTCATGAAGATTCAGCAATGCATGATGTTGCTGAAAAAATTAGAGAGATTTCCCAAAAAATTGATGAATTCATGTTTTTTATCTCGGATAAATTAAGCATCGATCCATCTCATAACTTTAATGCATTTATCAATCAACTTACTGATACTATTAGAAATGATGCAGTTCAACTCAGAAGCAAAAAGAGCATTTTGGTCGCAGGAACAGGAGACTTTAATATTCCTAATGAAATCAATTGGTGCGCTCAAAAGCTTGGGGAGAAAATAGCCGAATATAACTATAACCTGATCACAGGTGGATGGCAGGGAGTAGATTATGTTGTAGCTGATAAGTTTGCCGAAAAAATCACGCAACAAAATATCCGCCTAACCGATAAGTTAACACACGTTGTTCCACGAGGAAAACAACCTGTATTTAAGGGTGGAAAAATCGAATACACCGAGTCAGGTATTAATGAATGGCTTGATTGTTTACGACATTCAGATTTGGTTATTCTTCTGGGAGGTGTTGGCGGAACTTATGATACTTATGTATATGCTAAACAAGAAAAAATTCCGGTGATTCCTATTGTATGCACTAATGGCGATGCCAAAAAAGTGTTTGATGAAATGCTGACAAATTGGGATACTAAATTAATGGGAAATATCTCCCAGGAAAAATTTAAATCACTTAATCAATATATCAATGATGAATCAACAGCAGAAGATGTGGTCAATGATGTCATGGATATTGTGAACGAAATTATTTTTGCAAAAACTATGCTAAATCCCTAAAGGGTCAGAATTCAAGAGTCAGAATCCAAAATGAATTTTTTTAAAGAACCGCATAGACGCAAAGGGGCTATTCTAAGAGTTTTCTTTTCACGCTAGCGTCTCCCCTTCTCCCAAAGGGAGAGGCTAACGCCAAGGGAGAAGGAGTACCCGCAAAGTTAGCTTCCCCACTCCTAACTAAACTGTTGGGCATAAAACCGCGCATAGCGACACTCTAGAGCTAATAATTCTTCATGGGTTCCCGATTCGACAATTTGCCCCTGTTCGAGAACTAAAATACGATCGCACCTTCTAACTGTCGATAAACGGTGAGCAATAATAAACACTGTCCGTTTTTCCATCAATCTTTCCAGCGCTTCCTGTACCAGTGCTTCTGACTCAGAATCTAAGGCTGATGTCGCTTCATCAAGAATCAATATTTGGGGATTGAGGAGAACAGCACGAGCGATCGCTATTCTTTGTCTTTGTCCCCCTGATAAGTTTACCCCACGTTCGCCTACCCAAGTCTTATAACCTTCTGGTAGTTGGCTAATAAACTGATGGGCGTTAGCAATTTTCGCTGCCTCTTTAACTGCTTTTATGTCAAAAATATATTGTCCAAAAGCGATATTTTGAGCAATCGTCCCCGAAAACATAATGGTTTCTTGAGGAACAATCCCAATTTGTCGCCGCAGACTATGCAACTTCACATCCCGAATATCAACATCGTCAATGAATATTTGACCAACTTCGGGGTCGTAAAAACGGGGTAAGAGATTCACAAATGTGGTTTTACCAGCACCAGAAGCACCCACAAGCGCGATCGCTTCACCTGGCGATACTAATAAACTGATATCTTTTAAGACAGGTTCACCTGGTTTATAGGCGAAGGAAATATGACGATATTCTACCTTGCCATTGACTGGAGCCAGAGCGATCGCATTTGTCTTTTCAATTACCGTCGGCTGAATTGCCATCAATTCAAAAACGCGGTCAACAGATGCTTCACCCTGTTTAAATTCGTTGTAGTTGTTAGTAGTGTGACCAATGGGATCGATTAATAGCGCCGCCGCCGCCAGATAACTGAAAAAATTCGCTACTGTTAAGTTACCTTGGGAAATTTGCCACGCTCCCACAATCAGTAACGCTAACGCACTTAAGGCTTCGAGAAATCCGATGATGGGAATCTGAATTGCTTTCAGGCGTTCGGTTGAGTATTTTGCTTTGAGACTGCGTTCTGCTTCATGTCCAAAGCGGGCGATTTCGTAATTTTCGGCAGCAAAAGCCTGTACCAAACGAATCCCGTTGAAAACTTCCGCGAGAATGGCTGATAAACCCGACACGCGATTTTGACTTTTTAAAGAATACTTGCGTAAACGTTCACCAAACCAGCCAACTAAAATACCCATCAGCGGCGCAATTATGATTGTTGCTAATGTCAGTTGCCAATTCAGATAAATCATGTAAATCGGAATTGCCAACAGCTGCAAAATACAGGGGATAAAGTCGTGAAATACTTTATTTACCACTTCGCCAACGCGGTCAACATCTTCTGTGAGGCGGTAAGATAAATCACCAGCTTTTGCTGTTTCAAAATAGCTGAGATTTAGCTTTTGCAGATGTGCGTAGACTTGCTGACGGAGATGAAAAGCAACTCTTAAAGCAGCTTTCGCCATGTACATATCTTGTATAGACTGAAACAAGCCTCTGACAAGAAATATTAAAGCACAGCTACCAGTTATTTGAGCGATCGCTACTACATTACCTTGGGCAAAGGGAGTTGCCAATTTCCCGGCGAGATTAATTAATACTAAAGTCGCCAGCACGTATCCCAAGATACCAATCAGTCCCCTGGCGATGGTTTGCCACTGGAGTCGGATATAAGGCAGCAGTTGCCAGTAATTAGAACGGGTTTTCAAGCTCGAAAGTCCACAGCGATATTTTACTTTGTTTGACGCTAGCAGTTTTTAGTGAGTTTCTGAACACTTAACTAATTAGTTACAAACTGTTTTAGCGTTGATCCTAGAGTTAATTAGTTCATAAGTACTAGTAGGCTGTCAAGAACTAATTGACGGATAAATTCCTTGTAGAGACGGCGATTTATCGCGTCTCTCTAACCTCCCAAAAGTTTTGAGAGGTTAGTGGTGTTCAGATCCCCGACTTCTTTAAGAAGTCGGGGATCTAGCAGCCCCTCAAAATGAATTTGACAGAGTACTAGATAGATCCATTTAATTGCGGTGTGACAGTTCTGGGTGTGGAATCCTGGATTTAATCTTGTTTTGAATATCGCACCGCCCTCATCACTAACGCCGTCACAAGTAAAATAGATGTGCGTCAAGTCCCCATCCCTAACCCCAGAACCCACCATGACACAAATCACCCTTTCCGATCTCCCCGAAATCATCCAAACCCTACTCAATCAAGCCCAAAAAACAGGCGAACCCCTCACTATTACCCAAAACGGTATCCCCTTCGCCATCATTTCCCCCATCAAGAAAAAATCCCTCCTGGAAACCCTTTCCACCCTTGAACCACTGGACGAAGACTTTGCCGATGTGGACGAAGGATTATTACCATTAGATGATATTGAGTTTTCAAAATGAGCTATTTATACTTGTTAGATACAAACATCATTTCCGAACTAATTAAAAACCCCAGAGGAGTGGTATTTTCAAAAATTCAAGATGTCGGAGAAGACAAAATTTGTACAAGTATTATAGTAGCTTGTGAATCAAAATTTGGAGCTAAAAATAAGAACTCCCAAAAGCTCATAGAAAAACTTGAAATAATTTTGGATAGTATTGAAATACTACCCCTAACTCATCCTGTAGAGCAATATTATGGAGAAATCCGCACTTATTTAGAACAACAAGGTAAACCGATTGGAGCTAACGACTTATTAATTGCTGCCCATTCTTTAACCCTTGATCTAACTCTCGTTACCGCCAATATGCGTGAATTTTCCCGTGTTCCTAATTTAAAAGTAGAAAACTGGCTCGAACCTCACTAAAATCAGAAACATCTAAAAAATTAGCCCTCTCCTTGTTAAGTAAGGAAAAGGCTGAATTAATCTTAAAATACTTCCTAATTTTCCAATTGAATTACGAATTACGTTAGCGCAGTGGTAACGAGTCCACGTACCCTTACAGGGAAGCAAGCTACGCGCAGCGTCTCGTAGAGAGCGTCATTACGAATTACGAATTAATATCCGCCTTCTTCTTCGTATTCTGGCTGTCTTTCCTTAACTTTCTTAGGAATATTCACAGGCTTCGGTGCATCTTCCCAAGCATCGCCGTCTACGTCGTCATAATCATCGTATTCGTCAACGTATGGCTTGCTATAGGGTTGGGCTTCATACTTTAGCGGCTGCGGTTGTTGATACCTGTCGTTGCCTGTTGCCTCGCTCCAGTTATCTTCTTCCTCGTCTTCTTCGTATTGAATAGATTCATACTGCCGCGCCTTCATTACCTGACGCTGTGGCTTTTCCTCTTCTACATAGTCTTCATTCCATTCTTCTTCCCGCGCTACGGGTTCGGGGGCGCGAACTTTTTGCCTGGGTGGCTGTAATGGCACTCCACTCGGTAGTTGATTACCTGGTGCAACTTGGCGCGGTGGAGCATAGCCACCGTATTCTTCTTCTATATCTCGCTCCCACGGTGCTTTGCCGATACCCAGGCGCTCTAGTAAACCAACTGTCAACTGGTTTACTCGTTCTTCAGCTCCCTCAAACACAATCAACCGATTGGGGCCAGTGCTGACAATTTCATCTACTGAGAACTCGTAAGTACTCAGAAATTGATCGGGAATTTGGGGCAATCCTAAAGAAGCAATGACTATAGATTCAAGCTTCCCGGTTTCGCCGTTGAACTTGAAGCCCCGAACTTTGCCTAAGACTTCACCTGTTTCTGTAATTACTTCCCAGTTAATCAAATTACTGAGAGATTCAACTTCGATATCTTCAATGACATCTTCGTTATCAACCAGGATGACATCACCAATCTGGCTGATGTTGTTGAGGTACATATAGCGCGGTATGCCCGAAATGGAGATCAGGCTGTCTCGCAAACCAAGAGCCACAACCTCTCTTTGATCGATATCAACCCAGACTTGACTGATAATGCCTAGCCGCTTGCCGTTGTCGCGGGTAATCACCTGGGTATTTAATATGTCGGAACGCCTAATTATCTGTTCGGAGGTCATTCTATACCGAGTCCTGATCTCGAATCCGGTTTAACGCGACGTGCAACTTCTTCTTGCAACCCCACTTCCATTCCTCTATCCCAGTGAACGAGAGGCTTTGATTTTTGCTCTCTTTCCCTGGTAGGCAAGGGGTTCGGGGTTAGGTTTGAGAGAAAGTCACACATTACGTGGTTTATCTATACACTATTATTAACAAAAACTCAAGCAGATGTATTGGATGATTGTAACTTAATCCCCAAAACTTGAGTGTAAGCTCCTCGTGCTTGAGTAACGCCAATTGTGCGTTCGGCTGATTCTATCATCGGACGACGCAAACTAACAACTATAAATTGCGCTTGTTGTGACTGTTGTTTAATCATTCTAGCTAATCGCTCTACGTTTGCTCCATCTAGGAACATATCTACTTCGTCAAAGGCGTAAAATGGCGATGGACGGTAGCGTTGCAGGGCAAAGATAAAGCTCAAGGCTGTGAGTGATTTTTCTCCCCCAGACATGGAAGCTAGGCGCTGTACGGGTTTGCCTTTGGGGTGCGCGACTAAATTCAATCCACTGCTAAAGGGATCTTCAGGATTTTCTAGTTGCAAGAAGCCGTCGCCGTCGGAAAGAATAGCAAAAATTGATTGAAAGTTTTCGTTGACAGCATCGAAAGCTTCTTTAAAGGCAAGTTGCCGCAATGTGGTAAAGTTTTCAATCCGTAAAAGTAGTTCGGTGCGTTCCCCTTCTAGTGTCTCTAATTTTTGCGTGAGTTCTTGGAGACGGTTTTGAGTGCGTTCGTATTCTTCCAACGCCAGCATATTTACAGGTTCCATTGCCTGTAAGCGTTTGGTAAGCGATCGCAATTCTTTCTGCAATTCTTCTAAATCTACCTGATCTGGAACTTCTGGCAAGGGATTTGGTAATTCTGCTCCCACATCCCGCAATTGAGTTTGCAGTGCAATTAGTTCCTCGCGCCGTTTCTCTTGGGTTTCTTGGAGTTTTTGGATTTCCCATTCCAATTGTTGTTGACGTAAAAGGTGCGATCGCACTTCTAGTTCTGTAGCGTCGCGTTTTTGTTTCTCTTCGCCCAAATTTTGCTCCATTTGACTCAACGATAAACGGGTTTGGCTGATTTGGTCGTCTATCGTTGTGATTTGTGTGGAGACGCGATGAATCGCGTCTCTACAAGAGATTTGTTGGGTTTCGTATTCGGTGATTCGCGTTTCTGCTTCTTGGATTTTTTCTTGCAAACGTTGTTGCTGATTTTCTAAATTTTTTAATCTTTGTTCGGCTTCTCGTAATGCTGTCTCCCGTTGTTGCAATTGTTGCTCTTGGATTTTAATGGTTGCCTGGATTTGTTGCCATTCACTGGGGGTTTGGGATGCTTCTAACTCGGCTAAGGCGTGTCGCAATTGTTGCAATTCATTTTCTTGCCCAGGTAATTCCCGCTCTAAAATTTCTAATCGAGATTGAGCAGTGGCTAACTTTTCGCTGTTTTGGGCGAGTTGCGATCGCGTCCCCTCTAATTGCGCTGTTAAACTCTTAATGTCTTTCTGCAACTGCTCCAATTGCAACTGCTGTTCGCGCCGCGCCTGACGCGCTTCGGTGAGTTCCTGAGTGAGTTTTTTGGTTTTGGCTGACAAAGTAGCGATCGCTTCAGTACAACGCTCTAAAACCCGCTCAATATCCACTAGGCGAGTTTTTAAAGCGATCGCTTCATCAGATTCCGCCGCTTCAGCGTTACCAAACCGTAACGCTGAACGATTGCTGTTACTACCACCAGTCATTGCACCACTGGTTTCTAAGAGTTCCCCGTCTAAGGTGACGATGCGATACAGTCCTAAATTTTTCCGCGCCGCCTCCAAGCTGGAAAATACGACAGTGTTGCCGAAAACATAGCTAAATACATCTTTGTAACGGCGATCGCAATCGACTAAGTTCACAGCATAATTAACGAAGCCGCTAGCGAAACGTAGCGTTGCATCTTGAGTAAATTTGGGAGCGTGAATTTTATTCAGCGGTAAAAAAGTCGCCCTCCCTGCACGTTTCTGTTTGAGAAGTTCAATACCCGCTGCGGCGATGCTGTCATCTTCCACCACAATATGTCCCAAGCGCCCCCCAGCAGCCATTTCCAAGGCTAGTTGATGGCGGGGTTCCACTTTTCCTAACTGCACAACTAAGCCACAAAGTCCAGGTATGCCCGATTGTAAAATGACTTTACTCGCTTGGGTTCCTTGGACTTCTTGCTGTGCTTGGGCTTGCGCCTCGATTTTATCCAACTGGCGTTGTTTTTCGCGTTGTTCAGACAGTAACCGTTTTTGAGTTTCCTGTTGAATTTGCAGTTCTTGTTCTGTGGCTGAGAGATTTTGAGCTAAATTTTGGATGGGTTCGCTAGAGGCGTTAAATTCCGTTTCAACTCCACTACACTGAGTTTGTTTTTCTGTTAACAAGGGTTCGTCGCGTTCAATTAACTGGGTTTGCTCTTGGATAAGCTGCTGTAACTGATTATTGCGTTCCCTGAGTTGTGCTTGTTCGGTGCGTTGCGGTTCTAGGGTGTGCAGTAAAGCTTCAATTTGACGGTTGAATGCTGTTTGTTGCTGCACCCACGCTTCCGAAGCCGAGGCGATTTCGGCGGCGGCTTCGCGGGAGGTTTCTAAGGCTTGGTGGGCTTCATTCCTTTGGTGTTGGGAAGACGCGATGAATCGTGTCTCTACAATGTGTGTTTCGGCAATTTCTTCTAGGGAATGACGATGTTTTTGAATCTCTTGCTGAGTCTGAGTTAGACGTTTAGCGGTTTCTTGGGAAGCTGTTTGTAATTCCGTTAGCTGACGCTGGAGTTGTTTACGTTCTGCTTCTTGGGTGGCGAGGGTAGATTGTACCGCCAAAAGTTCCTCTTCTCCCAATGCTTTCACGTGGGCATTGAGTTGTTCGAGTTCCGCAGTTTTTTGAACGATTTGGGAATTTAAGTTGGTGAGTTGGGTAGTGAGTTCGGTAAAATTGCGATCACCTGTTTGAATTTCGTGAACTAACTTTTCTTGTTGTGTTTGCAAGGAACGCCATGATAAAACAGCTTCCCAAGATTGTTTAGCCAGAAATTCCGTGCGGAGTTTTTGATATTTCTCAGCTTTAGCACGATCTTGAGAAAGGCGATCGCGCTGTGCAGTTAATTCAGTCTCAATAATCCGACAGCTATCTTCCTTTTCCTTTACTTCATCTAAAGTTGATTTGGCTTGGACAATTTTGCGATCGAACGCCGCCACCCCAGCTAATTCATCAATAATTTCCCGTCGTTCCCGCCCATTCATCGAGATAATGCTGGTGACATCCCCTTGCAGCACGACGTTATAGCCTTCAGGATAAACCCGTAGGTTACTTAGTTCTTCATGCAACTGTGTCAGCGTGCAAGCTTCACCATTGATATAGTAATTCGAGGTGTAAGTCCCTTGGTGAGTGACTCGCAGCCTTCTAGTAACACTCCACTCGCCCAATTTTGGATTTTGGATTTTGGATTTTGGTTCTTCCTCCGCCTCCCCTGCCTCCCCTTCCTCCTCTACTTCCTCCCTTTGCGCTTTTGTGTCTTTATGTGAGATTTCATCTGACAAATCAAACGTCACAGTGACACTAGCTTCAATAGAAGCGCGTCCTTTAGACGTTTGGGTGTTGTTTACCAAATCTGGTAGGCGATCGGCTCGCATTCCCTTAGAACTGGAGAGTCCCAGGCAAAATAGCAGCGCATCTAAAATATTCGATTTACCCGAACCATTTGGCCCAGATATGACAGTACACCCCGGTAGCAAAGGGACAGAAGTAGTGCCACCGAAGGATTTGAAGTTCGTAAGTTCCACGCGCTTGATGTGCACCATAGGCGCTGGTTCCCTGGGCTAATGAAGAACAAGTGTATCAACTAATTAAGAATTCGCAAGAGGGTAAGGGGAAGAATTGGAAATTATAGTAGACGCGTTGCAGTGAGTCTGCAAGCTTCACCCAAAAGGCTTAGGGACTTCCAAAAAATATCCAAATTGGATAATTTATTTCTTGGAGTTCCCTTACCGCAGGCGATCGCTAAGTGTACGGCAAAAAATTTGATGCCGCAAACTGACCATCAAATTTTCCCAGAGCAGATAATATCATGTCCGACTAATTACTTGTAATTCAAAAATTTTAAATAGGATCAAGGCATTCTGACACAGTAATGTGAGTTGCTAAGTAACAGGGGGAGGAAGTGAAAAAAGCAACTCACCCCAATGGTAGAGGGTATTAAAAGCACCAGATTAATTTATAATATAGTAATCTTTACAATTGAAAAAACGTAGAAAGAAAGTCATCTTTACTACCCTAATCTGTTGTCTGTGATTTGTTTCTGAACCCCCAAAAATTTCTAGAATTTAGTAATGAAGAAATTAATTAAAGGTCTGCGCGAATTTAAATCTAGCTATTTTTCGACACATCAAAAATTGTTTGAGCAACTTTCACATGGTCAAAAGCCCAGAGTATTATTTATTACCTGTTCTGATTCGCGTCTCGATCCAAATCTAATTACACAAGCCCAAGTTGGTGAATTGTTTGTCATTCGCAATGCAGGTAACATTATTCCACCGTATGGGGCAAGTAATGGCGGTGAAGGCGCGACAATTGAATATGCTGTTCAAGCTTTAGATATTCGCCAAATTATTATTTGTGGTCACTCTCATTGCGGTGCCATGAAAGGATTAATGAAGTTACATAATCTCAGCGATGAAATGCCGCTCGTACATGATTGGCTTAAATATGCAGAGGCAACTCGAAGGCTAGTTATAGACCATTACAGTCACTACGATGAAGAAGAATTGCTAGAGATTATGATTGCCGAAAATGTTCTTACTCAAATTGAGAATTTGCGGACATATCCAGTGATTCACTCTAAGCTTTATCAGGGGGAACTCAGCATTTATGCTTGGATTTATCACATTGAAACAGGAGAAGTTTTCGCATACGATCCCCAGAAACACGCTTATGTTTTGCCCCAAACTCAGCTTGCAGATTCGGAAATAGATGAGTCATTCAGGGGTCAGGTTCTAAATACCAATGTAGTAGTGCGTTCCCCTCAAAACCCGCAGGATGATGTTCAACCTTATGAGAAACAGTCTGTTTCTCCATTTGAGTGGTTTCCAATGAGACGACTTTCTCCAGAGCAGATGGAGCGAATTTATCGAGGTTCAAATAATGGAAGTTGAAAGATGAAAATATAGAATTTCAAACATCTCTTAGAGGATTGGGGTGGGGTTTTTGTACCTTACAGCTATTTTCAGGTAAATAAACCACGCGGTAGGGACACAGCAATGCTCATTGGTGTCAACTTAACGTGAAAGCATTTTCAAATCTCGTTTCCAGCCTCTGGGCTGGAAATACAATTCAAAAGCGGCTCTGGCGCCAGCAAGGGAAGCGGAGCCTCTAGGATGGCATTCCCAGTCGGAGACTGGGAACGAGACAAAGATATTAACTCAAAGCTTCAGTTATTCTTTTATGGCTTTTTAACAGTATCAACTTTTGCTTCTACCTTCACTGTCTTCACACCTTGAACTTCTTTAGCTAAGGTTTCAGCTTTCTTGAGTTCTTCAACAGAAGCGGCTGTACCTTTGAGGATAATTTCACCCTCTTTGTTTTCAACTTGTAACTTGTTGCCTGGTAAGCCTTTATTCAACTTTGCGCTAACTTCAGTTTTTAAATCGCTCTTAGCTTTTGTTGCTGCCGTTTTTTCAGCATCGGTTTTAACTTTCGTACCTGTATTAGCTGCTAAAGGAGTAGCTTGTGTTTCTGGAACTTTGGCAGTTTGATTTGTCTCTGAAGCTGGTTTTGCTGGTGCTTGAGCAGCTTCATTAGTTGTACTAGGAGTTTCTGAACCAGTTTTAGGAGCCTCTTGGCAGCCAAAAGTACCAACTACCAAAATGCTACTAACTACTAATAGAATTAGCTTTTTCATTATCTATCTCCGAATTGAGTACTTGAAGCAGTTAATTGAGGTGTGTGTGATGGTGAGGGGCAAATTTAAAAAAACAATTAAAAGTGAAGTAGCAAAAGTGCTTAAGCAATAGCTCAGGTTGCTGAAAATTGAAATTTGGACGATTTCTTGAAGCTAAGATTTTGCGCCTAGTTTTGAGAAATGCCAATTCAATTTTTCTGACGGCTGCTAACCAGGATGCTTTTACACCCAGTCTGTGGCTCTCTATGACTTTAAGGTAGATGCTGAGTAGCTGTTTTGATGGTAGACTACGCCACTCCACAGTAGTGACTCGATGTTATCAGATTTGAGTCAATTTGGCGATGTCTATAACGAATTCCAAACTTCAGCCTTTTTGCAATCCTGTATAAGCATTCTTACCAACAAAATGTTACTTTATAAAACTATGGCTTACTTACAATGCCTTAAATATTAGGAAATATTAGCCAATGCCCTACCTTACTTCAGCTAGCGAAATTCGTGCCATTGTTGCTGAATATACAAATGCTAAAACACTGTGGATAGATACAGAAGTCGCTGACTATAAAAGTCGTAATCCCCGATTATCGCTGATTCAGGTATTAGATAATCCTCAAGATATGAGCGGCGATCGCGTCTATCTTTTAGATGTCTTAGATCAGTCTAATATTATAGCTGAATTTATTGATAAAATTATGATAAATTCTGCCATTGAAAAAGTTTTTCACAACGCGAGTTACGATCTAAAATTTCTCGGTAGCAAGAAAGCCAAAAATATTACTTGCACTTTGGAAATAGCCAAAAAAATTCCCTACTATCTTTTACCATTACCCAACTACCAACTCAAGACAATAGCGACAGCACTTTGTAGCTTTAATAATATCGATAAACAAGAACAAACAAGCGATTGGGGAAAACGCCCTTTGACTGAAGAACAGATAGAGTATGCTTACCTAGACTGCATTTATCTTGCTCAAATTCACCTAAACTTGTTAGGCTTACAAGCCCAAGCCAACCCCGAACCTGCAACGGAAGACTTAATATCACTAAGTACTAGATACTCGGAACTTGAACAGCAATGGAAGTCGTTGAATTCAGAATTTGAGCATTTGCAAGAACGTATGAAAAAAGCTATGCAAGCTCAGAATGTATCTGAAACTTCTAATTATAAGCTGACTAGTTATGAACGGACTACAATCAAAGCTGCATTTACAGAATTAGCCAGACTAGCACAAACTCAAGATATCAATTTAGATTTTCCAATCACACTAACTCAGAAGCTCCAAAAGGATTTAGGGGAAAATCTGGAACAACTATCTGTAGATATTGACAAAACCACCTCTTGGCGACTAACTTCCAAAACTCAAGAGAGTGAAACAGAGGATGAGTAAATTGTTCATGTTGCTACAAATTTCAGAATTGGTAGAGTTATTGTGAAGAATAAGTATTGAAATTTAATAAATATTTCCTCCTTTATTCTCTGATAAATCTATAAAATTTAAAGGCCTATCAGAAGTTAGAATAGTTAGTGAGTTAAAAAATTAAAATCTAGATTTTGGTACTAATTCCGTTCTGGTGTTATGGCAGTTGATATTAACTTATGAGACGGCGTTTATTTGGGCAAAAGCGAACCAGGGTAAATACTTTATTTACCATAGCTATTTTTACTACATTGACTGCAATTAGCAGTGTTTCTTGTAGTAAGAATGACAATGTATTGGTGACAGAAATAGGAGTTAGTCAACCTAGCCGTCGTTCAGCTACAACATCCAGAGGTGGGGAATTTTATCTTCAGGGAAAGAATCAGCATTTAAACGGCGACTTGCAAGCTGCGATCGCTTCTTACGGTAAGGCAATTAGTCAAAATTCTCAATATGGCGCTGCCTACAACGCGCGGGGACTAGCCTACTTTGATTTGGGAGACAAGGAAAAAGCGATCGCAGATTACAATCAAGCACTCCGCATCAACCCTAACGACGCCGAAGCCCACAATAACTTAGGAAATGCCCGCGCCTCACTGGGAAACAACAGAGAAGCAGTTAAAGATTACAGTGAAGCAATTCGCCTGAATCCCAACTATGCCGAAGCTTATAATAACCGAGGAAATGCCCGCGCCAGCAATGGAGACAAAAAAGGGGCAATAGACGATCTCGATCAAGCGATTCTCCTTAACCCCAAATATGCGATCGCCTATAATAACCGAGGAAATGCCCGTGCTGCCAATGGAGATTTCAAGGGTGCGATCGCAGATTACAATCAAGCCATTCGCCTAAATCCTAACTTTGCTCCTGCCTACAATAACCGAGGAAATGCCCGCGCCAGCAATGGAGACAAACAGGGGGCGCTCAAGGACTTACAACAAGCAGCAAACATTTTTCAAAGTCAAGGTAACAACGATTTATACCAACAAGTGATGAATAACATCAAAGAACTTGGGCAGTAGTGGGATTGAGGAGCAGGGGAGCATGGGGGCAGGGGAGACAAGGGGGAATTATTGAACAAGTCTCTCCCTTGTCTACGTTGTCTCTTGTCCATGCCCAATGCCCCATGCCCCATGTCCCATGCCCAATGCTCTATTCTTCAATCAATGGGGTGCGCAGGTTTTCTACCATCGCTTGAATTTCTGCTGGAGGAGGTGGTGTTAGGCGCGAAACTACTAGGGTGACAGCAAAGTTGATTAGCATCCCCAAAGTACCAATTCCTTCTGGAGAAACCCCAAAAAACCAAGGTTGCATACCGCCAAACTTGACGCCGACAATGTAGATAATCGTAAAAATTAAACCCGTCAACATACCGGCGATCGCACCTTCTGAATTGGTGCGCTTGTCGAAAATTCCCAAGAAAATCACCGGAAAGAAACTAGCGGCGGCTAAACCAAAGGCAAAAGCCACTACCTGACTCACAAATCCTGGCGGATTCACCCCAAAATAGCCGACGAGAACGAGGGAAAAACCTACCATGATCCGCCCGACAAACACCCGTTTTTGTTCTGAGGCTGATGAATCTATGATCCGGTAGTAGATATCGTGGGCGATGGAACTGGAAATTACCAGCAATAAACCTGATGCTGTAGACAAAGCAGCAGCCAAACCGCCAGCCGCTACCAAGCCAATCACCCACGGAGGCAGTTTAGCTACCTCTGGGGTGGAAAGCACGATGATATCTGGGTCGATCTTTATTTCATTAGTCTCCTTATTTGGAGTTAACTGGAAACGCCCATCCTTATTTATGTCATCAAAAGCCAACAGTTTAGTTTTTTCCCACTTGGTCGCCCAGTCTAGCTGTTGCACTTCTGCAACCGTATGATTATGCAAGGAATCGATCAGGTTGTAGCGGGCAAACATCGACAAGGCTGGAGCGGTTGTATAAAGAATGGCAATAAATAGCAATGCCCAACCAGCAGAAAAGCGAGCTGCACGCACGCTTGGTACTGTGTAAAACCGAACTATGATATGGGGTAAGCCAGCCGTGCCTACCATCAAAGCAATGGTAGTGAACAGCACATCTAGCATCGACTTGTTCACAAATGGCTCAGTATACTGCTTAAACCCCAGGTCAACCTGAATTTGATTGAGTTTTTCTCCAATATTACTGAAGGTAAATGCTAGTTGGGGAATAGGATTACCAGTGAGAAACCAGGCGATCGCGATCGCTGGAATCAGGTAAGCAAAAATCAACACACAGTATTGTGCTACTTGTGTCCAGGTAATGCCTTTCATCCCCCCTAACACAGAGAAAAAGCCCACGATCACCATACCGATGATCACACCTGTATTGATATCTACTTGGAGGAAGCGGCTAAAAACAATCCCCACACCCCGCATTTGTCCAGCAACATAGGTGAGAGAGACGAAAATAGCTGCAACTACTGCCACCAAACGGGCGATATTAGAGTAGTAGCGATCGCCTACGAAATCTGGCACTGTATACTTACCAAATTTCCGTAAGTAGGGAGCTAGCAATAATGCCAGTAGTACATAGCCTCCCGTCCACCCCATTAAATAAATAGAACCGTCGTAACCCAAAAAAGAAATTAGCCCCGCCATTGAAATAAATGAGGCTGCGGACATCCAGTCGGCGGCGGTGGCTGCACCATTAGCAATTGAGGGTATTCCTTGACCTGCTATAAAGAAGTCTTTACTATTTTCGACTCGTGATTGCCAACCAATATAAATGTAGACGACAAAGGAAAGTCCAACTAATACAATAGTCCAAATTTCAACTGACACGCTTTTTCCTCACTTCTTGATATTGTATTTGGCGTCTAGCTTGTCCATTTGAAAGGCATAAATAAAAATCAAAGCCACAAATACTAGGATTGATCCTTGTTGCGCCATCCAAAAGCCAAAGGGTACGCCAAAAAACCGTATTGCATTCAAAGGTTGAACCAACAAAATACTGAAAACTAGGGAAACCAATGCCCAGACAATTAAAAGATTACGAATTAAAGCAGTATTAGCACGCCAATAAGAACGGCGCTGATCTTCATCCATTGTTGTTCATTATGATTGCGTTAGTGCATCAAAATAATACCAAGAAGCCGTTAATATCCTGTCTAATGACTGTATTAATTTTTAAATTATTTAGTAAATAATATTTATTGCAATGGTATTAAATATCACTAAGCAATAAATGACTAAGAATTACTCTCTGGTCAGTTATGAACAAAGATTGGTTAATGAAGCTGAAATATTTAATAAGTGATTAATAATACGATAGCTTTATATACTAGAAATTTAATATGCATTACGTGTTTTTAACTATGATATAAATGCCATTAAATGCTAAAAAAGACTATTTAAATTCATAAAAGCAATTTATGAGCATAAAAATGATTAAATCTTCTTTACCAAATATACGAATAATTACTATAGGCTTTTACGTAGTTATTTTAATAACATTTATATAACGGGTTTATTACTACACTAGTGAAATATAGTAATTTATGATACAAGCGCTGTCTTAGCCAGCTTTCCGATATATTGCAGTCGGTATAGATGAGAACTTATATCATCGTGGCAAGAAAAACTGATTTTAAGCAGATACCTTGCTTTGTGATGTTTACTAAAGGTTACGCCTATGCTGATTTCAACTACCTGATTCCCTTCATTTTCAACAACCAGTGTCTCCAGAGATTTTTTAACCAGTCTTGGAAGCCGTATAAAAGTAACTTACCTAATTTATTTACGACCTCGATTTTCAAAGCTTGTAGTTTTGAAATTGGGTAACTTTTTCATGCGTGTCTTCCAAAAGCGCGGATTTCAGCTTCAAACATACCATGAGCCAGAATATATGTTTATTGAAACACTCATCACAGAGCCGATTCATTTTTTTAGAATCGTTGCCATTGTCATATTTTCCATCACTTTGCATGAACTTGCTCACGGCTGGGCTGCGATGAGTCAGGGAGATAACACTCCACAGCAGACTGGTCATCTGACGCTGAATCCTGTAGTTCACATGGGCAAAGAATCAATTATCTTTCTCTGTCTTATGGGTATAGCTTGGGGACAAATGCCTGTCAACCCATCTAAGTTTCGCTCTGGTAAGCTAGGCAATATTTTGGTATCGGCAGCCAGGCCATTATCAAATCTGGCTTTAGGTGTTCTATTTATTATGGTGCTGAAATTTCTTTCTAATCCAAGTCTTTCAGAATTTTTAAGTGAAGATTTTTTTTACTTAGCAGCTCGGATTAATTTGACATTATTTTTGTTTAATCTTTTGCCAATTCCACCACTTGATGGATTTCATGTTTTTAGTGAAATTTTTCCTAAGCTAAAGCCACTGCAATATACCCAATTTGGACTTTTTGCAATGATGCTTATATTCATAATTCCAGAATTTGGGATAGGACTGGCTAGCTTTGCTGATTTAGTTATACAGTCATTGCTTGGAGAAGAGTCAGCAGCTTTTTAAGCAAAAATAGATTATTTATATAGTAATCCTATTTTATTTGTGATAATTATAAGCCAT
Source organism: Nostoc sp. GT001 (assembly GCF_030382115.1). Classification (NCBI taxonomy): domain Bacteria; kingdom Bacillati; phylum Cyanobacteriota; class Cyanophyceae; order Nostocales; family Nostocaceae; genus Nostoc; species Nostoc sp. GT001. Next base: position 170,713 of record NZ_JAUDRJ010000003.1, read on the forward strand.
AGATCCCCGACTTCTCAAAGAAGTCGGGGATTTTTTGCATCACAAATGATTTAGGTTAGCCATATTTTTGCTGTAATATTCAGTCTTGGTATAAATGGTGATAATACTATCACCAACTGCAAAAAAACTACCTTCTTGCTCATCTTTAGAAAATTGCAAATTTGGGTATTTAGCAACAGCTTCATCAGCAGTCATGGCTTTGGCTTCCATTTGATCTGGCAATAGTCCAGTAGAACCAATATAAAATACCAAGGGAGATATTTTATATTGGTAGATATTTTCTGCATATTGTTCTAACTTTTTATTTGCCACTGTTAAAGCTGCAACCATTTCTTCTTTATTTATCTGCTTACCAGTATGTTTATCCTGCAATAACTGCGCTAAACTATCAGCACCAACTTTCTGAAGAATACCTCCAACAATACCATTTTGCTCAATCCCAAGAAAATCATCAAAAATTGGTTTCATCAATTCGTCAACTTTTGTAATCTTGGTGCGTGATGAAAGTAACCTATGCCTAACAGCAATATTCTCATGAAATGCCATCTCAAAACTTGGTTTCATGATAATTTCTCCAGTTTCTTTGTCATAAAAACGATACATTCTATTGAGAAACTTGTTAGCAGAAGGTAACTTACTTAGGTTCAGTATATCTTGACTGCCAATATCGATTTTATAACTCAACTTTGATTCAAGAGTACCATTAGCTAAAGCTTCGCTGATGTCAGTATATTCATTGGTTGTCGGAAAGTTGATGTAAGTATTTTTAGACAGATAGTGCTTTTTAAACTCATCTAACTGCGCCTCGATAAATACATCTGATTCCTTTTTTAAGTGAGCAGAAATAATACTATTCAGTACTTTAATTTCTGCTAGTTCATTGAATAGTCCATCAATACTGTTGTAACGACTATTAGCAGCTACAAGTGGCAAGTTATCTAACTGAATGGTATATTCTGCCCGAAAGTCAAATTCTTCTGCGTCCAGTATGCCTTTTTGTTTGAGTAAGTCAAAGGCTTTCTTACTGCTAATTTTGACTTGTAATGACTTTACATTGATTTTGCCGTCACTTACAATCGTGTAATTATTAAAGGTGTTGAGGTCATTTATTAACAAGCCTGCTATTTCAATAGTAGGAGTTTGGTCTTCAAATTTGGCAAGTTTAACTCTACGTTTTACAAGCATATTGATAGTAGCAGTGTTGCGGCTAAACTTAAACTCGCCCATGTCAACGTACTCAGCATTATCTATATATTCTGTTGTTAACCAAGGTTGCAACAGTTCTCCATTTTCGTTTCTAACACCTCTAATACGCTTAACACCTGTTCTTTGATAATGTTCTTGTAAGTGCTTGATATTGACGATAATATTGTTACGGTATTGTGCAAAAATTTGGATTAACTCTACTAGACAAATTTGATTTTTTGCCATATTGCCACCTTCCAGATAAAGGTCAAGAATCTTTTCAAACTACTGTGACTGAAGTCTATTACTTTGACCAAAGAATTTGTTACAAATGTGTAAATTTGAAGGGTAAAGTAGACAAGAATTTTATTACGAAACTTTGTACACAGTTTTGTAAATTCGTGGATAATTGAGGGTTTAAGTTTAAACGCTTATGCGTTTCATCTTCCTGTAGGGTAGGAACGCAAAGTTTGGCTACGAACTTAGGCAAAGTTATATTTTGCGTTGTATACTTATCCGATATTTATAACTTATAGTACAATTGTATCATATAAATGCCCAGTTGTGTAGGCATAGCCCACTGTAGGCATCGATTGATATATCTGTTCCTAACCGCCTGAAATATCCAATTCAGGGGAACAGCAAGGAACCAGCACATTATTTTTTCGCACATTTAGGCTCCGGGTTTGAAATAATCAAAAAGGCGATCGCCTGAATCTGCACGAATCAATGCTACAACTACATCTGGTAAGGCAGCTAAACTGGGGTAAACCAAGTAACGCGGTTCCCAACGGGGACGGAACTTGTCTTTGTAGGCGTGCAATCCCTTGAAGTTGTAGAAGCGATTCAAATGCTCGTAAAGATAGTGCAATACTTTCTCCAAGCGGCGCGATTCGGGGTTATCTCCAACTCCCGCTAGCGCAGAAAGACCGAAATTAAAGCTGTCGTAGCCATTCTCTTTAAAATGCTGGAGCAGGGAAATAAATAGAAAGTCCATTGTGCCATTTTCAATGGAAGCACGATGTCGCATCATGTCAATAGTCGCTTCGTTAAGTTGGTACTCTCGAATAATGTTGGCAAAGGCGCTGATATTACCTTCAGGATTATGCACCACAGCAATCTCGCACTCTCGCAGGTAAGCTTCGTCAAACCAACCCAAAGAAAATTGTTTTTCTGAACCTTGTACCATTTTCAACCATTCATCACTCACAGGTTTGAGTCGGTGCAATAAATCATTGGCGATGGGTGGTTGGTAAAAGTCGATTTGGTATCCTAACTTAGTTAAACGACTGATTGATGGTCTAAAGTTTTTACCGGCTTTACCTTGTAAGGTAAAACTTTTTAAGTCAACGATCGCTTCCTCTCCAATCTTGAGTACCTTAAACCCCAATGACTTGTAAAGCTCTACATCATCGGGCATAGTTTGGTAAAAGCCAGGATACCAGTCATTACGCTGACAAAACTGCCAGAAAGCAATAATTGTCTCTTTGCGGTCTTCAATGGGGCCGATGGGATCTCCTAATGCGATCGCGCCCCGTCCTTTGGGAACATAAGCAATTACACTATTACCCGAAGGACTGAAATAATAACTTTTATCATTTAAGAGTGTGAGCGCTGCTAAAGAAGAACATCCATATTGCTCGACAATTTCTTTAACTCTGCGTTGCTCATTTATAGTTGTTAGATTGCGCCAAAACACAGGTTGCAAGAGCATTACTATTGCATAAGTAATAGTACCTGCGGCAATAATATAGATAGAATTAGCAAAAAATTCTCCAAATCGGCTCTTTGGTTGCAGTCCCCAGTTATCTTCGGTGAAGAACATCGCCAAAGTCTGAACTATCGCTTCGCGCCAGTTAAAATTTTCTGAAAATTTGCCGTCTAACAAGTAAAATCCAATCGTTCCGTATGCCAGGGTAAATAATAAAGCGCCTATCAGCACTCTGACTCCCCGTGCAATGGAAGGACGGTCTGATTGCGCCGTGAAAGAATGGCGCATCAAGATTAATTGCACTAGTAAAACTCCAGAGAGTAGACTTTCTTCATAGTCCAGTCCCTTCAGCAAGTGGCTGCAAATGGAAATTACTAGTAAAGCAATGGTCAGTAACCAGGCTATTCTTTTCCGGCGTAATAAATTAGTAGCAAGTGTTAATAAAATAAATCCAGTCAATGCTGCAAATATATGACCACTGGCACGAATTTCAAATGGTAAAAATTCCTTTAACCAGTGAGTCCGCCCATAGAGGTTAGGTGTCACTGCTGATAATAAATTTACTACTCCGACTAAACCTGTTAGGAAAACTGCACTCCAAAGTCCAATCTGAGTTTTTAAATTATTTGTCATTTTTCGTTAGTAGTTAGGAGTGAGGAGTTAGGAGTTAGGAGTTTTTAATTTTTAACTCTTAACTCCTAACTCCTAACTTTTTAAACTGTTCCCCTACATAGGAGAGTGAATCTTTAAGATGTTTGTGAAAGTAGTTCCAACCTACATTAGCACCAGACAAACCATGACCTCCAGGAAATGCATAAAATACGTGAGCAATGCCTAATTTATTTAAGGTTTCGTTGAAGGCTTTGGTAGAGGCTAACAAATTAGGATCGTTCACACCTGCATCTAGGTAAACACGCAATCGCTTCCTATCTTTAACTGGTAGCTGTTGCACAATTTGTTGAGGACTATTTTGTGAACCGCTATCATCAGTAAAGTAACCGCTATGGCTAAACAAAATCTGAAAGTTGTTGAGATAGCGCAATCCAATATTAAATGCACCCCATCCTCCAGAAGATAGACCTCCTAGTGCCCAAAATTGGGGTTCTTCCAAAGTGCGGTAGCGCGACTTGACAACTTGTACTAATTCTGAACCAATCAAAGTCCCTATTTTGCCATTCGGCCCATCAAAGTAATCGGGGTCGTATAAAGGACTAGAACCGCGATTATCATTACCATCAGGTGTAATCACAATCGATGGCGGTAATTTTCCACTTTGATAAAGTTCATGCAATACGTCTAAAAGTGCGTATTTATCAGCATAGGCACGAGCATCATCATGACCCCCGTGTAGTAAGAATATCACAGGGTAGCGCTTTTGGGGATTTTTATTATAACTAGGGGGCAAAATCACGCCGTAGTTACGGACTGCACCCATCGCTTGGGAGTTGAAGGTTGCTAATTGAAACTTTAGCCCAGTATTTGCCTCTTTTTTGGGTGGGTCTAGTTGTGGCGCACCTAAGATGAATACATAATAATAACCTGCGCTCGTGAGGAGTGCGATCGCTCCTACTAAGCCAATTAAAAATTTAGAAATCTTCATATTCTTTATATTCTTTTAACTTAAAAAATTACCTCCATTAGAACTTACTATAATGAACATTTTTAAAATAGCAGTATAATTTTGAAAATGTGGTTTTCAAGTATTAAATGGTTGGTAAAATAGTATTATTTATTATACTAGTAATCTCTCAAGTTGAAATTGATGGGGAAGCAAGTTCGTAGTAAGGACTTTAGTCCTTAATTTTCCAAGCACTAAAGTGCTTACTACAAACTTTTACTTACTTACTTTAGAGACTGTACTATGGATTTTTAATTATTTTGAGCATTTTTTATGATTAATACTTAAAGTTTTATCAGCCAGATTTGCTGTTTCTGAAGCTCGAAATTGTTCGCCGACAAATGTTAATGAATCTGCTAAATGCTTCCGCCAGTATTGCCAAGTGTGACTGCCAGGAAACTGACGAAATGAATTATAAATTTTAAGTTGATTTAGTACTTTACTAAATCGCTCGGCTTCCTTGAGTTCATCAATATCTGATGTACCCGAATCCAGGTAGATTTTTAACCTTTTTTGAGCTTGTATAGGAATGGTTTTGATATAAAATATTGGACTATTCGTCGGGCCACTTTTATCTTGAAAATAACCACTATGACTAAATAAAATCGAGAAACGATCCAGGTTATGTAATCCCACATTCATTGCTCCCCAACCACCAGAAGATAAACCACCTATCGCCCAAAAATCTGGATTATTTATTGTCCGATAACGGCTTTGCACAACTTTTACTAACTCATCGCCCACGGCTGTAGAGACTTTACCATTAGGGCCATCGATATATTCGGGATCTCGGTACGGACTAGAGCCACGTTTGTCGTTGCCATCTGGTGTAATGATGATACTGGGTGGCAACTTACCTGTAGTATAAAGTTGTTCTAATGTCTTGAGAGCTTGTCCCTTATTCTGAATAAACCAATCACTGGGATTACCATGTCCACCGTGGAGGAGAAAGATTACAGGATACCTTTGTTTGGGGTTTTGCTCGTAGCCAGGAGGTAAAGAAACGCCATAAGTGCGACTTGCACCCATTGCTTGACTATCGTAAGTTTCAATTTTATAGGTTAGGGGAGTTTCTGAGTTGCTAGTATTGCGCTGGATTGGAACAACGGAAGGCGTTGTTTGTAAATTCTGCTGTTGCGGTGGTTTTGCAACGACACTTTGGTAAAAATTACAGCTAACTAGAGTTAATACTGAAAATAGCAAGAGAGTTTTAGATTGTTTGTAGTTCATCTTTGAAGGAAATTGAGCATGGGGTAGTCGTTGCTTGTTTTCAAAATCTTATGCAAGTGATATGTCAACGCTGTGTCAACAGAATGGAAACTTTACGACTGGTTATAAATTAAAAGTCAAGGTTAGGATAAGTTTCTTCACTATGCTTAAAAAGCTGCAACTAAATTTCAGTTCTTTGTTTGGCTTGTTGCTGCTGGTGCTTTCCCTATTGGCGATCGCAAACGAATTACGTCAGTATAATTATCGTGATATCCTCAACTCTCTAGCTGCTATTCCCAAAAGTCGCGTAAGTTGGGCAATTTGGCTGACAACTTTGGGCTATCTAGTGATGATTGGGTACGATATCTTAGGTTTTAACTACATTAATCGTTCTTTAAGCTGGAATAAGATAGCTTTCACTAACTTTATTAGCTCTGCATTTAGTAATACCATCGGTTTTGCCTTACTGACTGGCAGTGCTATCCGTTATCGATTTTATGCTAGTTGGGGAGTTTCAGCAGTTGCGATCGCTCAAGTAATTGCTTTCGCCAATTTCACCTTTTGGTTAGGGATGTTTGCTGTTGCAGGTTTCTTATTTATCATCAACCCCCTGAAGATTCCCACTCAATTACATTTACCTTTTGCTACTGTACGTCCCATCGGCGTAATTTTTCTGCTATTAGTTGCAGCTTATTTACTAGGAAGTATTTTTATCAAACAACCATTAATAATTCGCGGACATGAATTTAGATTTCCTTCTTTTAAAATCTCCTTGGCTCAAATAGCAATTTCTAGTTTTGACTGGATTCTTGCAGCAGCAGTTCTTTATGTTTTACTTCCTAGCAATATATCTTTGTCATATTTAGACTTTTTGGGAATTTATTTACTAGCGATGTTTGCAGGTGTGGTTAGTAATGTTCCCGGTGGTTTGGGAGTATTTGAAACTATAATTTTGCTGATTCTCTCCTCAAAAGTTTCGGCGGCGGCAGTTTTGGGTTCAATGTTAGCTTATCGGGGAGTCTACTATTTCTTCCCTTTGCTAGTAGCAGCAGGTTTGCTCGGAATTTATGAAATTAGATTTAGAGCCAGAAACTTACAAAAATGAATCAACTATAGCAGGAGGCAGGTGGTCACTGAGCGTAGCCATACCCCTTCGGGGAAGCAAGCTACGCGCAGCGTCTCCGACACGAGAAGTGAGGCAGGAGGTAAAAGTATTACTATTTCTAGCTTTCATGCTTTCAAAATGTCCTAACCTGTGTGACTACGGCTATATCCCTCTTCTGTCACTTTCCGGAATAAGCAAGTAGTAAATAAGTTAAATTATCCAGAACCATAACCAGGTTTAAATTGATTCATTGCAGCAATTAAATGATTGAATCCTAGCAATAAGTGTGAATTAGGGAAAATGCTTAACCAGGGATAAATCAACCAAAATAGTAAGAGTGGTTGGATAATTAGACGCAGATTATTTAAAGTATTTTTCCATCCGTATTCGCGGTTCCATTGCGGATGATTAGAAAAATCAACATCACTATTTTCTTCTGCCTCAGTCTCAATGTGACGAGATTGATTTAAGCCTAAGAAGGCGGGAGAATTTAAACTAATCATCGTGTAAACACAAAAAATAATCTCCCACCACCTCTCAATATGTTGGAAATTGGTGAAACGGTAATCTGTCCAGCCTAGTTCCTGTTTACACTGCCGAAAACCATATTCTACCCAGGTTCTTAATCCATATAAGTCGCCTAAAGTTTTCTTGAGATTACCTTGAAGATTTGTCATCACAAAAGAAGTAGAATTTTCTGGCATGGTTTCTGGATCAGTAGTTATTTCCCAGTAAGTTATGGCTCTTTTTTTACCATAAATTATTTCCCTAATGTATCTAACTTCTGATTTTTGATTGCTAAATGTTCTCTCAAATTTACACCATTTATTCGCCCTAACCCTTTCTCCTGCTGGCAACCAAACTCCATGATTACTTCTAATTGATACAACATAAGCTAAATTATATTCAGCTATTTTTCTAATAAATTGACTACTTTCACCATATAAGCTATCAGCCAGTACTAATTCAATATTAAACCCTGATTCAATTAGCTCTGTAATAATTTCTGATGCTAACTCTATTTTCGTTTTGTATTTATCTGACTCCTTTAGTGTTCCTTTTGGTTTAAATACTTTTACAATTAATGGAAAAGTTATATTAGAGTAAACTCCATAAGCATTAACTGAAACTATCCCATTATCTATCTTCCCCACGCTTCCCAAATATTGTCTAGCCACATAATCAGTCTTTTTACCTTTTTTTCTATCTCCGGTTTCATCTATGACTACTGTAATTGCTTGACCATCTAATTCTTTCTTCAATCTATTTAATCTTCGTTGTTTTAACTTATTTACTGACCAATCTGAATTGGCTAGAAAATGATGTAATGACTGAGCTGAGTTAATACTTACAACTTTCGCTATCTCTGGTAATGATTTTCTTTGAATTTGGGACATTATTCCCAGATGTAAATATTTGAAGCACTCATAATTTCTTACTTCTCTAAACAGGTCTTTATACTCTGCACAATATTCATCTATGGTGGCAACTGTTGGGTGAGCATCTCTTGCCAAATGTTTCAAGATTTGTAATTCTACATCCATTGACCTACTTACCTTTCAGGGTTTTATTTTTTTATTCTTTTATTCAGAATACCCGGAAAGTGACAGAAGAGGGATATGAAGTCTAGTTTCAGTATGAACACTAATAGATCCCTGACTTCTTGAAGAAGTTAGGGATCTAAGAACTTAAAGTAAGGGACTTCCAAATAAAAAAATATCCCAAATTTTCTTGTAGGATGGGCATCTTGCCCGTCCTAATATTGGGGACGGGCAAGATGCCCATCCCACAAAATGGATAATTTATTTCTTGGAAAGCCCTAAGAGGATGTTTGAAAAGTTTTTTTCTCGGTAACAAAATGTTCTAGATCCCCCTAAATCCCCCTTAAAAAGGGGGACTTTTATTCCGATTCCCCCCTTAAAAAGCTTGTCATTACCAACATCTTTTAAAGTGAGGTAGGGATGTAATAGAGTCAGAGTATGAAGTTGAAAAATTTCACAGACCTCAATGCTTGGGCAGTTGAGCAATGGGGAGATGCCGAATTAGGGGATACTCGTCGTACGCAAAGAGCGATCGCTATCGGTGCAGCCATAGCTGCCAACCCGCAAGGGAGTTTACCAGATATGATGCAAGGCTGGAATGAAATTCGTGCTGCGTACCGATTATTTGCGGAAGACGATGTAACTCATAAGGCATTAATTCAACCTCACATCACGGAGACGAAACAAAGCGCAACTGAAATAAAATCCAATGTTGTTTTATTCATCCAAGACACAACAGAACTAGATTATACTCATCATCGGCAAGTTAAGGGATTAGGGCATATTGGAGATGGCAAAGGTAGAGGAATGATGCTACACACGTGTTTAGCAGTAGTACCGTTACCTTTGAATCCACAAATTTTGGGATTGGCAGGACAAATACCTTGGCTGCGTAGTCAAAAAAAGGACAATGACAACACGTTGGTGGAAGCGCTACCAGAACTATTGAGAACAGATGGTGAAGGGGAAATTTGGGCAGAGATGGTGGAATCCATCGGCACTGCACCAACACCACAAACTGGGTCAATTTGGGTAAGTGTCGGAGACAGGGGGAGTGATATTTTTTCTTACCTTCGACGAGCCAAAGCTTTGTACTGGCACTGCTTAGTACGAGTCACTCAAAACCGAGTGATTACTAAACCTGATGCCACCAAAGGGTATCTCAAGGCATTTGCTCGTTCTTTACAACCAATGGCGGAGAAAACTGTTGTTTTGCGTGGGCGCAACGGAGAACCCAAACGTCAAGTTAACTTACAAGTAGCTTGGTCTCAATTGACAATTCAACCCCCAGCAATTGGCTGTGAAAGAAAACAACAGCTAATAGATGGTTGGTGTATTCGTTGTTGGGAACCAGAAGGAGATTTAGAATGGATTCTATTTACCACTGTTGCTGTAAATGCTCGTGAGGATGCCCTCATGCAACTAGATTGGTATGCTACACGTTGGTTAATTGAAGAGTATCATAAGTGTCTCAAAACTGGTTGTGCTGTAGAAAAACGTCAATTGGAGTCAGCTTCATCACTGGTAAGGTTACTTGGCTTTTTTGCTATAGTTTCAGTCAGATTATTACAGTTACGCCAACTTAGTCGCAGCAATTCCCAACTGAAGGCACACGAGTACATACCTACAATTATGTTAAAAGTCTTAGTTGCTCGTCTTGGGTTGACAAATTGTGAGTTGACTTTGGGTGAATTCTTTTTAGCGATCGCTCGTTTGGGTGGTTTTCTTGGCCGCAAATCCGATGGTCTACCTGGTTGGCAGACCTTATGGCGAGGCTGGTTGCGATTACAGGATATGTGTTGGGCTGCTGATTTTATCACCCAGTCAGTTTAAAAGATGTTGGTAATGACAAGGCTTTTTAAGGGGGGCTAGGGGGGATCAGTTAGTGCCTCAAATCACAGCCAACCACTTTTCAAACAGCCTCTAAGTAAAGTCAATAACTACTGCTAATTTAAAACGCGATATCTTCACAAATAGCCGTGAAAATTCCTAATTTTTGCTGAGGCGATCGCTAAACAAATCCCACAAAAATAGTAACAGTTAGTTGCAAATTTTGAAGTAGATTTACAGAAATCATCATCAAAATTTGGTTTTACTGTTTGAGCAGAGAAATAATCATGAAAAACAAAGTATTGTTTGGTGCTATATTCATGGCAACTTGGGTAGGAACATTAATTCCCAGTGCTTTTGCTGCTTCACCTTGTTCTGTGGGACAAAAGGCTGAGGTTCTTTGGAAAGAAAAATGGTATCCAGCAACGGTACTTCAGGTTAATGATGAGAAGTGCTATATTACCTATGATGGTTATGATAGTTCCTGGAATGAATGGGTTGGCACTGCACGCTTTCGGGCATCATTTCAAGCTGGAGATGCAGTGAGAATTTTGTGGAAGGGTAAATGGTATCCAGGGCAGGTTTTAGAAGTTAGTAACGATCTTTATAAAATTACTTATGATGGCTACGATAGCTCTTGGGATGAGTGGGTTGAACCTGCAAGAGTAAGCAGATAGAGAATATTTCACTTTTATAAGTTTCAAGGGACGATTTCACCTGTTGGAGTCGTCCCTTTAATTTGTTTTATAGTTTATTCTGTTATTTGCTCTTCATTAGGTGTTTAGAGGCTGTTAAACTGAGAACCATAAGTAAAATCTCGTATACTTTGGCAAAGTTATGGAGCCAGTATCACTGACAGCAGGTGCGATCGCAACTTTGGTAATCATCAAAGCCTTTGAAAAAACTGGGGAAATCATCGGCGAAAAGGCTTGGAGCGAAGGCGAAAAGTTGTTAGTTCTGTTGAAACGCAAGGAACCTAGCACGGCAAAGGTTATTGAACAGGCTAAAACACAACCTTTAGATTATGGTCAAGCTTATCTTATTGGGCAACAGGTAGAGGAAGCGGCGAAAAAAGATCCTGAAATTGCTCAAGCTGTCGAAGCTGTAGCCAATGAGGCACAAACGCAGATTAATCAAATAGTTATAAAAGGAATTCTGGTAAAAGGCAAGGCTAAAGTCGGCAATATAAATTTGTCAGCCACAAGAGACGGTTCAGTGAATCAAGAAGCGGTGGTTGATTCTGAATTTGGTGGCGATCTTGAGCTTGGTAATGTGGACATGAAAGCCTAAAATCATGAGCAAAAATCACAGCCCAGAAGAAATTTTACAGAGCATTCTCCGAAATGTTCAAGTAGGCGGCAATCTGACTACAGGCGATATTACCCAAATCCTGAATTTACTGGTTATTATTCAACAGCCAGACGTTTTCAAACCAAAGGAAATTCCTCAAAATATTCCTCGTGGTAGCATAGTCAAGTTTGTCGGACGTGCTGAGACTTTAGTGAGTCTGCACGAAAGGCTACAACACAGTTCTCAAGTGGTGATTGCTGCTATTGAGGGTATGGGAGGAGTCGGAAAAACAGAGTTAGCAACTCAGTATGCACTGATTCACCTGCTACTCAACACTTACCCTGGTGGTATCTGTTGGTTACGCGCTAGAGATGAAGATATTGGGCTTCAGATATTGCAGTTTGCTATAGCTAAGTTAGGACTAAAACCACCAGAAGATTGGGATTTACCACAGCAAGTTGATTTCTGTTGGTCACGCTGGCACGATGGGAATGTGTTGGTAGTGCTAGATGATGTCAACGATTACCCCAAGGTAGAACAATATTTACCACCACAATCACCCCGGTTTAAGCTGCTAATTACCACCAGATTACAGTTAGATTTTTCCCAGTCATTTACTCTAGATGTTTTAAGTGAGTCCGCAGCACTGGAACTTTTACAAGAGTGGGTGGGAGCAGAAAAAGTCACACGGGAATTAGAAGATGCCAAAGAAATTTGTCAGCGTTTAGGTTGTTTGCCTTTAGCGCTGAATTTGGTGGGGAGGTATGTGAAAAAGCGGAAAATCTCTTTAGCAGAAATGTTGCGGCGGTTAGAAGAAAAAAAGTTAACTCATGAAGCTTTAGCACGGGATGAAAGAGACCGCACTTGGACGCTGAATGTCAAATGGGGTGTTGCTGCTGCTTTTGAGTTAAGTTGGGAAGAATTAAATGATGATGCCAAGGAGTTAGGTGTTTTACTGAGTTTATTTGCTTTAGCTCCTATTCCCTGGAAACTGGTAGAAAGTGTAGAAACGGGGAAAGATGCTGAACAGTTGGAAGATAGCAGAGTTGAGTTAGAGAGTTTGCATCTGCTTCAAGGTGAGGACAGCTACCAACTACATCAACTCATTCGGGAATTTTTTCAACTCAAGCAGGCTGAGTTCAATCAAGTAGAGGAATTAAAGCGATCGCTTTGTCGGGTAATAGCAGCTGTTGCCAAAGAAATTCCTGAAGCCCCAACGCTTCAGCAAATTACCTATGTCACCCCTGCCATACCTCATCTAGCAGAAGTAGCAAACAATCTCATCCAATACATCAGCGATAAAGATTTAATTGGGGCATTCACCAGTAACGCTCGATTTTATGATGGTCAGGGATTGTATGACAAAGCAGCACCCTGGTATGAGCAGTGTCTAGAAGTTACCAAAAAACGTCTGGGAGAAGAACATCCTGATGTTGCCGCTAGCCTCAACAATCTAGCGGTACTCTACTACTCTCAAGGAAAATACAGCGAAGCCGAACCATTATACCTGCAAGCTTTAGAACTAAGGCGACGCCTGCTAGGTAAGGAACATCCTGATGTTGCAGAAAGCCTCAACAATCTAGCGGTACTATACTACTCCCAAGGAAAATACAGTGAAGCTGAACCCCTGTTCCTGCAAGCTTTGGAACTAAGGCGACGCCTCCTAGGAGAGCAACACCAGGATGTTGCTGAAACTTTCAACAACCTGGCAGTATTCTACCGTTCCCAAGGAAGATATAGCGAAGCCGAATCCCTGTACCTGCAAGCTTTAGAACTAAGGCGACGCCTGCTGGGAGAAGAACATCCTCTTGTTGCACTCAGCCTCAACAACCTAGCGAGACTCTACAACTCCCAAGGCAGATACAGCGAAGCCGAACCCATGTACATCCAAGCTTTGGCACTTTGGCGTCAGTTACTAGGAGAAGAACATCCAGATGTCGCCACTGGCCTTAACAACCTAGCAGGACTCTATCGTGACCAAGGCAGATATAGAGAAGCCGAACCCCTGTACATCGAAACTTTGGCACTCAGACGGTTGCTGCTGGGAGAAGAACATCCATTTGTTGCCGCTAGCCTCAACAACCTAGCAGGACTCTACTACTCCCAAGGCAGATACAGCGAAGCCGAACCCTTATACCTGCAAGCTTTGGCACTCAGGCGGTTGCTACTGAGAGAAGAACATCCAGATGTTGCAGAAAGCCTTAACAACCTAGCGGCACTCTACCGTGATCAAGGCAGATACAGCGAAGCTGAACCCTTGTACCTGCAAGCTTTGGATATTTTTGAGCGACAGTTAGGGATAAATCATCCAAATGCTGTTACTGTTCGTGGAAGTTTAGCAAATCTTCGCGATCGCCTCCCCCAAAATCCAGAATAAGCTAGTTTTGTGCAAAGCATACCGTGATAAAACTGAAAAGTGCGATCGCGTTCGTGTACTGTTCCGAATGAAAGGTATCGCCTAGACTGAAATTTATATTGAATTAAGTAAAAATGCCTGATTACTTATGCAAAAGCAGCTTTTTCTTTCTCAAAAGCAGCTTTTAATCTCGCATTTTAGTGTTTTCCACAAACAAAAGTAGCTTTTTCTTCTTCAAAAGCAGCTTTTAATTTCGCATTTTAGTGTTTTACGCAAACAAAAGTAGCTTTTTCTTTCTCATTTTAGTGTTTTACGCAAGCAAAAGCAGCTTTTTCTTTCTTGAACCCCAGTTTGCTTACTCATTAGAGTAATTTACGCATTCATCTTGGTATATCTTGAGCCAAAAGCTGCGTAGGCGTAGCCCGCACTTCGACATGTTTCGACTCCGTTCACCAGCCGCTCAGTGACCATCGGAGACATCGCTACATAACCATTACTCAAATAAATCAAATCCCTTTTCGCTTCTCAACTTTCTGTCAAAAGTCACTGTTGAACTACAACCAGAATGTTGAGCAATTGCCCCAATTAAATAATCAGAAAAATCTGCACTTCCCTGCTTAAATCTTTGTAATGCTTGATAAACTAAAGAACGATTTTCTAACTCAAATACCGAACATTGCAGCATTAATTCTATAGTGTTACTAATTTCTTCTCTGCTAAATTGATAAGGATTACCTCGTAAAACCCAAACCAATTCACAAATCACTATATTAGCAACAAAACATTGCTCTCCCCCTTCGATAATTTCAGCAGCTTGCTCCCACTGCTTTTCATTATCTTTTGTCAAGTAGCGTACTAAAATATTTGTATCAAGTCCAATCACTTGAGCCTTCTTTAATTGCAGCTTCCATTTCTTCTAAAGTTGCGCTTTTCATTCCCGGGCGGTGTAAAATCCCTGATAAACTTTGGATAGAAATATTCAAGGGAATTAATTTAACTATTCCATTTTCATCAATGACAAAATCAACTTTACTACCTGTATCAAGGTTAAGATAATCCCTAATTTCTTTAGGAATAGTTACTTGCCCTTTAGTAGTGATGGTCGCACTAGCCATTATCCAGGTTCCTTACATAAGTTCCTTACCTGATTATAAAGTCTACTACGCCTACTAACGCATCGCCACAAATAAATCGGCACAATAAAACACAATAAAACCTTTAAAATATGATAGCCTCGCCCCAACAAAACTACGTCACCGTTGAAGAATACCTCCAAATGGAGGAACAGAGCGATATCAAGCATGAATATATAGACGGCTATATTTACGCAATGGCTGGAGCGCTAGATCCACACGTTACCATTGCTCTGAACCTGGCATCTCTCCTCCGTAATCATGTGCGAGGCTCTGATTGTCGTGTTTACATCGCTGACATGAAAGCCAGAATTGAATCTTTGAATCGCTTTTATTATCCCGATGTGATGGTTACTTGCGATCCACGCGATCGAGAAACGACAGGTTATAAAAGATTTCCCTGTTTAATTGTGGAAGTTTTATCTAATTCTACCGAAGCTTTTGATCGGGGGGATAAATTCGCTGATTATCAAACACTGGAAAGTCTGCAAGAGTATGTTTTAATTAATACAAAACGTCAGCGAGTTGAGTGTTTTCGACGCAATGAACAAGGGTTATGGGTTTTACAATCTTACACATCAGAGCATCAATCATTTCGACTCAATAGCGTGGATTTTGAGGAAACAATGGCAACACTTTACGAAGATGTAGTTTTTGAATAATCAATTATTATAGGGCATTCGACGCAATATTTAGTAAACTATATAACTGATAAGCCTTGAAGGCTTCCTAACTAGGCGGAAGCGTTGATGAAAACAGGCACAATTGATTAAAAAAAGTTATGGCGCTCATAGTTCAGAAATACGGTGGTACATCTGTCGGTTCAGTGGAACGCATTCAAGCTGTCGCACAGCGTGTTTATAAAACTGTCCAAGCTGGAAACTCTCTGGTAGTAGTGGTTTCGGCTATGGGCAAAACCACCGATGGACTCGTCAAACTAGCTAATGAAATTTCTCCAAATCCTAACCGCCGGGAAATGGATATGTTGCTTTCTACTGGCGAACAAGTAACCATTGCCTTACTCAGCATGGCTTTGCAGGAACTCGGACAACCCGCAATTTCCATGACTGGCGCTCAGGTAGGAATTGTTACCGAAGCTGAACACAGCCGCGCTCGGATTTTGCATATTGAAACTACTCGCCTCAGTCGCCACATAAATGAAGGTAAAGTAGTTGTAGTAGCTGGCTTTCAAGGCACATCCAGCGTCGGAGAGATGGAAATTACGACTTTGGGGCGTGGTGGTTCCGACACTTCAGCAGTGGCGATCGCAGCCGCATTAAAAGCGAATTTTTGCGAAATTTATACAGATGTTCCAGGTATTCTCACTACAGATCCCCGCTTGGTTGCTGAAGCCCAGTTGATGGATGCCATCACCTGCGATGAAATGTTGGAATTAGCTAGCTTGGGCGCAAAAGTGCTGCATC
The DNA here is from genome assembly GCF_030382115.1 of Nostoc sp. GT001. Lineage (NCBI taxonomy): Bacteria > Bacillati > Cyanobacteriota > Cyanophyceae > Nostocales > Nostocaceae > Nostoc > Nostoc sp. GT001. The sequence goes on from NZ_JAUDRJ010000003.1 coordinate 187,115, forward strand.
CCCGTGCTGTGGAAATTGCCCGTAACTATGGTGTTCCCCTGGTAGTTAGGTCTAGCTGGACGGATCAACCAGGTACTTGGGTGACATCAGCCAAACCCCAAGGGCGATCGCTAATCAATCTAGAAATTGCCCGTCCAGTGGATGCTGTAGAATTTGACACTGACCAAGCAAAGGTCGCTTTGTTGCGCGTTCCCGACAAACCAGGTGTTGCAGCTAGGTTATTTGGCGAAATTTCTCGGCAAAAAGTAGACGTAGATTTAATTATTCAATCCGTTCATGAAGGTAACAGTAATGACATTGCTTTTACTGTCACCACACCAATATTAAAACGAGCAGAAGCAGTAGCAACAGCGATCGCCCCAGCACTGAGAAGTCAATCTAACCCCAAGTTGGAAGAAGCCGAGGTAATGGTAGAACATAACATTGCCAAAGTTAGCATCGCAGGCGCAGGAATGATTGGCCGTCCTGGTGTCGCGGCAAAGATGTTTGCCACATTAGCTGAAGCTGGCGTGAATATCCAAATGATTTCCACCAGCGAAGTGAAAGTAAGTTGCGTAGTCAATGCCACAGAATGCGATCGCGCCGTCTTAGCACTCCGTAACGCCTTTGAAATTGAGACAGGGGAGCAGGGAGCAGGGAGCAGGGGAGAATTCCTCACTCCTAACTCCTCACTCCTAACTCCTCACTCCCCACCTCCCGTTCGTGGTGTCGCTCTCGATATGAATCAAGCGCGTCTTGCTATTCGCCAATTGCCAGATCGTCCAGGGATGGCGGCAAAGTTGTTTGGATTATTAGCGCAACATAATATTAGTGTTGATATGATTATCCAATCTCAGCGTTGCCGGGTGATTGATGGTGTTCCCAGACGAGATATTGCTTTTACAGTCTCACGGATCGATGGGGAAAATGCCAAAAAAATGCTTACTCAAGTAGCGGCAGAGTTAGGATGGGGTGAAGTTGTTTTAGATAGTGCGATCGCTAAAGTAAGTATTGTTGGTGCAGGGATGGTAGGACAACCAGGTATTGCCGCTAAAATGTTTGAAGCTTTAGCCCAACAAGAAATCAATATTCAAATGATTGCCACCTCAGAAATTAAAATTAGTTGTGTTGTGGCGCAAGAGCAAGGTGTTAAAGCTTTGCAAGCCATTCATGCAGCCTTTGAACTGGCTGGTAGCGAGAAATTTGTCGTACCAGCGTAAAACCTGAATCCAATCCCCTCACCCTAAATCCCTCTCCCAAGCTTGCTACGGTGTACACACAAGTCCTAAAAACCTAGCTTGATAAGACTTTCCTCGTTCCCAGTCTCCGGCTGGGAATGCATTCATTGAGTCTCTGACTCAATATATGATTGGAGGCAGAGCCTCCACGAGGAGCATTCCCATGTAGAACATGGGAACGAGGTAAACGAGATAAACGAGATAAACGAGATAAATATACACGCCGTAGCAGCTCGACGCATCGCTCTCATTTGAAGTTGCTTAATAAATAAATATTTATATTTTAAAATCAGTAATAATAACACGTAAGCTATAATCGAACAATTTATTAGACTATAATTTTATATTGATGAATAGTCATTTACTAGATGGACATTATCAAATACTAAAAGTTCTCAATGATGGGGAAAAAGAGAAAACCTATCTAGTTGAAGATGTTAATCTTAATGGTGAAGAATTTATAGTAAAGCAATTATCTCTTCCGAATAGCAATCCTCAAGCTTTAACAATCCTACGTCGCTTGTTTGACAGTAAGGCAGCAACTTTAGAAAAACTCGGACAAGAACACGATAAAATTCAAAAGCTCATTGGTTCTTTTGAAGAAAATGAAGAATTTTATCTAGTCCAAGAATTCATACCTGGTAATCCTTTAACTGACGAAATTATCCAGGGACAACTTCTCAAGGAAGACCAAGTAATTAGTCTTTTGTCAGAGATATTAGAAACTTTGGTTATTGTACATAGCTATGGCATAATTCATCGGAATATTACACCAGCAAATATTATTCGCCGGGAATCAGATAAAAAGTTAGTTTTGATTAATTTGGGTACTTTTAATGAAGCGATCGCTAATACTGTTGAAAATTCCGAGTATATGCCGATAGAGCAAATTAACGGCAATCTCAAATACAACAGTGATATATATGCTTTAGGTCTTGTTGCGATCGCAGCACTGAAAGGTTTACCTGCAAAGGAAATATCTAATTTACAAAGTCAGAAAAATAAGCTGACAGGTGAAATAGTTTGGCGCGATAAAAATCTCAAAGTTAACAGAAAATTAGCAAAAATTATTAATAAAATGGTGCGTTTTGACTACCGTAAGCGCTACCAGTATGCAACGGAAGTCTTAGACGACCTGAAAAAGTTAATAAATGTTGATGACGATCGACAAAAACAGCATCAGAAAAAATTATTACTAGTTTTAGCAGGGATAGCTGGCTGTATTACCCTTAGTGTTGCAGCTTGGCAATTTAGATTGCCAAAACTTGTAAGTAATGCTCAAAAGACATTATATCAAGAGGGTGTAAATAAATATGAGTTAGGAAACTATGAAGGAGCAGTTGAAGATTTCAATCAAGCTATTAAATTAGATCCGCAAAATGCTTTAGCCTATAATAGGCGGGGTGATGCTTATTATCGATTAGGAGACTACGAGCAAGCACAAGCAGACTCTAGCCAAGCTATTGTGCTTAATCCTCAAGATGCTAATGCCTATTTTGACCGAGGATTTGCTTTTTCGGCGTTAGGCAAATACAAAGAAGCGATCGCAGATTATACTCAAGCAATTAAGTTAAATTCTAAAGATGCTTATGCTTACTATGGAAGAGGATTAGCTCGTGCTCAATCGAAGGATAATAAAGGTGCAATTGAAGATTTTAGCAAAGCGATCGCTCTTAAACCCCAGTATACTGAAGCCTACTTGCAACGAGGTATTCTTCGCCGTCGCGTCAAACAAAGACTTGAAGCAATCCAAGATTTTGATAAAGTAATTAAGATTAATCCTAGTGATGCTAAAGCTTATTATCAAAGGGGTTTAACTCATTCTATTAATAAACAAAAATCTGAAGCAATTAAAGATTACACAGATGCAATCAACATCAATCCAAAATATATAGAAGCTTATCTGAATCGTGGTGATATTTACAGCGATCTGGGAAATAAAGTAGAAGCGACTGAAGATTACAACACTATTTTACAGATCGATCCTAAATTCATTGCAGCTTATATTCACAGAGGGATTCACCGCTTTTCTTTTGGAGATTATAAAGGCGCGATTGAAGATTACACCGCAGCGCTAAAACTAGATACTAATAATGTAGCAGCTTATAACAACCGTGGTAACGCTTATCTGGAAATGGGAAATAAAAAAGCTGCAAATCAAGATTATTCACGAGCGATCGCAATTAATGCTAACAATGCCTTAGCCTATTATAACCGGGGCGTGATTCGCACCAAGCAGAAAAATAAACTGGGTGCGATCGCAGACTTCAAAAAAGCTGCAAAACTCTTCCAACAGCAAGGGGAACAAGATAGTTATCAAGATGCACGGCGGGAAATTGCAATTCTGCAAAATAATTCAGCGCCAGCGCCAACTACGCGCCCTAAATCTGGGAAAATAGAAAAAAATTGAGTTACCACTCAATATAGTGTTGACTATCAACAGTCAAAACTCTTAGAGGATGTCTGAAAACTTTCTGGTGTTGTATTCGAGACTTGTAGATCCCCCTAAATCCCCCTTAAAAAGGGGGACTTTGATTCTATTTCCCCCCTTTTTAAGGGGGGCTAGGGGGGATCAAGCGAAATATTGAATACTTCTCAGATATCCTCTTAGAGAGTGATTGTGCTATTTAAATGTGTTTTATTTTACAAATTTACGACTATTACTTTATCAAGCTAGTTTTGATGGTTTGTAGTAAGCACTTTAGTGCTTATAAAACAAGGACTAAAGTCCTGATTAATTTCCATGAGTCACAGCATCTTATTACGACTCAACTAGGATTGCTATATGCTAATTCTCCTGACTTTTTATCCAGATAACCTGGAAATATTTACTCATAGAGATGTCGATACGGTACTGAAAAGAATTGATGGTTCTCACAATATTTGGTTGCGTTGTGTTCACTTCCGCGATCGCACTGGAACAGCTAGAATTATCAAGCACTTTGGACTCAATCCATCTCGTGTCAACATGATTTTCAACCATTCCCCTGTAGGAATTGATGAAGACGTAGAAGATTGTTTATTTGATAGCTATGAAATTCTAAGTTCTCAAATAAAAAATAATGAGTTTGAGGTTGTGCGTGGTAACATTGTAGTTGGAAATAATTTTATCATAACTTTTGAAATCACAGAACTAAAAATTTTAACTATTTTAGCTAATAATCTCCAAAAACGAACTCTAGATATTCAACAATTGGGAATCGACTATCTTTTTTATCTCATATTTAAAGATATTTTGAATAATTACGAAACTGTATTTACCTATATTTCTAGAAAACTTGATGATTTAGAAGATGAAGTTTTAGACAATTCTGGTGATGAATCAACGTACCAAAAAATTGCCACAATGAGGCAATCTACTCGTTCTGGACGCCGGAATTTTCAAAGTATCAAGTTACTTATGGCTATTATGGATAATGAAGATTTCCAATGGATCGGCCAGCCAGTAAAAGAGTTATTCAATCAAGAATTGGTTCATCACGTTGATAAACTATGGCAAGAATATCAAGCTCTAAGAGCCTGGATGTCAGAATTAATGGAAATTCAACGCGATAATATTGCTAGCAAAACAGGCGAACGAATTAATCGCCTGACTATCCTTTCAAGTATATTTTTACCAATCACTTTTCTGTCTGGTTTCTATGGGATGAATTTCAAATATATGCCGGAATTAGAACAACCTTGGGCTTACCCTGTGGTGATCTGTATGATGGCATTAATTGTGATTGGCAGTATTGCCTATGCTAAAAAACAACGTTGGTTGTAGTATCTATAAAGTTATGAATAAAAAGATCCCCGACTTCTTTAAGAAGTCGGGGATCTGAGTCTGTCAGTGTAAAGGAAATCAAATAGGATTACTATTATATATATTTTCAGTAAGTAAACTCAATCAACCTTAAATCGGTAAACAAACATGAATCTAGCATTAATTATTCGTGCTGAAGAACATAACAAAAAAACAGCAATTGTGACAACGGATGGAGCATTTACCTATCAGGATTTGCTACACACTTCCAGTCAAATAGCAACAAGTCTTCTTCAAAACACAGAAGATTTACAAGAGCAGCGAGTTGCCTTTCTCATTCCGCCTGGGTTTGAGTATGTAGCCACTCAATGGGGAATTTGGCGGGCTGGTGGCATAGCTGTACCTCTGTGTGTTTCCCATCCACGCCCAGAATTGGAGTATGTAATTACTAATTCTGGAGCATCGATTATTATTGCTCATCCCAATTTTGAGGATATACTGCGTAGTTTACCGCCGCAGGCATCGCTAGCCCAAGAAGACAATTTGAGATTTATCCTCACCTCAGAAACGCTTCCACATAATATTAGTCGCCTCCCAGAAATAGATATCACTAGACGCGCCTTAATTCTCTACACTAGTGGTACAACAGGTAAACCAAAAGGTGTAGTTACAACCCATCAAAATATTCAAGCGCAAGTGACTAGCTTAAACACCGCTTGGGAATGGACATCGAATGATCGCATTTTACATATCCTGCCACTACATCATATTCATGGGATTATTAACGTACTAACTTGTGCTTTATGGGTTGGGGCGGAGTGCCATATATTGAGCAAATTTGATGCAGAAACCGTTTGGAACCGAATTTGTGACGGTGACTTAACCTTATTTATGGCAGTACCAACAATTTATGTGAAACTAATTGCGGCTTGGGAAACTGCCTCTAAGGAACGCCAAAAAATCATGTCAGAAGGCTGTGCTAAAATGCGCCTGATGGTTTCTGGTTCGGCAGCGTTACCAGTTCAAGTTTTAGAAAAGTGGCAAACCATCAGCGGCCATTTTCTGCTTGAGCGCTATGGTATGACTGAAATCGGCATGGCGTTATCAAACCCTTTACATGGTGAGCGGTTGTCTGGATATGTTGGTAAACCTCTACCTCAAGTTGAAGTGAGATTAGTAGATGAGAACGGAGAGTTAGTTCCAGGCGAAACACCAGGAGAGATCCAAGTTAAAGGCCTCGGAGTGTTTCTCGAATATTGGCGAAACCCCGAAGCAACTGCCAAAGCCTTCCAAGATGGCTGGTTCCGTACTGGAGATACCGCCGTAATCGAGAATGGGAACTACCGAATTCTGGGACGGATGAGTGTGGATATCATCAAAACTGGAGGGTATAAAGTTTCCGCTTTAGAAATTGAAGAAGTGCTAAGAACCCATCCAGATATTCAGGAATGTGCAGTGGTTGGGGTTGCCGATTTAGAATGGGGTGAACGGGTTTGTGCTGCATTAGTATTGCAAGGTTCACAACCTTTAACATTACAAGCTTTCAGGAGTTGGGCAAAAGAGCGATTGGCTGTTTATAAAGTGCCAACTCAAATTTTAATAGTTGAAGAATTACCGCGCAACGCGATGGGGAAAGTTACTAAGCCGACGGTGGTTGAGCTATTTTGCTGATAGCGATCATTAACGCCCAATTAGACATGGAGTTTTAAAGCTTGTAAGTCTTTAAAATTAAGTGAATACCCAGTAGCTAAGATTGTTCCGGAATGTAATATTGTCGGTAGGTATTTAGTATCCAAGCCATCACATTGAAGGCAAAGTAATGCTTTAAAGTTGATAATAGTGTCAGGAATTCATTCAATACGGTTTGTAGTTAGATGGAATTTATAACTAACGTCATGTTTTATCTATCTCTACCGAATATCGTTTTGCCAAAGATAGAAGCCAAAGACTTTATAGCAGCTACGTCCCTTTTAATTTCACTTTTTACTGCTTATTGGAATATTTGGCGTGGTGCAAAGTTCGTTAGTCCTCCACTAAGATGGATAACTTTTGGGCGTTTACCAAATCACACCTTACTTATCAATTTTCCGATTGCGATTATAAACATTGGTAGTCGAACTGGAGTGATTGATGCTTTTTACATTGAACTTACAAACCTTTCAAATCATAAGATTGAAAGGTTTTATGCTTGGAGGCAAAGCATCCTTTTTGGTCAGCAATTTAATTACAATCAGGTAGAAATACCTGAGATTATATCTCTTAAGCCTGGTGAAAGTGCTGTTAAATACTACGTTTTCCATCCTGATACTTTAGATTTTATGTATGAGTGTGGACTCCACAAAATTTCTTTATATGCTTATGTTAATCCTTCTCAAAAACCTGTCAAACTCTACGAGCAAAAGCTAGACATTGATAGCGTTTTAAGCCCAAGCTCATTGCCAAATGAAATATCTCTGTTGTTTAGTTATAATCTTATCCCTATCAAAATCCTGAAAGTATCGAATTACGGAGTTGAACCATCGGTGACGTCTATGATACAGATAGCAAAGGGGTAGTCATGCGTGGTCAAAGACTACGTTGAGCTAGATGCTTGTTAGGCTTACAGCACTTCCGTTAGCTATGAGGTACATCCTCAAATCTGAAAGCTTTGATAGGAGAGGACAAGAAGAAAAACTGTATTGCATAATAGCCGAAAGCGCTGTATCCCTCTCTGAAGAAACACTTTGCGTAAAGCTTATGTAGCAAGGGTAGGAGAGGATAGAGTATTTTGCTGCTCTGGAGAAATTGGGACAATTTCAAGACCAAGAGCATGAGCTTTGTTCCTGAGATTTTTGAGAATCAGTTCCTGATATTTTTGCTCATAGTAGTCCATACCAGGGTCGGTATATTGCCCAGCAGTCGCCCACATTTGGTAAAACAAGCGTGCCAATTTATGGGCAGTAGCGGTGATGGCTTTTGGAGCACCCAAGCGCGATCGTAAACGCCTGTAAAAAGCACCCAAAGCAGAACGGCTTTGAGTTAGAGAAAAAGCAGCCATCCGAAAAGCCGAAGCTGCACGATTAACAACTCGACGAGTCTGAGAACTTTTGACTTTACCACCAGTAATTTTTTGACCAGGGCATAAACCCAACCATGAGGTAAAGTGCTTAACAGTGGGAAATCGTTTGGGGTCTAATCCAACTTCTGAGAAAATGGTTTGCACAGTCAAAACATCAAGGCCATCAATCAGGGTAAAATCTACGCCAGAAATGTGATAAAGATATTTACGTAAATCAAAATTGGGATTATTGCCTACGGGTTTTTTTCTGCGTTTTCGCTTGCTGGGAGGTGGTTCATCCTGTACTTTAATTTCAAACGTATTTAAACATTTTTCAATTTCTTTATCTATGGCAGCTATCTGTTGTTGATAAACCTCATAAAGGGTTAACTCTTGATTGAGGACAAACAAATGTTCTGGACGATAGTCTCCAGTTAGGGCTTTAGCAATGTCTGTTTTACTACTTTTAATTCTAGGGTCTTTGAGGGCAGCTAACTTTTGTGGGTCTCGTTCACTAGCGACAATTGCCTTAATAATTGTCATTCCAGTTAAACCACTAATATCGCTAATCACTTGATGTAAATGTAGATTCATTTGAATCAGTGCTTTTTGCATTCTTTGCAAATGAGTTCCAGCACTTTTAATCAAGCATTCTCTTTGGCGAATATAACTACGTAAGATACAAACTTGATCTTCTGGGCGGAAAGAGCCAGACAATAGCCCATAGGTGTGTAACTGTTGTAACCATTGACAGTCTTTGACATCTGTTTTACGTCCTGGCACTGTTTTCAAATGGTGAGCATTTACCAGTTTGACCTCAAACCCTCTGGTTTCCAAAATTTGGAACACCGGAATCCAATATACTCCTGTTGCCTCCATTGCTACAGATGTTACGCCACATTGACTCAACCAATCAGCCATTGCCATCAAATCTGGGGTAAAACATCCAAATCGCCGCACATTTTTCTCGTCTCTCAGAGGCGGAACACACACCCAATGTTCTGCACTACCCAAGTCAATTCCTGCCGCATTCTCATTTATTTGCGCTAAATGTGAAGCATTAGATGACTCTAGCCTTTGTTCTTGACCACTAAATGGATTTTGATCTTGGTTTATTGGCAATTTCATCTTGGCACCCCAGTTTGATCATTCCAATATGTCCTGACCTGGGTTGGTTATATGTAGATAATCTCTGAAACGGGATAGGAAAATTTTCCTTCACCAATGCCATAACCATTCAACCCAGAACCATGCTTTCAATCAGGCTTTTTTTAATACACTATTGTGGGTACGGTTTTAACTGTCAGGATACTTATAAATGTATCTGGTATTTCGCCCATGCGCCCATGCTTATTGTTTCTTTCATCCATAACGGGCGGAAAACGCCGCCAGTGCGGTGCTTTCAAGAAACAGAAATGTTTCTTTACATCCATTGGGAATGTGATCGCTTTCCTTGGGCGCTTCTGTCACTCTCCGAAAACATTTACCTTTTCTATAATCTAGAGCTTTTGTATAGCGAGCGATTGCGCGATTATTTTCTAATAACAAATACAAGTCCTATTTTTTTCTAATAGTATAGCTTGTATTGATTGCCTCATGAGGCTTCTAGCGATCGCCCTCCCGGAGAGTGACAGAAAAGGGGTATAAATCTGAATAAGTGTACAAAAAATTTTCTTGCTCTCTTTGAAGAGAAAGATTATAAAAACTATTCTTTCGGAAGGAAGCTGAACAGCATTAGTTCGCCTAAAGCTTGTGTTTAGGTAGTTTTACGGGTGTTTACACCCAGCGTTTTTACTTTTTCTCCTATATTTTTATCAAGCCTTAGAATCTGACAAATGACGTGAAATCAACCTATGAGTGACTTAGTTTTTTTACCCGCTCATCAACTTGCTCAGATGATTCGCGATCGCCAAGTCTCTGCTGTCGAAGTGTTCGATGCTTACCTGGCGCAGATTTATAAACACAACTCAAAACTGAATGCAATTTGCACCTTAGACGAAGACAATGCTCGTACTAAAGCAAAGCTTGCAGATGAAGCCCTAGCTAGAGGAGAACACTGGGGCGCTCTGCACGGTGTCCCAATCACAATCAAAGACATTTTTGAAACAGTAGGACTACGTACCACAGCAGGTTACATTCCTCTTAAAGACTACATTCCTCAACAGGATGCCACCGTTGTTGCCAGACTGCGGAAAGCAGGAGCCGTTATCCTGGGAAAAACCAACATGGCAGAACTGGCTGGTGATTTTCAAAGTACAAATTCTCTGTTTCCACGGGTAAATAATCCCTGGAATCTTGACTATACAGCAGGTGGCAGTTCTGGAGGTAGTGCTGCTGCTGTTGCAGCCGGACTTTCAGCATTAGATATAGGTAACGATATTGCAGGTTCCGTGCGCCAACCTGCAACTTTCTGCGGCGTGTATGGCTTAAAGCCAACAGATCGCCGTATTTCTACCGCCGGAAATATCCCTGAAGTACCGGGAATGCCGCTATGCTTGCGACAAATGTTGACTATTGGCTGTTTTGGGCGATCGCTCGAAGACATTCGCCTTTGTTTCTCGCTGATCGCGGGTGCGGATTTGCGTCGCCCAGATGTGCCACCGATTCCCCTTGATACTCCATCAGGCAAGTCTTTGCAGGATCTTAAAATTGCTTGGATTGATGAATGGGTGGAAGTTCCCGTTGCTGCCCAAATTCGAGCCGCAATACAGACAGTCGTGCAAAAACTCGCTCAAACAGGTACTTATATTGAACGCTGGGTTCCCAAAGATTTCGATTTATCGACAGTGTGGAACCTCTGCGGACGGATGGAAGCATACATCAACAACTACGCCCAACCCAAGGATCGCTACAATGTGCTACGCAGCTTAGAATTACTTTTTCGCACGGCAACTCAAGGCGACAAAAAATTGCGAAAATTGGGAAATTTCAGCAGCTTTCTGCCAGAAATTTTTAATCCCAGCTTAAGAGGATATTTCGAGACACTCACCGAGCGCGATCGCTTCATTGCCCAAATCGATGAAGCTTTAGAACCGTGGGATATATGGCTCACTCCTGTGACAGCAACTCCTGCATTTACCCATTGTCCGGCTTGGAACGCCATTGATATTGAGGGTAAATCCTATCCTCATGCGGTGGCAAACGGAGCTTACACTATGCCATTTAATCTCAGTGGTCATCCGGCGGTGGTGATTCCTATAGGGCAAACTCATAATGGTTTACCGATTGGAATCCAAATTATTGGCAAACGATGGCGCGAGATGGAGTTGCTAGCGATCGCTCAAGAACTTGACAAAGTGGTTGGTGATTTCCGGCATCCATTGGGGTATTGAAGAATGGCAGCAATTAAACTTCACCGTTATACCCTTTGTACACCCTACGAACTAATGGGAATGAGTACGCCGAAATAACAAATGGGTACTCCGAAATAACAAATGAGTACGCCGAAATAACAAATGGGTACTCCGAAATAACAAATGAGTACGCCGAAATAACAAATGGGTACGCCGAAATAACAAATGGGTACTCCGAAATAACAAATGGGTACGCCGAAATAACAAATGGGTACTCCGAAATAACAAATGGGTACTCCGAAATAACAACTGAGTACGCCGAAATAACAAATGGGTACTCCGAAATAACAAATGGGTACGCCGAAATAACAAATGGGTACGCCGAAATAACAAATGAGTACTCCGAAATAGCAAATGCGTTGGCGTAGTCCACCGCAGGCATCGCCTCTACCCTATTTCCCACCCCTTCGGTATTTTCGGCGGACACCAAAAGAGGTTTTTGCTAGACACACCAAGAGATTCCAGAATTCCTCGCATCACTTCTGTGCAGTACATCCAGTGTCCCAAATCGTCATACATGCGATCGGGATTAAACTCGACATTGTAATGCAGCACATTGGGAAGGTCTAAAAACTCATCACCGCTTTGGGGAGAAAGAAGCAAGAGATGAAATGGCTTCCCCTGGCATTGTTTTTGCAGCTTGTTGACTAAATCTATCACACCATCGCGTAGCTTGCCGCCGTAGGCATCGCTAATTCCTGTGCGGACAAAAAGCACTTTGTCGCAATGTTGCAATGCGTACCAAAACCTTTGGGAGCGTGCTGTGTAACGAACGCGCATCCGTTCATGGACGGGAGACATATCGTTCGTTGGGTCGTCTGTCTCTTCAACTTCATGGGCAAAGGATAAACCCGACCATTTACCGTGGTAAATCCTGCCTGCATCGGGACTGTAATGCAGAAAAGCAGGGTTCCACATATCATCAAAACCGTGTTCGATCGCATCCGCAACATCTGCAATATTAGTGGTACGCGTCAGATCGAAGGGAAAGGCGGGGCCATCATACTCCATCTTATACAGCATCATGCGGACGGCACAGCGATCGCCAAGGGGAAGAATCGCCACACGGCTGATATCCGATAACTCACATTTGTATTGGAATAACACCGCAGACTTAGGTGGTGCTTTCACCCGGCTTTCTAACCCATCTTTACCAATCATCATCGTGCGAAACGGGACATCGGGATCAAGCGGATCTTCATAAACACCCGATGGCATGGCTTTAAGTGCGTCGCAAACTTCCGTCCACATCGGCTGAATGTTGTACTCGCTGTCTGATTCGTTGATTACCCAGAGGTGGCGTTCATCCGCTTGCAAAATTCCCAAATGTCCGTCATAGAATAAAACGTTGTTCGGCGAAAAAAGATTGAAGGCGGGGCTATATTCTAAATCGCTATTTGGGGGGATATTTATTGTAGTTGCGATCGCGCCATCCTCTACAGCCAAGAAAGGGAGCGTCCCCGGCTTGACAGACTTCGCAATGTAAATACCTGATATCAATCCAGCCTTACTTTGCAGTGCAGTTTGTAGTTCTTGCCAATAGGGAGCGATCGTGTAGCTGTACTGCGATGAATTAACAATCCGTAAATGCTTCTCTTCCATACACACAGAGACATGAAAGCCCCCATTATCAAAGTAGATAGGAAATTCATTCGGTTGCTGGAAGCGTTGTTTTTCTTTTGCTAATGCGTCTTTGTTGATATCGAATAAATGGTGATCGATCTGCTGATACATAAGGCTATGACCAACTGTATTCGGGTGAGCCGGATCGAAGGATGTCCCCGCTTTCCATCGTCCTTGTCCATCATCTACAGCTGCCAACCAATCCAATACAGTCACGCCCCAATTGAGCATTCGTTTGTGTGTGTCTCGGATCAGCGAGTAATGTTCTAGGGAATAATCACCGTTGGGATAGACTCCGCCTAAAATCGGGATTGCTCCGATGTCGCGCGTCATTTTCACAAGCTGCTGCAAGCCACTTTCAAACCGCCGTTGTAGTGCCCGCCGTTCGTGAGGGGAACAGTAAGCTAACCCTTCGTTACCTAGAGATAGGGCAATGATGACGATATCTGGTTTTTCTGGGGTGACAAACCAGGGGAATCTAGCGATCGTTCTGCTGACATTCGCCCCCACCTCCGATACATTCACGAGTTTATGCCCATATTTTTGCTGTAAAGCCTGTGCCAATAGCCAGACCCAACCTTGCAAAAACCAGGCTTTATGACCTAATGCAACGGAACTGCCAATGACTACGATTTTTAACCCTTCAGACTCTTCATCCAGAGGTATTTGGACAGGCGACTCCTCAATGTATCCGAAGGGGTAAGGTTGTAAATAACCGAATGCGCCATCATCCACAATAATTTTGCTGGCGTCATTGTTAGAGTCAATTGGAATCCAGCGGTTTGTATCTAGTAAGCTCTCCCATGTTGCGTTACCGTTTGCATCAAAGCGCACATACTTGTATTCAAATTTCTGTTGACCGCCTGACTCTTGAATTTCAATATCTGTCCACCATAAAGGATAGCGATCGCCACTTGTACGCAGATGAACACATTTACTAATATCCCACAAACCCAACTCTGGAGTAGAACCCACCAGACCAATGGATTCGCCCGTTTGAGTGTATGCACTGATCTGGAATCTATACATAGAGTTTATCCTGATTTAGTGAGGACTATACCAAACGGTCAAGCTGAATCCTTAAATCTGTTTTGAGAATATCACATAGAACTCTGAAGAATCCGGTATTAATCTTATTAAGTATACTGAAGTTCTGATTTACATCACTCAAAGCTACAGCAGGCAAGCTTTTCAAAAATTAAATTGAATTTTTATAGAAGATTTAATACTAATTAAATAGAATATATTGTATTAAAAGTTTTAGTACAACTAAGAACAAATCAAAACAAGGATAAGATTAAGTTAAATTTTTCCTTCTATAGCACTAAAATACGTTGCTGAATCAAGGGATGATTCTTGTAGGGTGGGCGACACGAGATCCCTGAAATACAAGGGACGGGCTTTTGGTCCATCCCACAAAACTAGCAAAATCATCCCGCAAATATGCAACGCCCAAATTTTATTTCTACAAGCTGCACACTCACGACCATAAGTCACGAGTTCAGCGCTGATCGCCCATCTCAGAAGAGTTTAAATGCCTATCTCACAACCAATTTTGTTTACTAGTCAACTAGGATGTGCCTGAACATGAGCATCAGAAAAACATAAATAAATATGAATATCTTAATAGCTATATATAAATGAATAGTTAAATAATCTTAGGAGAAATAAAAATAGCTGGGATTTGCATCGGCAGTTGTGGATAGAGTGATGCAGATCCTTTCTAAACCTAGAATAACAATTTTTTAGCTGGTCTTGGTAGGCATCATGAGTCGGTGACTGCCAAGAAACCTTGCGCTTGAACATGAAGGAAGCAACAATGAGTAGCAATTTAGCCATCAAACTCCGCTCTGGAACTCAACAAGCCCACACATCAGCGGAAAATGTGGCATTCATGAAATGTTTTTTGCAAGGAGTTGTGGATAAAGACTGCTTCGCTAAATTCTTAAGCAACTTGTATTACGTCTACAGCGAACTAGAAGCGGCATTAGAGAGCCATGTAAAGCATCCTGTGATTAGTGCAGTTTACTTTCCTGAACTTAATCGCCAATCCTCACTCGAAAAAGACATGGTGTTCTATTATGGGGATAATTGGAGAGAGCAAGTTACACCCTCACCTGCTGCCCAGAGCTACATTGACCGCATTCGGGAAATTTCTGCTAGTGAACCAGCTTTATTGCTAGGTCATGCCTACACTCGCTACATGGGCGATCTTTCTGGGGGTCAAATGCTACAAAAAGTTGCTCAGTCAGCCCTGAAGCTTTCTGGCTATGAAGGCACATCCTTTTATAACTTTGAGCAAATTCCTGACAAAAAGGCATTTAAGGATAAGTATCGTCAGGCATTAAATGCATTACCCGTTGATGATATAACAGCAGAACGGATTGTTGCAGAAGCCAATACTGCCTTTGGGTTCAATTTAAAGATGGCTCAAGAGTTAGAGGGAAGTTTAATTAAAGCACTTGGTCAAGTTCTCTTTGATAGCCTCACTCGTTCTCAGAATTCAGGTAGCACTGAAATAGCTGCGGCTAATTAATTTTGTCATTGGTCATTTGTCATTTGTCATTGAACATTGGGTAAAGAGGCAGAGGTGTAGGGGGAAGGGCGCAAAGGAAAGGAATTTTCCCCCAAATCCCTTGCTCCCCTGCTCCTCGGTCACTGAGCCTGTCCTGAGCGTAGCCGAAGGGCATAGTCGAAGTGCTGCTCCCCATTAATCGCGTCTCTACCTACTCCCTTCATTCATTGGAAAGCAACTCAATGGTTTTTCTATTACCTGGTGTTAAGTTCGATCTGGATCTGATTCAAAAGTACGACACTCGCGCACCTAGATATACCAGTTACCCGCCTGCTACAGAGTTAAGCGAAACATTCACTGAAACTGATTTTAAGGCCGCGATCGCCGCATCGAATCAACGCAAAACCCCTCTTTCTTTGTATTTCCATATCCCCTTCTGCCAAAGTGCTTGCTACTTTTGCGGCTGTAACACAGTAATTTCTAACAACAAGAATATTGCTAAACCTTACGTGGAGTCTTTGGTTCAAGACATTAAAAACACCGCAGCTTTAATCGATTCAGATAGAAAAGTGCTGCAAATCCACTGGGGAGGTGGTACTCCTAATTACTTGGAGCGTCACCAAGTAGAATTTTTATGGAAAAACATTAATCACTATTTCAACATCGATCCCCAAGCAGAAATCTCAATTGAGATTAATCCCCGCTATATCGATAAAAACTACATTTTCTTTCTGAGACAGATTGGATTTAACCGCATTAGTTTTGGCATTCAAGATTTTAATCGCCAAGTTCAAGTAGCTGTCAATCGTGTCCAGCCAGAAGAAATGCTTTTTGATGCCATGAGTTGGATCAAAGAAGCTAAGTTTGAAAGTGTGAACGTAGACTTAATTTATGGTTTACCTTATCAAACACGTGAAACATTTCAAGAAACGCTGAAAAAGACGATTGAATTAGATCCCGATCGAATTGTTGTCTTTAACTTTGCTTATGTGCCTTGGCTCAAACCGACACAAAAAAATATTCCTCAAGAGGCGCTACCCCCAGCGGAGGAAAAGTTAGAGATTCTGAAAATGACCATTGAAGAATTGACTAATAACCAATATTTATTTATTGGCATGGATCACTTTGCTAAAACTAATGACGAATTAGCGATCGCTCAACGTAATGGTACTCTCAAACGCAATTTTCAGGGCTACACTACCCACGCCGAGACAGAATTATTTGGTTTTGGTGCAACATCCATCAGTATGTTAGAAGATGCTTATGCTCAAAACCACAAGGAGTTAAAAGATTATTATCAGACATTGGCAGCAGGTAGTTTACCTGTTAGTAAAGGTATCAAACTCACTCAAAATGATATTATTAGACGGGATGTGATTATGGGTATTATGTCTCATTTTCAGCTTCATAAGCAAGATATTGAAAACAAATATAATATCATTTTTGATGAATATTTCTCTGAGGAAATAGAGGCGTTAAAACCACTAGAAGCCGATGGTCTAGTCAGTTTATCAAAAAATCAGATCCAGATTACCGACATCGGTAGATTGCTAGTAAGAAATATTGTCGTCATATTTGATACTCACACAAAAACGCGAGAGACAAAGTTCTCCCGCGCTATTTGATATTACTTCTGCAAGTCTTTACCACATATTATCCCCTCAATCTACCTTAAAAATAAAATTTGAGGGGATATTATTAAGACTATATTAATCCAATTTTATGCTTTAACTTATTTCGTGTGGTGGATGAAGTGCAGTGCAAGCGGGATACAGCACTTCCGGCAGCTATGAGGTACATCCTCAAAGCTGAAAGCTATGATAGGAAAGGGCAAAAAGAAAAACTGTACTGTATTGCATAATAGCTGTCAGTGCTTTAACCCAAGTTTTTCTAGTCCTCTTCTAGAGGACTTGCACCATTAGACAGGGAATTCTATTCCCTGGCGGTCTGTATTGCATAATAGCTGTCAGTGCTGTAAGTAGTCAAAAGGCAATTGGAATAAAGTTGTTAAATAAAAATGTGCAACAACAATCTTGGTTAATTAATTATTTATCTAGATAATTAATGATGAGTTATGACGAAAAATCTCAAAGATTGAATGAAGAAATATTTTTAATACATCCCCAATAAGTTAGATACAAACTTTATGTCTTAGGGTAGAGATAAAAAATAAGAGATTGACTAATAAATTAATATTTAGTTTTGCAGACAAAAATCATGACTGTGATTGATTATATTATATTTATATGATAATAAATTATAGCTTAAATATACCAAAATTTTTGTTTGATATCTAAGATGTAAAATATGCTAAATTATCATCCAATCTATACAATACGGATATAAATTATTTTGTATAACTTTTGGATTTAGCATTTACCCCATCTGGTAGAAAGAATTTGGAATTAGAGTTGATAACTTAGATATTAAGTGAGTGAGATTGTTGAGGCGGTTATGAGTATTATTGCTTGGATAGTTTTAGGACTTTTGGCAGGTGCGATTGCTAAAGCTATTTATCCTGGTTATCAAGGCGGCGGAATTCTCTCCACAATGATTTTGGGTATCATTGGTGCTTTCGTCGGTGGAAGTTTATTTACCTTGTTAAGAACAGGAACTCTGCAAATTACTGCGGCTGGTGCTGGTTTAACTCTTCCTGGTATTTTAGTGGCTGTGCTTGGTGCAATTGTTGCTATTTATCTGTGGGGATTAATCAGAAGAAGCAGCAATGTATAACCGCTGATTGGCAGTTATCAACCATGAGATAACTACTGTATTTTATTAAATCTTCTAGTTCACCAGTTTAAGAAGCTATAAAACATCAAATTAGCTCTATCTGGAAAAAGACTAAAAGATAAGTTGATTCATTCTGTAAAACCAAATTTTGGGAAGTGTAAATCTATGTTTTTTCACAAAAAAGAGCCTATTCATGCAGTTAACGTTAGTGAACCAAATCCTCGTTTTGCTCAGTTGCTTTTAGAGCAGTTTGGCGGAGCTACTGGAGAACTTAGCGCAGCACTTCAATATTGGGTTCAATCATTCCATGTCGAAAATGCTGGCATTAAAGACATGCTCCAAGACATTGCCATTGAGGAATTCAGCCATTTAGAAATGGTTGGTAAACTCATTGAGGCTCATACTAAAAATGTAGATCAAACAGAGGCTTATAAGAGTACTCTTTTTGCAGTCCGAGGAATTGGGCCTCATTTTCTAGATAGCCAAGGTAATGCTTGGACTGCAAGTTACTTGAATGAGGGTGGAGATGTAGTACGTGATTTAAGAGCTAACGTTGCAGCTGAAGCTGGCGCTCGTCAAACTTACGAAGAATTGATTAAGTTGGCAACCGACAAAGGAACCCAAGAGACTTTAGTGCATCTGTTAACACGAGAAATTTCTCATACTCAGATGTTTATGAAAGCTCTAGATTCACTAGGTAAGTTGACAGATCCATTCTTTGGTAATATTAAGCCAGATGAAACTGTTGCTCTTTATTACAACCTATCTACAAACGGAGATGGTAAGGATGAGCGCGGCCCTTGGAATTCTGAGCCAACATTCAAATACGTTGCTAACCCGCTAGAAAGCCACTCTTAATTGCATAGGTTGATTTTGAGCAGAGAGGTTTTTGGCAGATTCTGAACAACTCCCAATAATCTAGTGGACAAATAATATCATGTCCGCATAATTAGTTATGATTCCCAGAGTCATTGCACCCCACCCCCAGCCCCTCCCCGCTTGCGGTGAGGGGAGACAAAGCGCAGCTTTGGCGGGGTGGGGTTCTTGGGGTTTAGTAAGTAATCAAGCGGACATGATATAACCTACCTTCTTTAGAAAATGTTGGGCTGTTTAGCTATATTTAGCGAGCAAAAAAATACCGACTTTTCTTGGAAAAGTCGGTATTTTTATTTAAGTATTTGGGTATTACACTCAATTTAAAATAGCTATAGCTATTAAATCTTCAGCCACACTGAAAAAGTTAGAGCGATCGCTGCTTCAATTTCTACCCCAACATTTCTGACTTCAGAAATTAATTCAACTCAAAATTAAAACTCAGAATCAGGAGATTAACTTGTGATTGTCAACGCTACGCCAAATGGTTGGGAAGTTATTTATCATCGTGCCCATGCTTTATTAGCAGCTGAACTAGCGGGACAATGGCGACGCAAAGATGCGCCAGTAAGGTTATATGAAACCATAGCTGCAATTTCTCATCATGATGATCTAGAAAAAGAGTGGGAAGAAGATACTCTAACTGAAGCGGGTGCGCCAAAGGACTTCATGCTCTCCTCAAATGACGATGTAGATGCAGGTGTCGATAAATTGGCTAATTTGGCAAAGAATGCCCTTTACCGTGGACGATGGGTAGCTCTATTAATTTCCATGCACATCAGCCGTTTAAATGAGTCAAGGCGGGGTAAGTCTTCAAAATTAGACAAACTTTTAGACGAGCAACTTCAAAATCAGCAACGTTGGCGCAAAGAATTGGGCATCAAAAAGGAGGAAGTTGATGTAGCCTATGCATTTATGCAATGGTGCGATCGCCTTTCTCTCATTTTATGTCAGCAAGAACTACCTGACGATGAACGGTTTTTAGAAATTAGCAAGGGCCCTGAAGGTGAGCGCTATGACATCATGCAGCGCAGTGACAACTTGGTTGTTGTCAAACCCTGGCCCTTCCAAAACGATAAATTCACGGTCAACGTCGAAGCCTGTAGCCTCTCCCAAGTGAAATTTGAGAGCAGCAGCAAATTAACTCAAGCGCTACAACAAGCCCCCATCAAGGTACTAGAGTGGACATTCGTTAAGAGTTAGATGCTATGAAGCTTACAGCTAGTAAAAAAACTAGGTTATGCGATCGCACTCTTCTATCAAATCCNCTAATTATTGTTACAATGGCTATCNNNGTAACGACTGCTGATGAGATACCAGAAGTAGCGATCGCATTTAGTGCTAAGGGTGTGAGAGCAGTTTTAATTATTTTAACTTTTATCTAAAGATGTAGTTTTAAGACAGATTGTTACTACTTATGATAGTTCCTCTAAATCATTCCAATCAGTGAAAGTAAATATACTTAATAACTGAGGTTCAAAGCATGGACTCAACAGGTAAGGTTCAAACTGTGGACTCGTCCTGGTCTCTTCCACTGCCGTTGAAAGAGTATGCAATGAGCCGAGTAACTGTCTACTTTTATAGCGACAGCTGGGTTCCAATTAAATATTGTTCTTTGGAAAAGGCAATTTTGCTTCACCAAAAAGCAAGTTTAGAAGGCAAGGAAATTTTGTTATTTCCTGCTAATATAGACCCTAATCAATTCTCAAACTCTTTTAACTGAAATGCATTGAGGTAGACTATTTTTCAAACATCTTGGCAACAAATTAGTCAGCGATAGAGGCGTACATATATATGTACGCCTCTACTTGTAAATGGGAGTAAAAGGGACTGGAGATTAGGGATTAGGTTGCATTTGTGTTCTAAACCAACCCAGAACGCAGTGCGACAACTGCTGCTTGCACGCGATCGTCTACTGCTAATTTATTCATAATCCCTCGGACATGAGTTTTGATGGTGTTGGGACTGAGATAGAGTTTTTCGGCAATCTCCGGGTTGCTCAATCCATCTACCATCAGCTTTAATACTTCTAACTCGCGTCCAGATAAGTTGGCATTGTTGGTGGTGGGTGAAGGTGGTTTGAGATTATCAATCACTCGCCGTGCAATTTGGGGATCGAGATAGGCTGCACCATCAACTGCGGCTGCGATCGCACTTAACAATCGTTCCACACTTGCACCTTTGATACAATAGGCATCTGCACCGCTAGACAGTGCCGCAATAATTTCTGTCTCCGTTTGATGAGATGTCAGCATTACTACATGAGTTGCTGGTAGCGCCGCTTTAATTTGCTGTGTTGCGGCAATGCCATCCAATCGCGGCAACCCAATATCCATAACCACCAAATCAGGTTTAAGTTGCAGTGCGGCTTGAACTCCCAAATAACCATCTTCAGCTTGGCCAACAATCTCCAATTGAGGATGAGCCATTAACGATTGCTCTAATCCCAGTTGCATCATCGGATCATCTTCGACAATTAACACGC
The DNA here is from genome assembly GCF_030382115.1 of Nostoc sp. GT001. Classification (NCBI taxonomy): domain Bacteria; kingdom Bacillati; phylum Cyanobacteriota; class Cyanophyceae; order Nostocales; family Nostocaceae; genus Nostoc; species Nostoc sp. GT001. Next base: position 208,696 of record NZ_JAUDRJ010000003.1, read on the forward strand.
GCAAGGGCGGAGCATTGACGGGTAAATTTAAGGGATAGTGAGCATCTAAAGACATTTTTATTAGTTATTAGTTAGGAGTTATTAGTTAGGAGTTAGGATTTGCTTTCAAGGTTAGGTATTCAGGTTTCCAATAAGTAGTTGAGGAAATTCTCAATTATTCAACTGACGTTTAGGGTTTTCAGGCAATCATATTGATTCTCAAACTAAATAAATTGGTCTAATTTGAAAAACCTACCAATCATAAACAAACCAGGGAGTCAGGAATTATTCATAACTCTTTAATTCCTCACTCCTCACTCCTAACTTCTAATTTTTTTATTCTTCCACGCGATAGCCTAACTCTGCTAAACTAATCCGCGACTGTCGCCATTTTGGCTGGACTTTCACAAACAATTCTAAGTAAACTTTACCAGCGATTAATTTTTGAATTTGTTCGCGGGCTTCACTACCAATTGCTTTGAGCATCGCTCCACCTTTGCCGATGAGTATGCCTTTTTGGGAATCACGCTCGACGTTGATAGTAGCAAGTACACGGGTAATGCTGGGAGTTTCTTCTACTAAATCAATGGCGATCGCTACTGAATGGGGTACTTCTTCACGAGTCAATAATAAAATTTGTTCTCGGATTAATTCACCCATAATAAAGCGTTCTGGCTGGTCAGTTACCAAGTCTGGAGGATAATATAATGGCCCAATTTCTAAATGTGCAATTAATAATTCTTGAAGTTCTGGTAATCCGGCACTAGTCTTGGCCGAAAATTTCACGATTTCCCATTCATGAGACTGGGCCATTTGAGCGTAACTATCATCTAGAAACTGCGAATCAGTCGGTTGTTGGTCGGTTTTGTTCACACCCAGAATTACTGGTGTTTTGCTGCGACTGAGCAATTCGGCAATATAGCGATCGCCCGATCCACAAGCTACGGCTCCATCTACCACAAATAACACTACATCAACCGATTCAATGGCAATTTTGGCATTTTGCACCAATACTTCGCCCAATTGATGATGGGGCTTATGAATTCCTGGCGTATCTACAAATATTAACTGCGCTTCTGGTGTAGTTAATACACCGCGCAAACGGTTACGTGTCGTTTGTGCTACTGGTGATGTAATGGCAATTTTTTGTCCTACTAACTGATTCATCAAAGTAGATTTACCGACATTTGGACGACCAACAATGCCGATAAAACCTGATTTAAATTCAGGAGGAGCCTGGGGGATTGTGACTTCTCCCGGAAAAGAAAAGTTGTAATTTTCAATACTAGTCACCTTTGGCTCCACCCTCATATTTTCTAGCTGGGATAACTTGATTTTTTCTTAGACACAAAATAGGCATAAAATTACCCTGGCATTTTTAGGGATTGCTTTTGCCGAGGTTTAATCTACTACTGGCTCTACACTTATATTTTACAGCTGAGATAACCTTAGCTGTAGTATTCAGTAGTCAGAATAAATATTAAAAAAATTAAACTCTAAGTTTACCTCATTTCACCAGTAATCATACCAAACCCACATAAATTATGACTTCTAGCTCAGAATTTACTGAACTTTTAGACTTTGTTTTGTTTTTAGATGCAAAAGAAACATAAAATTACTTTGGCATTAATAGGGAAGACTTTTGCTTAAGTTTAATCTACTACTAACTTTGGCTTAAGTTTCATCGACTAATTAATATATACATTTGGATCAAAATGTCAATAAAAAATGTGGGAGAACCCAAACGCATAGGAATTCTGACGAGTGGAGGTGATTGTTCTGGCTTAAATGCTGTGATTAGGGCTGTAGTAAATTGTGCTGTAAATACTTACGGCTGGGAGGTTTTGGGAATCCGTCAAGCGACTCTAGGATTAATGGCGCGTCCGCCACAATTCACCAAGCTGGAAGTTGATCAAGTTGACTCGTTGTTAACTGCGGGTGGCACAATGTTGGGGACGACCAATAAAGGCGACCCTTTTGCCTTTCCAATGGCGGATGGAAGTTTATGCGATCGCTCCGAAGAAATTATTGCAGGTTATCATGAACTAGGTTTAGACGCTTTGATTGGTATCGGTGGCGATGGTAGCTTGGCAATTTTGCGTCGCCTTGCTCAACAAGGTGGTATTAATCTAGTCGGTATTCCTAAAACCATTGATAACGATATTGGCGTTACTGAACACGCCATTGGTTTTGATACAGCAGTAAATATTGCCACAGAAGCACTAGATCGATTACATTTTACTGCTGCAAGTCATAGCCGAGTCATGATTTTGGAAGTGATGGGGCGTGATGCTGGACACATAGCAATAGCTGCGGGAATTGCAGGGGGAGCAAATGTAATTTTAATTCCCGAAATCCCTTATACAGTTGAGCATATTTGCCACAAAATCAAAGAACGCCAAGAGAAAGGCAAAAACTATTGTTTGATTATTGTTTCCGAAGCAGTTCGTACTCAAGATGGCGAAAATGTGACGATTACCAATCGCTTAGGTCAATCTCGATACGGTGGGATTGGCGAATATTTAGCCGATGAAATTATTCAGCACATCGGTGTAGAAACGCGAGTCACAGTTTTAGGACATATTCAACGGGGTGGAACTGCTTCACCACTAGATAGATTAGTTGCAACAGCCTTTGGCGTAGCAGCAGTTAATCTAATTGCCGAAGAGCGATACGATCGCATGGTGACATGGCAAAATCGCCAAGTATTAAGTGTACCAATTACAGAAGCGATCGCTCAATATAGTGCCGTCGATCCCAATGGTACTTTAGTTAAAACTGCTCGTGGTATGAGTATTTATTTGGGAGACTGAATTGAGTGCTGAGTGGTAAGTGAGGAGTGAGGAGTGAGGAGTTAAAAAACTCTAAACTCCCGATGAACAATGACTAACTAACAATTCCTAAAACAAACTCGCCTTCATTCACAGCTTGATTGGTTGCGACATCATAAACTAAGCCATCATGTTGAGCGCAGACATCGATTACAGTAGGTAGCTTACCTTCTTTATTAAAACTGAGAATTTGATAGAGTTTGTCTCCAGCTTTTACTGAAGTGCCTAATTCTATTCTGGATTGAATCATACCACCTGCGATCGCATAATATTTTTTCCGATTGCTGCTAGATACAAAAATCATTTCATGGGTTTTTGTATCACCTGAGAAATCAGGCATTTGCAGTACGCTTTTTTGTGATAAATAACTTTTCACACCTCGTACACCTTTGGCGACTGAATCAGGGTTCATTTGCATTCCTGCTCCTAATTCTAGTGTCCAAGCTTCCACATCAAACTTGATATCTCTACCCAATTCTTTAAAACAAACTTCTAGCGCTAACCAAGGTTTGATAAAAGCTTCATCAAAAGCATCACCATCATATTTATCAAGTAATATTCCAAAATCAAGTAGGAAGTATTTTGCACTGTCTTCTCGATTTCGGAAGTAATAAACGTAGTCTAAAGCTTGATTTGTAGAACTATGTAAATCAATTAAGTAGTCTGCATCTAAACTCAGATTTTGTAGTTTATAGCCAAAAAGCTCAGTGTAAGGCACACTACTGGGAGAATTAATTTTTTCTAAAATTTTGGCAAATTCTTGCTTAATTATAGTTAGATAATTTTGTCGAATGACCTCTAAATCAAGATGAAGTTGAGATTTAGTAAAAGCGACTAAATTATTAGCTTGTTTCTCGTAGTCCCAAAATATGCGATTCCAGTCTTTGGCTTCGTAAATACAGTAACGCCCAGGGGAAAAATGATGAGCGCGTTCATTCGTCCCCATTGGATTACAAACGGGAACTAACCAAATTTCTCCAGTTAAATCTGTATCATTTATTGTTAATAAAAACTCAATTAGCTGGTGAATAACGGCATTACCAGCAATTTCTGCACCGTGCAGATTAGATTGAATGTAAACCTTTTTACCAGGTTGAGCGCCAATGAATTTGTATATTTGTAAGTAGAGGCGCTCGCCTGAAGCCATTTGACGTAATAAAATTGTTTCAATAACTGGCTGCATAAAAATTTGAATAAATTATGACTGTATCTGTACTAAATCAAAATCCACACAAACCCAAATCATACCAAGTATTTTCGTAAGGGAAGCAGTTGCAATTATTTGAGCTAGTGTGTCGCAGTACAGACGAAGCAACCTGAATGTTGCTTTTGCTCTGGGATACTACCAGATATAGAATTATTGAGCTATACAGCACTTCCGGCAGCTATGAGGTACATCCTCAAAGCTGAAAGCTATGATAGAAAAGGGCAAAAAGAAAAACTGTACTGTATTGCATAATAGCTGTCAGTGCTTTAACCCAAGTTTTTCTAGTCCTCTTCTAGAGGACTTGCACCATTAGACAGGGAATTCTATTCCCTGGCGGTCTGTATTGCATAATAGCTGTCAGTGCTGTATCCTTAATCGCTTCTAACTCATGTCGTCACTCAGTAATCTAGAACAAGACCGATACAATCTATCTGCCCCAGAAGTACTGGCCAATCCCTATCCTACTTACCGCCGTATTTTATTAGAAGATCCTGTTTACTGGAGTGATTTTTTTGGGGGCTGGTATCTAATGCGCTATAAAGATGTTGCCGCAGCTATGCAAGACAAACGGATTTCGGCCAAGCGTCCGCCTATTAGTAAAATACCAGAATCAGAGCAACAGAATATACTTCCCCTTCTGGAAACTCTATCAAAATGGATTCTATTTTGCGANCCCCCAGAACACACGCGTCTGCGTGCGTTGTTTAACAAGGCATTCACTCCTAGTATCATTAGCAGCATGGCAGAGCGAATTCAGACGCTAGTAGACGAACTAATTGATAGTGTCTATGAGCAGGGTAACATGAATATTATTCATGATTTAGCTTACCCAATGCCCGCGATCGTCATCGCCCAAATGCTGGGCGCAAAGTCCGAAGACTGGGAACAGTTTAAGAAATGGTCTGACGATTTGGCAAGATTTTTTGGCATGTTCCGCATGAAGCCAGAAATTTTGACTAGCGCTCAACAAAGTATTATTGAAATGACCGAATATTTCCGCCACATCCTTGAAGAACGTCGTTACAATCCCCAAGATGATCTCATGAGTAGCCTCATTTTTGCACAAGAAAAGGGAAATTCTCTGGATGACGACGAAATTTTATCCAATTGCGTTTTCTTAACTTTTGCGGGTCATGAAACTACCACCAACTTGATTGCTAACGGCTTACTTGCTTTACTCAAAAATCCTAGTCAAATGCAAAAGTTAAAGGATGACCCCTCACTAATTACAACTACTGTAGAAGAGTTTTTGCGCTATGACAGCCCAGTACAACGTCAAGCCCGCATAGCAGTTACCAATCTCGAAATTGATGGCAAACAAATTAGCCAAGGGCAACGCCTATTTCTGGTAATTGGTGCTGCCAACCGTGACCCTGAGCAATTTTTAGACCCCGATAAATTAGACATTACACGCCCTGAAAACCCACACTTGGCATTTGGAAAAGGAACCCACTTTTGCCTCGGTGCATCTCTTGGCAGACTTGAAGCACAAATTGCCATTAATACCATTGTGCGCCGCCTTAGTAATCTCCACTTGGATACAGATCGAATTGAATGGCATCAAAATCCATCCTTGCGAGGTATGAAATCAATGCCTGTAGCTTTTAATCCCTAAAATGATCCCCTAGTGAGAGTAATGCAATGTCAGTGACTCCTCACGTTCCTGGTAAATTTCGCAAACGCTCATCCAAATGACTACGGTCTGCCAGAACCTTTAACAGCGTCCCGTGCGAGGTAAATTCTACAATACTGACCGAAGCAACAGGACATCCCAAACGAAAACGGAAGCGTCCCACATCAATCCCCAGTAAACTACACAGAATAATTCTAATAGTTGCCTTGTGCGACACAACTAAAACATTGCCACTACTGTAATTTTGCTTGATTTCTTCAATTACCTGCAAGGCGCGATAAGCAATTGTAACAGCCATTTCTCCACCACTGGGAGCATTCCAAGCCGGATCTGCTGACCAGCGAATATAATCATCGTGATATTCACGCATAATTACTTCTGGAGTTTTTCCTTCCCACAAGCCATAGTTAATTTCCTTCAAACCATCTCTGAGTTGTGGTTCTATTCCTATTGCTTCATACAACGGTTTTGCTGTCAATACAGTTCGCTGCATTGGACTACAAAATATTGCTGTCCAATCCTTAGAAGTATATGCATCAGCAAAAGCCTTTGCCATCTCCAACCCTTCTGGGGTAAGCTCTGAGTCTATAGAACCGCAAAAGGAGTTATTGCGGCTGCATTCTGTCTGTCCGTGACGGAGGAAATAAAGAGTTAGGCTCACGGTATATTCTCATTGATTGTGAATTTAAGAGCGCTAACAATCAGATGTAGCTGAAGATAGTTAATGCCCGTGCTATAGTACTATAATTTAATGATGTTTAGAATAATCTTCAGATTGAACAAAGTTATTACAGCTACGCCCGTCTTAGATATTACGCTACTCTGCTAATATCATCAGCAGTCATTCAGTTGGATTTATGTGTTAATTCAAATAATTAATATAGTTTAGTTATTTCTTAATCTTAAATTAAATAAAATAAATAAAATTAATTGGAGGTGTAGAGACGTGATTAATCACGTCTCTACACCTTCCAATCAAGCTATACTCTATTCTTTAACCCCTGTCCAGAGGATATCAAAAGAGTTTAGCTTGGTTCTTTAACAATTCAAATTTTTCTGCAAAAATGGAATCCACCCCATTTATATCCCTAGATTTTCTGCAAAAAAATTATGAATTATTAGTCAATGTTTTTCTTGACATTATCTTTTACGTCTTCAATTCCGTGACGTACTTCGCTTTCAGCTTGCTTTGCTTTACCTTTAGCTTTATCTTCTGGATCTCCAGTGATATTTCCTAATGCTTCTTGGGCTTTACCTTCAACATTTTTAGCAGCAGCCTTTGCGCGATCTTCGATGCTCATTTTGATACTCCTAATTTTATTAAAAATTAATTTCAAAGCTATAAAATAACTTTGAAATCTTTTGTAATTACTTATAAAGAGTAGCTTAAAGTTTTTGCTAAAGCCTTCCACCACAAGGCATATTAAATAATTTGTAATTCGTAATTTGTAATTCGTAATTAAGAAAGGTAGTTGTAGTAAGCATTCTGGCTGTTGGTTGAATGTAAAATAAAATACGAAGAGTTTAGTTACCTATGCTAAAAGACATAGAACAAATGTCAATATGGTAATCCCTGCTTTTGACTGTTTAAATAAAAAAACCAGTTTCTATACGAAACTGGGTTAATAAAGTTATGGGGATGTTTTTTATTTAATCTAGAAAACCCATCAGGGTTTCAGAATTGTCAATCTCATTTGGTGCTATCGGACGATTACCGAATGTTGAATAGCTGTCAGAAATCACCAATGAACTTGAAGAAATTGGACGAATCCCAGAGAGGTTGATACTTTCAACGACTTGGAATGTATTAGCGCCAATTGGACGAATACCCATTGCGTTATAGGTTTCAACTACTTCTAACGTACTGGTGCTAACGGGACGCACCCCAGAAATTGAAAGGTGTTCAGCAACTTCTAAGTCGCTAGCGCCTATGGGACGAATTCCAGAAATGGCGAGTGTTCCAGAAGCTCCTACTGGCAGTTCATTAACTTCCTCGATTTTATCTGCATTCAAGCTCTGATCTTGTTGATTTTCAACTCCCTCTGTGGTTTCCCCTGGAGACTTGGCAGGCTTTTGCCGAGAACTGATTGCTTTGCCAGCGTTGCTAATAGTCATAAACGAACACCTCTGGTTTGTTAATTGAATTTTACAATAATTAAGGAAAGATGAAATTTTTTCCCATATATATTAGAGTTTAACCTTAAAAAACCTCACATAGATATAAGTATCTTTAAAACTGATACATAAGTAAATTTAAATTAATAATTTTTGTAACCAACTATTACTATTTATTTGTTCTATTAAGCCAGCTACAATGGATACAGGGCGGAATCGTCACCATGAGATAGGGTATTTACAGCAAAACTGTATGACAGAATTTTGTCTTCAAGCTCCCTTTAGTCCCACAGGCGATCAACCACAAGCGATCGCTAAGCTTTCTGCTAGTATCCAATCAGGCAATCGTTACCAAACTTTACTAGGAGCCACTGGAACTGGTAAGACATTTTCGGTAGCAGCAGTTATTGAGAAAATTGGCAAGCCGACTTTAGTTCTGGCACATAACAAAACCCTTGCTGCACAGCTTTGTAACGAGTTGCGGGATTTCTTCCCAAACAACGCAGTCGAGTATTTTGTCAGCTACTACGATTATTATCAGCCAGAAGCGTATATTCCCGTCACCGATACTTATATTGAAAAAACAGCGGCGATTAATGATGAAATAGATATGTTGCGGCATTCAGCGACGCGATCGCTTTTTGAACGCCGTGATGTCATTGTCGTTGCTTCCATCAGTTGCATCTACGGTTTGGGAATGCCAGCAGAATATCTGAAAGCTGCCATCCCTCTTCAGATAGGTATGGAAGTAAATCAACGCCAAATTTTACGGGATTTGGCAAATGTTCAATATAGCCGCAACGACATAGAAATGGGCCGAGGGAAGTTTCGCGTCCGAGGTGATGTTTTAGAAATTGGCCCAGCTTATGAAGACCGAATTATTCGCGTCGAATTTTTTGGTGATGAAATAGACGCGATTCGCTATATTGACCCAGTTACAGGGGAAATTCTCAAAAGTTTGGAAGCGGTGAATGTTTACCCTGCACGTCACTTTGTCACCCCAGAAGAACGCTTAGAAGGAGCTTGTCACGACATCGCCGCCGAGTTAAAACAGCAAAAACTAGACTTAGAACAAGCTGGGAAACTATTAGAAGCCCAACGCATAGATCAACGTACACGCTATGACCTAGAAATGCTGCGCGAAGTAGGTTACTGCAACGGTGTCGAGAACTATTCACGTCACTTAGCAGGAAGACAAGCTGGAGAATCACCAGAATGTTTAATTGATTATTTTCCTAAAGATTGGCTATTAATTATCGATGAATCTCACGTTACTGTACCCCAAATTCGCGGCATGTATAACGGCGATCAAGCGAGAAAAAAAGTTTTAATTGAACATGGATTTCGCCTTCCTAGCGCTGCTGATAACCGTCCTTTGAAAGCTGAAGAATTTTGGCAAAAGGTAAACCAGTGTATTTTTGTTTCCGCAACTCCCGGAAATTGGGAAATAGAAGTTTCTGAAGATCATGTAGTTGAGCAAGTGATTCGACCAACTGGGGTAGTTGATCCAGAAATTTCTGTGCGTCCTACAGAAGGACAAATTGATGATTTATTGGGAGAAATTAAAGATAGAGCCGATCGCCATGAACGAGTGTTAATTACCACATTAACTAAACGGATGGCGGAAGATTTAACTGAATATTTGCAAGACCACGGTATCAGGGTACGGTATTTACATTCCGAGATTACTTCTATTGAGCGCATTGAAATTTTGCAGAACTTGCGCGAAGGTAAATTTGATGTTTTGGTTGGTGTGAATTTGCTGCGGGAAGGTTTGGATTTACCCGAAGTTTCATTAGTGGCAATTATGGATGCAGATAAAGAAGGTTTTTTGAGAACAGAGCGTTCTTTAATTCAAACTATTGGTAGAGCTGCGCGTCACGTCCAGGGACAAGCGATTTTGTACGCCGATAATATGACGGGTAGCATGATTAAAGCTATTGATGAAACAGATAGGCGGCGTGGGATTCAAACGGCACATAATCGACTGCATGGAATTACACCGCAACCAATTGTGAAAAAATCAAGTAATGCGATTTTGGCTTTTTTAGATGTATCTCGGCGGTTGAATGCAACTGATTTGAAAGTAGTAGATGAACATCTAGATGAACTGCCATTAGAACAGATTCCAGGGTTGATTACTCTGTTAGAAGCGCAGATGAAAGAAGCGGCGAAGAAACTGGAATTTGAAGAGGCGGGTAAATTGCGCGATCGCATTAAACATCTGCGGGATAAAATGTTAGGACGTTAACGTGAATCTTATGCTCATGAATATTCACCTAATTAGCGTTCAAGTTGTTAGCAAGAAGCGATAATGGATCAGATGCCATTTACGTTTTAAGAGGTAACCGCTCAATAATCCGGGGTAAATCGCTCAGTGACAAGGCTCAAATGGCGTAAACTCTTTCTTGAACTGGTAGTTCGCCCCGATTTATTGAGCGGATACGTTAAATTGTTATTTGTTTCTGACCACCAGTGGTAATAAGTTAGACCACGAATTAAATCACGCTCGTTAGATAGTAGCTTGCAACGTTGAAATAAAACGGACTCTAGCTCATCTAAGGAATCAAATGACTGATTAGCGATCGCCTGATTCGTGACAGGCTATAACCGCACACACGGTTTCTAGAAAATGATGATGGCACCATTGAAAACCGCGAATGAGCTGAAAATAGAGGAAACTGTCGCAATCTGAGTGTCTTCAACGAACAGTGCGCCTGTACTTACGTTGGTCGTAATCGCATCGAGAGCGTCTATATCTATTCCGAAACCTTCGGCGGAAATCCAAATCTCATCAGTTAAGTATCTGAAGTCAGTGATAGTATCAATTCCTTCATCTGGGGAATTAAAGTAAAATCTATCGGCACCGTCTCCGCCTGTAAGTATGTCCCTGCCCAAGCCTCCAACTAGGACGTCATCACTGACATTACCTTGTAACACGTCATTGCCATCATTGCCAATCAGGCTATCATTGCCAGCGCCACCGAAAAGGTTGTCAGCACCCGCCCCACCTTCTAAGGTGTCATTACGGGTGCCGCCAGTCAGCACGTCGTTGCCATTATTGCCAATCAGTCTATCATTGCCAGCGCTACCCAAAAGGCTGTCATTACCAGTACCACCATTTAAGATATCGTCACCAGAACTGCCATTCAGGGTGTCATTACCAGACGGGCTATCAGCATTGCCACCCCTAGCCCATCCATATAATATGTCATTTTCCGAAGTTCCATTTATTGTGTCAGAACCTGTGGTGCCGTAGATAGTTGCCATTTTTGTTTTTTCCTAACTTTCCTAATTGATGTTCAGGGCAAAAGTCAGTTTATCACATTAGCAGAAATGGATTTATCGATCAACAATGATGACAGGGTTGTTTGGCGATTAGCTCAGGAAAATCAGATGATTTTGCTTACAGCTAATCGCAGCATGAAAGGGAAAGATTCGCTCGAACAAGTCATACGTGAAGAAAATACCTTAGCATCGTTACCCGTAATTACGATTGGCAATGCCGATCGACTGCTAAACGACTCTGAATATCGAGGTCAGTGTGTTGAAAGTCTGATTGAAATTGTGCTTGATATTGATAGTTATCGAGGTGCAAGGCGAATCTTCATCCCGTAATGTGGTTAACTATTCGTTCATTGCGATCGCATTAAACATCTGCGGGATAAAATGTTAGGACGTTAACGTGAATCTTATGCTAACCAATATTCGCCTAATTAGTGTTCGAGAATATCACCAAATGGCGGAAATGGGTATTTTTCATCCTGAAGAACGCTTAGAATTAATCGCGGGACAAATTATCAGAATGTCAGCAAAAGGTACTGCTCACGAATCAGCGATTACCCGCACAGAAAGATTATTAGGTCAACGTTTGGGTGACAAAGTTTTATTAAGAATCCAATCACCAGTGCAACTTGATGATTATTCGGAACCAGAACCAGATATTTCAGTGGTGAAGCTGAATCCATTAGATTATGAGGATCACCATCCCAATGCTTCCGAAGTGTTTTTACTGATTGAAATAGCTGATTCCAGTCTCAAATATGATCGAGAGGTGAAAGCGATGGCTTCGCCAACGCCAAGGGCGATCGCATACTCTAATTCAGGTATTATTGAGTACTGGATTTTAGATGTGAATGGACGCAAGTTGTATATGTATCGTCTCCCTAGTCCAGACGGATATCACAGTGAGAGCATACTTGCAGAGGACGTGACAATTTCACCTTTAGCTTTCCCTGATTGTGCGATCGCTATTCGGGAATTATTGCGAAAAATCTAGGAGGCGATCGCCAGAAAGCATCTGCGAAATAAAATGCTAGAGCATTAGTGCTTGGTTAAAGTAGCAATTCGGTGGATGTAGAAATAGCGATGTCTACGACGGGCTACCCTTACGCTGATTTGTACCGCTAAGTGCAGTTTTAAACCGGAACTAGCGATGAAGATGCATAGATGTGCCCAGATGAGGCGGCGCAGCCGAAAACTTATCTATTAGTATCAAGTATTTATCTACCTTGACGTTATGCGTGGGGCAATTGCACTGAGATTGTTATTGATTGCCTTGAAATCGGGAACACTGTGATTAAGGGTGCTGCAAGGTTGTGAGCAATTGAACAAAACCCAAATCCATAATTATCTTTGGTTTCCACTACTATGCAAACAGTTGAAGTTGAGTATTCAGGTCAGATCCAAGTTAATGCAGGCAAAAATCCTAGACAACTTTACGCTCACCAGAACGAGGCAATCAAAGCACTGGATCAAAAAAACAAGTCTCCATTTGAAGGCTTACTAGTTTTGCCTACGGGTGGTGGAAAAACTTTGATAGCGATTAATTGGTTACTACGTAATTTTATAGATAAGCGAAAAAAAGTTTTGTGGATTGCTCATCGGCATGAGTTACTTGACCAAGCCTTTGAGACGTTGAAATTTAGTGCCGATCCTTCATTGCTCAATAATGTTGAAAAGTTTAGATATCGTGTGATTTCCGGTCATCCTAAACATGATCGTCCTGTTAATATTCAACCAAGTGACGATATTATTATTGCTAGTAAAGATAGTCTAAATAGTGGATTAAACCACCTCCTAAACAATTGGGTTAAACATTCTGATGCAGTTCTATTGGTAGTTGATGAAGCACACCACTCAACAGCAAAAACTTATCGAAAACTAATTGACGACATCAAGCAAAACTTTAAAGATAGAGGCAAGGCAGATAGTTTTAGAATGTTGGGGTTGACAGCGACTCCATTCAGAACAGATAAAGGTGAACAAGGTCTACTTAAAAAAGTCTTTCCTGACGACATTATCTTTTCAGAACATTTAAGAACACTCATTACTAGAGGAATTCTTGCTGAACCAATTTTCGAGAACTTAGAAACAGAACTAGATTTTTATCGGGAATTGACCGATAAAGACATCAAAGCGATCGAAAATTTTGACAAGCTTCCCAAAAAAATTGCCGAAAAGATCGCAATGTCTAATATCCGTAACAAACGGATTGTTGATCACTACGTTGAGCATCAAGATAAGTATAAACCACTATTAGTTTTTGCAGTTGATATTCAACACGCGATCGCATTAAATAGCTTATTTCAGAAACGAGGGATTAACTCTGATTTTGTAGCGTCAAAAATATCAGATGCAAATACAGGAGCTACAGTTTCTGTAAAAGAAAATGCTGAGAAAATCAAGCGATTTAGAAGAGGAGAGCTTGAAGTACTCATTAATGTAGAGATGTTAACTGAGGGAACCGATTTACCCAATATTCAAACTGTTTTTCTGACTCGCCCAACTACTTCTACGATTCTAATGACACAGATGATAGGTAGAGCCTTACGTGGGCAGAAGGCAGGTGGTACAGAAAAAGCTTATGTTGTAAGCTTTATTGACAATTGGGAAGACAAGATTAACTGGGTCAATCCTGAGACGTTGATTGTAAAAGAGGGGGCAGAATTCCCCGGCGATAAAGATATCGAGACAATGAAGAGAATTGCTCGACTTATCTCTATTGAAAAGATTGAAGAATTTACCCGCATGATGGATGATTCTATCGATCTTACTGACTGGGAAAAATTAGATTTTTTGAGACGAATTCCCGTTGGAATTTATTGTTTCTCTATTCTTGAACCTTCTGAATCAGATGAACCTGTATCTAGAAACTATGATGTACTTCTATATAATGATACAGAAGAGGCTTATGATAGCTTCGTCAATGATTTAGAGGCTGTATTTAAGAGCGTTGATATCGAAAACAGAGAGATATTAACTGACGAAGAACTTGAATATCTGCTGCAACTCACAAAGAAACTTTATTTTCCCGATCATTCATTCCTACTTGGCTATAGAGATGCTGATGTTGAGAACATTCTACGTTTCTACGCTCAAAAACAGATGGAGCCAGAATTTATTGCGTTTAGTGAACGTAGAAAGTGTGATTTGTCAATTGTAGCGAGGCATATATACGAAAATGATTTAACCCTTAGACAAGTAACTGAATATCTCACTTCTCTATGGAATGACACTCAATCCTTTTGGCAAGTTCTATTTGGATATAAATATGTGTATTTCAAGAAACAAGTAGACATCGAAATTAATAAACTGCTCGGAGTTTACCCTAATGTGATAGTTACTCCACCAATCGTAATTCCTGACACAGTACCCCTAGAAAGTCTCTCACTCGTTGAAATTAGGGAGAGAGATCCAGCCGAGTATAGAGATATTAAGGATGCTGTGTTTGCTAAATATACAAATACAAAGGGATTTATTAACTGTGCTATGAGTGAGTTTAAGAGCCAGATGCGAAGGGATTTCCAAATTGATCACATCATACCGATGTCAAAAGGTGGTTTAACCACGCTAGATAATCTTCAAGTTTTATCTCGTAAAGCTCACACAGAAAAGACTCGGTTAGAAAACCTAAAAACTAGAATTTGAAGAAGCAGCAAAATTGCGCGATCGCATTAAACATTAGCAATATAAAATCCTGAAATATTACTGCTTAGTCAGGGTAGCAATAAAAAGAACGTCTTTTTCGCTATCCTAGATTAAGTGAATCATTAAGAGATCGCGCCGATGGTTGCTTTACCCGATCGCATTTTGATGAGTGCAGAGGAATATCTGGTTTGGGAATCCACCCAAGAGGAACGTTACGAGTATTGGGATGGCGAAGTTGTGATGATGAGCGGTGCTACACGCAACCATAATCGGGTTTCTGGAAATTTCTTTAAGCTCTTAGATGATGCCTTAGCCAATCGCACCTGTGAAGTGTACATTGTAGATGTGAAGGTGCAAGTAGAACCGGGGCAAAAGTATTTTTATCCAGATGTAGTGGTGACTTGCGATGAGCGAGACACTGATCCACAATTAGTACAATTTCCCTGTTTAATTATCGAAGTTCTATCACCTTCAACTGAAGCAGCCGATAGGGGGAAAAAGTTTGCTAAATATCGCCAATCTCCAACCTTGCAAGAATATGTCTTAGTACAAGTAGCTCAACCAGTTGTAGAAGTGTTTCGGCGCAACGAACAGGGAAAATGGGTGCTGTCGGAGTATAATTTGGATGAGAGATTGCGACTGGAATCTGTAGATGTGGAAATTGCGATCGCTGATTTGTATCGACAAGTGCAGTTTGAAACTGAAGCCACCGAAAATTGACATCAGAGATAGTTAATACCAGTTAACAATCGCAAGTCCCGCAACTCTAGAAAATTCATTGACATTGTGAGTTACAAGAGTCGCTTGAAGTGCTATAGCTATTCCTGCAATCAAAATATCCATCGGGACAATTGGAGTTCCTTGCTTGTCTAACTGGGTGCGAATTTTAGCAGCAGCAAGAGCAGCATTGTAATCGAAGGGAACCAGGTTTACTCGGCTTAAAAGTTGCTGAAGTTGCTGGGTACGTTTTGCTGGCGAGGTGGATTTTTCAATACCGACTTGTAACTCAAAAACAACGATTGTCGGAATACTAATTTCTTCAGCAGAGATACTGACAAAGTTATGAGCAACTTGTCCTTGACCCTTGAAGTAGTAAATTAGGGTGTTGGTATCTAAAACGTATATCTAAAGACTTTCCCGTATGATGTCTTGTCCCATTTCAGCCCGAATATCTTCCAGGCTTGGAAAGTCTTCTTTCCAAGTTCCACTAAGGGAATAAACAAGTTCTGCCCAAGAAACTGAGTCTGCTATGTCGATGGGTTGGTTATCATTTAGGTTCTTATTACGAATAAATTCAGCAAAACTCAAGACCTCCCTAGCTTGCTCTTGGGGAAGGAATTTAACGAGTGCGTAAATCTGTTCAGCGATGTTCATAATAGGATTCCAGATAAAGGTTATAAGAATCTTGGCAATCTGACCTTCCGACTGTTTTTGAATTTGATGCTATCTCCCCAAATAAGTCGCATACAATGGTGAAAATTCTGAAGAAATTGTAAATAATTACACTTCCTGAAAGGCTAATTTTGGATTAAACCAGTTGTCTTATGCAAAGTATTCCATATCAATACCGACTGCTGATTTTGTTTTTGCTGATGGGTTTGGTTGTAGCTGTAGACTACTGGCGTAATCCAACAAAACCGACAAAACTTCGGGAATATTCGTTTTTGATCGTGTCCGGTTTAATCGGTGCTGGGTTTGGTATCGTTAACGATCAGATTACCTGTACTCTCTCACCCCCTTACTTTTATTACTTCAAAAATGTTCCTTATGGTTCTAGTTTTCGCTGGGAAGTCAGCGAGGTTGGATTTCAGGCAGGGTTTTTTGCTGGTTTTTTAAGCTACGGCATATTTCTCTTGGTTAATCAGAGACGAAAGTTACCTTTGTCTTATCGTCAATTACTAAAAATGGCACGGTATCCAATTATTTGGGGAATTGTAGTTGCTCAAATCACAGGATTCATATTTTATTATTTTCAATTTCCCTTCTTTGCCGAGCAGATTACGCCAGTTGTTCAGCCAGCAGAAGTTTCCAGGTTTATGTTGGTTTGGGGAATCCATATTGGACTTTACATCGGTGCAGTGTTAGGAATTGTGCATGGGATAGCAAAGATTCGTCGAAGAGGGCCATATCTGTCGCTATAAGCACTCTATCCACTCTCGTAATTTTTTATGTACCTGCGCTAAATACCACATATAATCATCAATTTTGTAATTATCAGCAGCTTTAACTATATACTCCTGAGCCAAATCAAGATTATTGTGGGCTTCGTAATATAATCCCAAGTAAAGATGACTGTAAAAATTTCCCTTTATCCCTTCTGATTGACCAATAGTTAAAACATCGTCTGGTGTACAATTACCCGCATATAAATCATATACGCGCTGCATAATACGTCGAGGATCATTTTTCACAGTTAGTAAAGAATTACGTGCCTCTTCAACACCTAAAGAACGAGCTATGCAGAGATATCGCCAAACTGTTTCTTCTACATCTTGAGCATTCACTGTCAAATCTATTTCAAATTGTTCAGCGCCCTCAGCAAATCTTTCTGCATAATAATACGATAATCCCCGTTGCCAAAGGTACGGTTTGATACGGTTATCCAATTGCTCTGCCATATCAAAATCTTGAATAGATTCATCAATCTTGGCTAGTTGAAAGTTAACCATGCCTCGGCGAATGTAAGCATTGGGATTTTTCGGCTGATTGCGAATGGTTTCGTTCCAGCGCTGGAGTTGATTTTCCAGAGAATTTGAAAAAAACATGAGTAACCAAGCCTATATGAGAATTAACTAGCAGATATCATCCTATGGAACATCTTAGATGAACAAAATAACACTATAGTCAAGCTCCTTTCTTCTCTAACTGGAAAATTATGGCATGATGCTTACTGCTTAAAGGTAAGTCTTACAATAAATCTCAAATATGAAACTGAGATCCATCCACGAGGTAGAAGAAACTACTTACAAAATTCCGTATTGTAGAATTGCTGTCTTAAAATCAGGAAAAAACGCTCGTGGTTCCCATTAGAGATAATAATCCGACAAAAATCACGCCTTATGTAACTTATGGACTGATTGCTGCCAATGTCCTCGCTTTTCTTTATGAAGCAAGTCTTCCCCCACAAGCATTAAATGGATTTTTACACCTTGCGGCTGTAGTTCCACGAGAACTCACCTTAAGCTTTGGTGGTATCTCCTTACATCAACCAGTTCCAGAATGGGCAACTTTGATTACTTCCCAATTTCTGCATGGGGGATTGTTGCACTTAGGCGGCAATATGTTGTTTCTCTGGATTTTTGGCAACAATGTTGAAGATAAGTTAGGTCATGCCAAATATTTACTGTTTTATTTATCTTGCGGTGTTTTGGCATCTTTGACCCAGTGGTTCTTCGCTCAAGATTCTAGCATTCCTTCTTTGGGTGCGAGTGGTGCGATCGCAGGTGTTATGGGTGCATACATTCTCCGTTTTCCCAACGCCGAAGTTCTTGGCGTCGTACCTTTAGGCTTTTTCTTCCCAACTTTCCGTGTCCCCGCATATTTCTTTTTAGGATTCTGGTTTCTCGAACAAGCTTTCTACGGACTTACCAGCTTGGAAGCACGTACCAACATCGGTATGGAAAGCGGTGGTATTGCCTACTGGACCCATGCTGGTGGGTTTATCTTCGGGGCAATTCTCGGCCCACTGTTGGGTTTATTTAGCGATAAATCCCAGGAAGAATCTTGGTATAAGTAATTTTTCATAGTATCTTTGTTACCCTCAATTATACTGATTAATTTAATAGGTGAAATTGTTTAACCTTCGCAACTGCTAGCCTGACAAGCTATATTGCAGTTAGTCAATAATTTAGGAAAAACACCTGTGTTTCCCCTCTACGATGAAAATCCGACGCGAATCACCCCGTATTTCACCTATGGGTTAATTGGCATGAATGTTTTAGTTTTTATTCACGAGGTGAGCCTGTCACGTGCACAATTGAGTCAGTTTTTCAGTGAGTATGCAGTAGTGCCTCAACAGTTAACCACCAATTTAAATGGAGAGTGGATAACGTTATTTACGTCGCAATTTTTACATGGTGGTTGGTGGCACTTAATCTCAAATATGGTGTTTCTCTGGGTTTTTGGCAACAATATTGAAGATAGATTGGGTCATGCCAAATATCTGATTTTTTATCTGGCGTGTGGTGCTTTAGCTGCCTTGTGCCAATGGTTTATTGGGATGAATTCTGAGATTCCTTCCTTGGGGGCAAGTGGTGCAATTTCTGGGATTTTGGGCGCGTACATTATCCGCTTTCCCCACGCTCAAGTCATGACTTTAATATTTTTGGGGTTTTTCATCACCACAATCAGAGTTCCAGCACTAGTCATCATTGGGATTTTTGTCGTGCAAAATGTGATATCCGGTCTTGCTACCCTTCAAACAGCCGCTAATATGGCCGTGCAAACTGGTGGAGTTGCATATTGGGCGCACATCGGTGGTTTTGTATTTGGGGTAATTCTTGCTCCCTTATTTGGCTTGTTTCGACGCGACTAAATATAGCATTTCCTGAAACTCTGAGCAAAAAAATTGCTACCTTTCAATTCTCTGCGAGACGATTCTTTTTCAGAGACGCTAAAGCGAACGCCAACGCAAATCCGATAGTCTGCGTTAAAATTTACACATTTGAAACTATTAGTTTTTGTTGGCACTCGCTGAAACTTCTTCTGACTGTTCTACCTCAGATATAAATGTTGATGATTTTGCAACTTCTTCACGTGCAGAAACGATGATATCAGCACCATTAATAATTGCTCCCAATAACCCCAGTTCAGATTCAACCAATTGATCGATAGCTTCACCTAGCATATTCTCTTGCGTATAGTTTGGTCGCGCCACTAGTACGATCCCATCGCTGTAGGGTTGAATTAACAAAGGGTCATTGGATATGCTGAGGGGACTAGTATCTAAAATGACTAAATCAAAACGTTCGCGGACATCTTCTATCAGCCGCCGCATTTCGCTGGATTCAAGAATAGCAGCGGATTGCCTTACTGGTCCAGGGCTGGGAAGAATGTATAAATTTTCAATATCAGGAACTAAACGAATACATTCACTCAAATTAGCGTAATAACGTAGGGGTTCAATAGTGGCTTCCGGGTCAGGGATTACTTTTAACGATGTACAACGGGAAGGCGATCGCAAATCTGTTTCGATAATTAAGGTTCTTTTACCGGCACGGGCGGAAGCAACACCCAAATTATAAGCACTTGCTGTTTTACCCTCTAGGCTACTGGTGCTAGTAATCAATACTACCTTTAAGTTTTTACCACCAATCCGGCGCATATTACTACGGAATTTCTCATAAAATTCTAAATAAGGAGAATCTTGGGAAAATACTACTGGTACAGCATCTGGCTCCAAATCATCAACTGGCATTAAAGGCAATTCTCCCAACAGTGCCACTTCTCGTTGCTTGAGGCTCTCGCGAATATCCTCTCTGGTTTTGAAAGTCCCTTCCAGCGCTCCCAACAAAAATATCACCCCGCCACCAATCAATACACCTAAGAAACCACCTACAGCAAGGGTAATAGGCACACTCTTCGGAGGTTTGGGATCGACAGTGACTGCGGGGCGTCTGGCAATACTGAGGCTGCTAGTAGTTTCTGCCTCTGCGGTTTTCGCATCGGTTAGCTTCACCTGCATTTGGTCATAGATGGCTTTTTTGAGTCCAACCTCCTGTTCTAAACGCGATCGCTCTAATTGCTTATTGGGTATCAAAGCATACTCTCGCCGGAGTCGCGCTTCTAGTTGGATTTCTTGAGCTAGTTGTTGTTGCAGCGTCTCCCGTTGGGTTTGTAAAGACACCATTTGGTTTGCCAATTGCTGGCGTGTTGGATCTAAACTGCTTTGAGTGCGAATACCTGCAACGCTACCCTGAAGCGGAGCCGCCGTCCCACCACCACCTAAAACTTCAGCAGCACGTTGTTGTAGTAATTCCTCAGCAGCTTGTTTCTGACGCATTAACTGCACCATCGTTGGATGTTCCGGCCGCAAATCTTTTCTGAGTACAGCGATTTGCGATTCACTTTGATAAATTTGCGCTCGTAAGTTCCCAATAATTGGATCGGCACTCAAAGCAGAAGAAACATAAGCTTGTCCGACTGTTAAGCCTAACTTATTTTGTAAACTGCGAGCTTGACCATCAACCCCTGAAATAGTTAATTGAATTTGCCGTTGGAGATTTTGGCTGGCAGTAATGGCGCTTAACAAGCTGCCATTCTCTGCTGCTAAGATTGCTGTTCGCTCTACGCGATCGTACTGTTCTAACTTCTTTTCAGCAATTTGCAATTCCCGTTTAGCTTGTGGTGTGCGATCGTTAATCTTTTGAATAATTGCTTGTAATCGCCCAGTATTGATGTCACTACTCAACTTGATCATTGCTTGCATCAATTCCGTCAATACCTGTATGCCTCGTTTGGCGTCACTATCTACATATTTAAGTTCAAAGGTAGAAGATTCTAATTCTCCACTCTTAGCATTTTTTTTAGGTAGAGCAAGAGCAAGACTTGCACCGAGTTGTTTCGGTTTGACACCGACTTTCTCCGCCACACTTGCAATTATCTGGTTTGATAGTAAAACTTCCTCATTTAGTTCCTTCCCTTGCTGTTGGATTTCATTACCAGTTGCAGAGAAAGAAACTGGTGGTCCACTATAAGTAAGTGCCCCAGATGCTATATAGCTAGTAGGTGGCTCTGGTTGCATAGCTACCACAGTTGATCCGGCAACAACTAAACCAAAACTAGCTAGTCCAATCCACTTATATTTATCAAAAGCAATAAGATAGCGTTTAACAATTGGTGGGGTCATGGTCGCTTCGCTCCAATTCAAAATTTAAATATGACGCTCGCAGACTCGCTAACGCTGCGCTAACAAAATTCAAAATTTAGGAAGCACCAAACTAAAAGATAGTGGCTTTGATACAAGGATGCTATCAACTTCCTACTGTATATATCGGTTGATATCTTTAAGATTTTTCCATTAATAAATTAAAATATCAGTTAGAGATGTGGCTTCCTATACTCCAAACTATTTCTAGGTTTTATCTTTCTTTTAATGTTACTAATTCGAGCCACCACCGATATTGTCAAAAAACCGGAGAAAGGATTGAACATTGAAGAAAGGTTGGGTAATGGTGGTCAAGAAATTAGTAATTCTACCAATGAGGTTCCGACCAACAACAATAACATCATTATCTTGAAGTGCTACATTTTGCGACGCATCACCGCCTAGAGCTTTTTTAGCATCAAGTTTTTGGGTAACAGCTTTGCCTCGTTCCGAATCAAAGCGAACCAGAGCGATATCTCTCAGATTAGCAGTGTCTAGATTTACACCTCCCAAAGCATCTACAAATGTACTACCGTTAGGCAGTGCTTGAATGGAAAGACCACCAGCAGCGTAGTTTAAAACTCGGACTCTAATCTGTGGTGTGGCCAAGGATGAACGTGCTACCAAATTGCGGTCATAACCATCCTCATTACCAACTTCACGACGGGGTACGAGTATTGCATCTCCGTCTTGTAAGCGTAAATTCGGGATTGAACCGCCATTTTGCAATGCTGCGTATAAGTCAATAGTTTGTGAAATCACAGAACCATCGATTAACTTTCGCCGTACTTGCACCTGTCGCAGGTCTGCATTCAACGTTGAACCACCAGATGTTAGCAAAGCATCAGCAACGCGGGGTGTTGGTGAATTAATTGGATAAATTCCTGGTCGAAATATTTCTCCGCTAATGGTAACTTGAACTGGTCGCGTTCCTGCCAAAGATACTACCACGATTGGATCTGGGAAAAAGCGACTCAAGCCCAAACGAATTTTTTCTTGAGCTTCTTCCAAGGTTAAACCTTTTAATGACACCGTTCCCACTTGTGGCACGATGATGTTGCCTTCTGGACTAATTACAGCTTGAAAACTGAGGTCTTGACGCTGCGTTACTAAGGCTAAAACTATTATTGGATCGACTACATAACGATTTAAACCCAAGCGAATTTTTTCTTGAGCTTCTTCCAAAGTTAAACCTTGTAAAGAAATTGTTCCCAATAACGGCACCGCAATATTACCTTCTGGGTTGATTAAAGCTTGAAAGCTCAAATCTGGAAAGCGCTGAACCGAAACGCTAATTCCATCTCCTATGCCTAAACGGTATGGCCCAGGAGGACGCTGAAGCACAACACCAATTGCATCTCCTGGCCCCAAAAGGTAGCGGCTCAGTTGCGGGGAAATTTCTTCATTTGCGCCTAGAGGTGCAACTTCATTAACTGGCACAGGTGAGGGGAATTTCCCTGGTGATTGTCCTTGAGATGGAAAAGGCTGGGCAACAACAAGTTGGATAGGTGTTGTTAAGAAAACTCCTACTTGAAGACTGACAAAACACAGGGCGCTGAATCCACGCATATAATAACTGGCATCTATGAACATCGGTGTAGAAAATATTGATATAGAAATTAGTCGCGCCGAGTGGTTATTTTACTCTAAAAATGCCTTCAATGTCTCTTTTATCTAGAAGTATTTACCAAGAGAAAAAAAATAATTTTGCTCAATTTAATTTCTAACTTCATGTTGTTAACATCATTTTAGGTGAGTTTCAGTCTGAACACAATTTATAGACATACTCTTGATAAATCTCTGCACAAGGGCATCTATAACAGACTCTACAAAGGGCCTGCCATTAATGCAGCTTGCACTGTTTCCCCAATAGACTGGGCTAAAGACCAAGATGTTTCTACCTGCCCCAAAGGTTCCATTGGAATCAGAATGCTCACGCCAACCCAAGGAGTGCGTTGCTTGCGCCACTGTGCCAGTTGATCTGCCAAAAACCAGTGAAAAGGTGATGGATTTCCGCCGTCTGGCATCGCATACCATTGCAAAACAGCGAAGGTTTGCTGTGGTGTGGAGGCGCGAAAAAACCTAGCTTCTACTTTAGTTTCGACATTAGAAGCTAACTTTGCAGATGGTTTCACAGTAAATTCCGCAGAACGAGATTGAGCTATATCCCACTTTCCCCAGCGTGACCTTCCCCAGCCGTTAACGTCTGTCCACTCTACCTCTGGTTGATCCATAGGCCCATTTTGCGGCAACAAAAGCAGGATTGCTTGGGATTCGGAACCTTCTTTTTTAATTACCTGCAAAGACCAATTATGTTCGCCAATTTGCTGTTCTGCTTGTTCAATAGTTTGCCAACCAGGAAGGGTTAACCCAGTCTTGCGGATCTGTTTTAATTCGTGGAGGGTAGTAACAGCTGGCGGCTGTTTCCATTGCCAGTGTCCTGTCAGATATCCGGGAACCCCTGCCATTGCTAGCAGCAGTAGCAACAACAAAAGTGCTGCTACCTGAGTCAATTGGTTTTCCTTGAAAAATTTAGAGAAGGAAATCATCAGTAAAATTTGCAATACTTAGGCAGAATCTTACTTTATAAAATCACATTGTGAGTTCAGTAATATTTAGGACTTACGTATAAGTGATGAAAAATTAAGGGAGTGGAGAGTGAAAAATGGAGAACAGGGGAGAAGTTGCAGAAAATTTTCTCCTCTGCTCCTCTGCTCCTCTGCCCCTCTACCCAATGCCCAATGCCTCTAACTTTCTGCCTCTTGCTCAGTTTCTAGAGATGCTGAAAAATAGCTATTAATCCAATTCAGTAAGGGCACTAGTGACACCAGCATACAAGCAGAGTAAAGATCACCACCCCAACCATCATGCAGCCATTTAAAAGACGCTTCTTGACCCGTGCCGTGAAAGAAAGTAAGTAAAGTATTACGAATGATATTGGCAATAATACTAACGATCGCAGCAAGAGATAAAAACGATATAGTTGTCCGCCGTGAAGACAAAGCATCTGTCCAATAAAGCAGCATCAAGCCCACGTAGAGAGTTGTAAACAACATTTTCAGCCCTGCACAATAGGGAGCAACTTCTACAATCCGTCCTCCCACGTAAAGATTGATCTCATCTACGGTTACTTCCATCCCAAATTGATTCAGTATGAAACCTGCTGTGCCAGCGATGAAGCTTTGCAGAGGTAAGGTATAGGGAGCAATGAGATAGGGTAATGCTGTTGGGGTTGCTAAAAATACTAGTAGTAGAGGGAATCCTTGTAATCGCAAACCTGCTATTCCCTTAAACCACAAGCATAATCCGATTAATATCACGGGCAAGGAAAGGTTAACCCACTCTGTAACACCGCTAAGATAAAAAACTGCCCCTAATGGCAATAAAACAGCGCCTAAAGGATTGATGGTATCTGGCAAACGTCTCCACTTTTTCCGGTTCATCCAGCCCAGATAAGCCGCAAATGGTAGACCAATAATCCCGTGGCTGAAATATTCGTGTTCTGTACTGATATTTTTGTGCAGCCAACCATCCAACCAGTGTAACAATATTGGAGAATAAAGCAGCAGCAAAACGCCTAAAATAGCTAGATTTAACAAGCCTGATGCGTTTATATTTTTAACCTGTTGCTGGAGTGCCATGATTTTCAGTATTAGTCATTGGTCATTGGTTATTAGTCATTGCTTATTAGTCATTGGTCATTGGTCACTTGTACTGAGTTTCGACTGCGCGGTAATCGAGCGACTTGTGCCGAGCGAAGTCGAGGTAAGTCGAGATTCAACTACCGCGTAGTCGTTCGCGTAGACTCTCGTAGAGAAGTATTGGTCATTAGTTTTTAACAAAGGACAAAGGACAAATGACTATTGACAAAGGACAAATGTCTAATTTTTAGATGTACATTAAGTATGAATTAACTTCAGGCTACCACGCTGCCAAGGTCAGCAGGAGATAGATTATCTACCTGATAACTTGTTGAGACTGCATTGGCGATCGCTGCTACAACTTCTTTAACTTGGCTACTACTCAAACCAGGATACATCGGTAATGATAATATTTGCTTTGATAACTTTTCTGCTTGAGGAAAATCTCCCAATTGATAGCCTAAGTTGGTGAATGCTGGCTGGAGATGACAAGGAATTGGATAGTGAATACCAGTTTGAATCCCCGCCGCCGTGAGTTTTTCCTGGAGTTGCTGGCGTTCTATTGGGCAAGAATCATCTACTTTAATCACATAAAGATGATAAACGTGTCCTGTATTACTTTGATTTTCTATAGGGATAATTCCAGCAGTTGCCAAGGGTGCTAGCTCATTATCATACTGCTGGGCAATAGTTAGGCGATCGCGATTCCACTGCGGCAAATATGGGAGTTTTTTGTGCAAAATTGCTGCTTGCAAAGTATCCAAGCGGCTATTCGTACCTGATTCAGTATGAAAATACTTTTGCGATGCACCATAATTTCGCAAGCGCACCATCTTTTGGGCTACATCTACATCTCGTGTCAGCAGCATTCCCCCATCCCCAAATGCTCCCAAATTTTTGCTGGGATAGAAACTAAAAGCTGCTGCTATTCCTACTGAACCAGCGTAATATCCGTCTCTTTGGGCGAGATGTGCTTGGGCGGCATCTTCAAAAATTAGGAGTTTGTAGGTATCGGCAAAGTTCACTAAATCGCGAGGTGATACCATCTGACCATAGAGATGCACAGGGATAATCGCTTTAGTCTGAGGCGTAATTGCCTTTGCTGCTTCTCTTAAATCAATTAAAGCAGTTTGGCGATCGCAATCTACCAAAATTGGCTTGGCGCCAGCACGTAGCACCCCAATTAAGGTGGCGATAAAGGTATTTGCGGGTAAAATCACTTCATCGCCAGTACCAATATTACACGCTTGTAACCCCAGAGCGATCGCATCTGTTCCTGATGCCACACCAACTCCATAAGCCGTACCAGATACTGCCGCAAATGCTGCTTCAAAATCTGAAAGTGCTTGTCCTAAAATAAAATCTCCCAGTTCCAATACAGATTGGATTGCATCTTGCAATTGCGTTTGAATTGGTTCATGTTGTAACTTTAGGTCTACAAATGGAACTCTAATAGTCATTTTATTCATTACCAGTCGTCCTCAAAAAATTGTTTCCTTACATGGAAAAAATAGAACCTATTGTACAATTTTCGGCATGAAATTGTCATAGATTTAATCTATTGGATAAAGACTTAGATCAATTATTTAGTCGGTTATGGTTTTCAAAATCACGCCCTCTTAATTTGAGCGCCCGAAGTTGCCATGAGACTTCTCTCAAAATTCAAAAATTTCATAAACTGGGCTTTTCAATAATTTGGTAGTTTGCTAATCCGTAGAGATATGGTTGCCCTATTTAGGTCATCCTGCACTAGGATTATCATCTCTGGGTGCTAACTGTTCTCAGTAAAATGTCTATATTTAATTACACTAAGATCTATTTTTTTAAGTAAATTTACTTTGAATGTTACAGTCAAAATTTTCCCTTATATACATAAATAATCACAGCCCCTTTGTATTGTATCCTTAGCATTAGCTTACCCTGACGGAATTCAAATCTAACGCAGTCTGCTTGCAAAATCTCAAGCAATAAAGACTACATCAGTGCTAGATAAAGAACATTCAGCACCAGTAACTAGTAACTAGCAGACACCATATCTTGGCTTAATGCAAGGGAGAAAAAATTTTTGCCCTAAATTTGTTTGTCAGAGGCAAAATTAGGGAATGCTTAAAAATAGCAATTGATAACCTAGAAATAGGACTTGGATCAATTACACAATAGAGAAATTATTAAGGTAGCAGTGGCAATGATAGAGCCTGAAAACAAATTATTTGCCCTAAAGGATGGTTGGGATTCTCATGAATCAAGAGAACAGCAACGCCTCAAAGCTTTGTCCGATTTAGGTTTGCGGCAACCAGAAACGATTCCGGTTTTTGAAGAAGCCACACAGACTGCTGCCCACTTTTTGGAAGCACCAATTTCGATATTGGGATTTGTGGATCAAGAACGCCATTGGTTCAAATCGGCGATAGGCTTATCTAGACTAGGACTAATGAATCATTTAGCACAAAGCCGCCAACTACTACGCCGGGAATCATTTTGCACTCAGGTAGTAGATAACTTTCAAGTATTTGTAATTAATGATACGCATAAACTTACCGATCCTGTACTTGCTGGCAGCAAGTTAGTGCAAGATTATGGTATTCGTGCTTACTTAGGAGCGCCATTAATTGATGCTGAGGGACATTGTTTAGGTGCATTAGCGGTGATGGATTTAGTCCCGCGCAATTTTACAACGCGAGATATTGAGTTTTTACAAATCATTGCTCGTTGGAGCATGAGTGAATTTGAACGTAATAGACTCCTGCAAGGCAAACTCGAATCAAGCGCTGCCAAAAACGTTCCGATGTTTTCACTGAATGAGGAACGTAACACTGAGATTAAAATTACTGCATCCACAGATAGCGACTCTGTTTCTACTAAGCAACTGAAGCTAGAACTTTTGAGTCAGCTAACTCAGGAGTTACGCACGCCCTTAACATCTGTACTCGGTATGGCTAGTGTTTTAGGACGTGAGATTTATGGGCGCTTTGACGACTAAGCAGAGAGAATATTTAGAAATTATCCAACACAGTGGTCGGTATTTACTTTCCCTAGTAAACGAAATTACCGAACTAGGAGCGATGGATGAAAACTCAACTGTGCTAAATTTAGCTCCCGTGGATATTGAAATGCTATGCCAACAAGCTATCAATACCCTAGAAGAAGTAGCTAATCGCCGCGAGCAAGATATTCGCCTGTCTATAGAACCGGGACGCAATCGCATTTGGCCTTTAGATAAAGACAAGGTGCGGCAAATGCTTTATCATCTGGTTTTCAGTGTGATTCAACTTTCGGCTACAGGTAGCATTGTTCGCATTCATGTTTCTTACAAAGAAGATGCGCTTAACATTACTATTTGGGTTTCCCATCCCTGGTTAGGCGATGGCATAACAGAGGTCGATCCTTACTTCCGTCTCAATTCTTTGTCGCTGCTGGAGCTTACAGGTGAGGTCGCAACTTACAATACTCATACAGAAAGACAAGAACAACTAGATACTTTATCAGTAGCAGTGGAAAATTCCAAAAACTTGAGTGATTCCCACTCAAATTTCTTTGCTACTAGTTCAGGTATAAATTTAGCTAAATCACATGGAAGTCTTTCTCGTGAAAGCTTAGGTCTATTACTAAGCTGTCAACTGGCAGAATTACATGGTGGACATATTTTGATTCAAGGTTCACCAGAATCAGGATATCGTTATGTGCTTTCTTTGCCACTGCAACTAGCGACTTCCTCACAAGCAATTAGCGATGTCTAATCGTGGGGATTGCGTAAGGTGGGGCCCCCTCTGGGGATAAGGGGTAATTGGAGATTGGGAAAGACGTATTTTCTATCTAGATTTGATTAATTCTCTGTGTGCTTCTGCGCTTACCTATGCTTTTAAATTTCAACCCTCAATTCGCCACCATTTTACATTAAGCTGTACTAAGTATATGAAGAACTATCTTAACTTCCTATTGGCTGATGGCTAGGAATAAAAGCGCCATCACGCGATGGGCAATTTCTGTTATTACCTTTTTATAGCTATAGGCATTATGATCGATTCCAAGTTCTGCGTCGGCAGGCTAATCGATCGCAATGTTTTTTATGAATTTAGTCTGGCAACGATTTACTCTATCAACTTTACCGCTCAAAGAATATCTTGCTACCAGTTATGTACACCGCTCTCTGGTGGGACTGCTAAGTTCTTGGCGGCAAACTAGCGTCTTGCTTCAATGGGGAGATGCGATCGCAGCAGCTTTACTCAGCTTAATATATGCTCTAGCACCTTTTGCTTCCAGTACGTTGGTGGGTTTGTTGCTGGTGGCTTGTGTCGGATTTTGGCTGTTGTTGACTTTATCAGATGAAGTAACAACAGCAAATGTCTCGTCAGTCACTCCCATTCACCTGCTAGTACTGCTTTACTGGGGAGTTGCCGCAATTGCAACAGCATTATCACCAGTCAAAAAGGCAGCACTTAACGACTTGGGAACGTTGACCTTGTATTTGCTACTATTTGCCCTTTGTGCCAGGGTATTAAGGTCGCCTCGCCTCCGTTCTTGGATTATCATCCTTTATCTGCACGTATCGTTAATTGTTAGTGTATACGGGTTGCGCCAATGGTTTTTTGGAGCCACAGCATTGGCAACTTGGGTTGATCCAGAATCTCCGATGTCTAAGACTACAAGAGTCTATAGTTATTTAGGCAATCCCAACTTATTGGCTGGATACCTCCTACCAGCAGTAATTTTTAGTTTAGTGGCAATTTTTGCATGGCAAAGCTGGCTAAAAAAGCTCTTGCATTAACGATGCTAATTGTCAATAGTTCCTGCCTGATTCTGACTTTTAGTCGTGGCGGTTGGATTGGACTAGTGGTGGCAGTTTTAGCTGTGATGGCATTGCTAGTTTATTGGAAAAGCGTAGAAATGCCTCGTTTTTGGCGTACTTGGTCAATACCGATTGTGTTAGGAGGTTTAATCGGCGTATTGGTGCTAGCAGTGATATTTGTAGAGCCAGTGCGGCTGCGAGTCTTTAGTATTTTTGCCGACCGTAAAGATAGCAGTAATAATTTTCGCCGAAATGTGTGGGATGCTGTATTTGAAATGATTCGCGATCGCCCGATTTTCGGCATTGGGCCTGGTCACAACTCTTTTAATAAAGTTTATCCCCTCTACCAACGCCCTCGTTACACTGCTTTGAGCGCCTATTCGATATTGTTTGAAGTGACTGTAGAAACTGGCTTTGTTGGTTTAGCCTGCTTTCTTTGGCTATTAATTGTCACATTTAATACTGCACTTTTACAAATGCGACGATTGCGACAAATCAGAAGTGTAGAGGGATTTTGGTTAATTGGAGCGATCGCTATTTTGTTGGGTATGCTAGCTCACGGTACCGTAGATACTGTCTGGTATCGTCCTGAAGTCAATACTCTCTGGTGGCTGATCGTTGCCTTAATTGCAAGCTACTGGACACCTTTAGCTCAAAACCAGACAAATACAACTAACTCAGAACCAGCAGTAAATTAACATAAATAAATTGTCAGTTGTTTTCTTACCGAACAACTGACAACTTTTGAATTTTCCATAAATAAACTTTGAATTGTCTAATCTCTGTAGTTAGTGGCACTTGGGGCATTAGGGTCACGATAAGCTACAGGTTCGCGATCGTTCTTTTTGCCAACCAACCCGCCTAGACCCAATAAACCAAGCAATCCTAGCCAACCCCAATCAAAATCGTTGCGATCGTCAGTGGTGGTTGTTGGAGCAGTAGTAGTGGCTCCAGTGTCATTAGTTGTTTGAGCTTGTGCAGATAGAGTTAAAGGTAAAATTCCCATACTCAAGGTGAGAATGCCAGTGCCAACAGCGGTAATGAAATTACTTTTCATAAGTTGTAAAAGTTCCTGATGCTATCCGAAGTCACTCACCACTGTATTGGTTCTCAACCTTAACAAAATCAATCTGCGGCTATAAACTAAACATTTTCATAACTCACGCTGTAGACATACAACATAGCTTTTACAGCAATACGTTTCTCACTCATTGTGGTAGTTTAGCAACACTGAATCCTCAATAACTTTTCATTGCCCGTTGAATGTCACGCTGGTCTTGGCGTCGTTTCAGGTCTTCTCGCTTATCGTGGAGCTTTTTACCTTTGCCAAGGGCTATACTGACTTTTAGCCAGCCTCGTTTGAGATACATTTTCAAAGGGATTAAAGTTAAACCCTGCTGTTCGACTTTGCCAATTAGCTTACGGAGTTCTTGACGATGCAATAGAAGCTTGCGTGTACGCCTTGGTTCATGATTAAAATATTGTCCACTAGCGTTGTAAGGCGAGATATGCACATTGATCAACCATGCTTCGCCATTGCGAAGCAAAGCATAGCCATCTTGGAGATTGACTTTCCCCGCACGAATCGACTTCACCTCTGTTCCTGTCAACTCAATTCCAGCTTCGTAAGTTTCTAGAATTTCATACAAATAACGGGCTTGACGGTTGTCGCAAATGACTTTGTAACCTTCGTTCTTGTCGCTCATTGATAATTTTGTGTGCTTTAAATGTACCTAAAAAATTATTTGGATTGGTTTGTAAATTATAGGGTGTATCTTAGAACCGCTATAAATGGTGAACTGTATATCACTAATTTAGCTTTTCTAAGTTCACAATTAAGGTTTTCTGGCAACTTTAAGTTAGCTGATACCGATTACCTCTAAGATTTCATAGAACAAGTTGCTTGAGCAACTTGTCTCACCAAGCCTGATTTTGTGCAGTTTCACAGATAGGACTTACACATCAAGTAGAGGTCATACCCTGTGGAAAGCCACTTCTTTACGAAAAACTTCGCGGTAACTTGCTTCTTTGCATTTAGATGAATTGCCCTCACTCCCTTTTTGCATAAATCCTGACAAATATGACGCTAATGAACATTCACTCTCCTTAATTGATGAGTTGTGACAAATTACAAAGCTCTTTATACCTCCTAAGCACAGGGAGTCTAAGGTGGTTAAACTTCGTTAACCTTCCTAATGATTTAAGATTTTCTTTATAAATAAACCCTGAGAGCAGTCATTAGCTGGTAATCCTGTCATAGTATGAAACATAAGAACACTATTATTGTCTGTGTTCAGTAACGGAGTACATAGAAGCAAATTTCTGAGTAAAAAAATGCTAGGGGTGTATTATCCATGCCCTTGACGATCCTTGTAGTGGATGATGATTTGGGCACTCGTCTGTCTGTTAGCGACTATCTTGAACTGTCTGGCTACTCAGTGATCACGGCTAATGACGGTCAAGAGGCTTTGTTTATGGTGGATGAGTATCATCCTGATTTGATTGTCACGGATATTGTTATGCCACGGATGAATGGCTATGAACTGGTGCGCCGGGTGCGTCAACAACCAGTGTTTCGTTTATTGCCTGTAATTTTATTAACGGCACGCATTAAAACCCAAGAAAGAATTCTGGGCTACCAGTCAGGGTGCGATTTATATTTGCCCAAGCCTTTTGAACTGGAAGAGTTAGCAGCAGCAATCCGCAATCTTTTGGAGCGATCGCAAATTATCCAATCAGAGTATCGTTTTTCTCATAAAGATAGTTTGGGCATTTCCGGTTTGACAAAAGCGGGAGATGCCCATAATTCTCTGTCCACTCAAATTCAGAAATCTCATCTGCACTCAGCCCTAACTCACAGAGAACAGGAAGTCTTAGAGTTATTGACTCATGGTCTTTCTAATGCCGAAATGGGTCATCAGCTACACCTGAGTCCTCGAACTGTGGAAAAGTACGTTAGCAGTTTATTGAGAAAAACCTCAACCAGCAACCGCGCGGAATTAGTCCGTTATGCGATGAAGCATGGTTTAGTGGAATAAAAGTTAGGCGTTAAAAGTGAGGAGTGAGGAATTAAAACTCCAAACTCCAAACTCATAACTCCTCACTCATAACTCCTAACTCTTCACTTTTAACTTTTGTGAGCAGACCTTCACAAGCATCGATCAGTAAATCAATAACCTGATTAAATCCCTCTTGACCACCGTAATAGGGATCTGGAACTTCCGTTAGAGTGTGTCGAGAACAAAACTCGCACATCAAACGCACTTTATGCTGATATTGCTTAGTTCGATCGAGAGTGAGGATGTTCTCATAATTTTCTTGATCCATCGCCAAAATCAAATCAAAGTCTTGAAAGTCTGATTTTAGAAACTGTCGTGCTTGACCACGCAGTTTAATACCCAATTTAGTAGCAGCCGCAGCACTCATACGTCTGTCAGGTGGGCTACCAACGTGATAGCTAGATGTACCAGCAGAGTCACAGAGAATGCGATCGCTCAAGCCAGCCTCTTCAATGAGATGATTCATGATATTTTCTGCCGATGGCGATCGGCAGATGTTACCTAAGCAGACAAACAGCAACTTGTAAGGCATAGATATACTTTGTCCTTTGTCAATAGTCATTTGTCCTTTGTCTAATGACTAATGACCAATGACCCTTATGGGTTCGCCAGTCACTCATGGGGGAAACCCCCAAGACCGCGCTGGCTCACTAATGACCAATGACTAAAATCCAGGTAACTCCAACCCACTGGTTAATTCTTCCATGCGTTCCCGCATTGTTGCTGTGGACTTGTTGTAGGCTTCTTTCATTGCCACTGTTACGAGATCGGAAAGTACTTCTGCACCTTCTGCTAAAGCATCTGGAGAAATTTCTACCCGCTTGGGTTCTTGGTTTCCACTGACAATTACCTTCACCAGACCACCGCCAGATTCTCCTTGAATCTCCATTTGCTCCAATTCTTCTTGGAGTCGCTTTGCGCCTTCTTGAACTTGCTGCGCTTTCTTAAAAGCTTCGGCTAATTCTTTCATTTTTCCTAAGCCAAAGCCGAATCCCTGTCCTTTTCCTGTCATAATTATTAATACGCGTGTGCGTTGAATAACAAATCAAATTCAATTATAGATGCGGTAAGTAATTTGACTCTTTTTTTACCAATAATTAATGCGTTATGGGTTGGGAGTAGGGAGTAGGGTATTGAACATTGGTTATTAATTCTTTTACCNNNTCTCCCAATNTCCCCATTCCCCATTCCCCATTCTTTATCCACAAGCACCTTGAAACTCTCCGAGCATTTTGACTTCTGGCTCTAAATTAATAGACCAACGTTCTTGTACTTGATGTTGGATGTGGCGAATGAGACAGAAGATATCACTAGCTTTTGCTCCACCACGATTAACGATAAAATTAGCATGTAGTAGTGCTACTTGTGCTCCACCAATTTGGTAGCCTTTCAGACCAGTTTGTTCAATTAACCAGCCAGCACTGTAAGGTTTGGGATTGCGAAATACACTGCCACAACTGGGGAAGTTGTATGGTTGAGTGCTTAACCGATGCTTTTTGTGTTCTTTGGTAATTGCCACAACTTTTGCTGGGTCTGCACCTGGCGCGAGTTGTAAGGTAGCTTGGGTGACTATGCGATCGCCACCTTGCAATAATGAAGTCCGGTAGCTATAACCTAACTGTTCCGGGGTAAGAGTTTCCAGCGTACCATCGGGTGAAAGTACCTCAGCACTAACTAACATATCTGCGATACAGCTATTATGTGCCCCTGCGTTCATCACCACGGCACCTCCTGCTGTTCCGGGGATACCAACAGCCCACTCCAATCCTTGCCACCCTAATTCTGCTGCCGCCCATGCCAAGCTGGGAATTGATTCTCCGGCAGCAACGGTTAATTGACCGGTTTGGGGGTCAAAGTGGTTAAAGCGGAGATGACGAGTAGCAATAACTAAGCCTGATATACCACCATCGCTTACCAGCAAGTTAGAACCTGCTCCCAGTGTTGTCACCTTTAAATTACGTTCTTTTGCGTACTTAAGACTTGCTTGCAGTGCTTCTAAGTTTCGTGGGGCAACGTATAAATCAGCTGCTCCCCCAACTCTATAGGAAGTAAACGCTGACAAAGAAGCCTGGGACTTGATTGCACAATCAGTACTGGGTAAGTAAATTACTTCACTCTCCACTGAATTAGCTCTTTGTTGTTTCTTTGTATTCAAAGCAGAAACTGTGCAGACTTTTCCAGCTGCCTGGGAAATGGTCATCTTTACTTTTTTTGGTAAAATTTTTACATTAATTTACCGTAAAGATACGGTAATCGAATTCACAGATGAAACCGTTGCTAGAGGGGCGCTTTGCTCGGAAATAAAACTTCGCAAAGTCTCCACTTAGGATGTGGCTTTAGCTAGCTCACAAAGTGTCGTAATTATTTCAGGAATCACCTGGTTCAAATTTCCAGCCCCTAAAAACAGTGCCAAGTCTCCTGGGCGTAGTGTTTCTAGCAAGTACTCACACACTGCGGGTAAAGTTGGTTGATAAACGACAGGAGAATGCTGTTTAGCAATTTCCGCCGTTAGACGTTCACCACTAATTTGCCCTAAATTAGGTTCGCCTGCACTGTAAATATCAGTCAGCACCACCAAATCAGCATGGGTAAAAGACTCGGCAAATTCTTCTAAAAAGGTCAGTGTCCGGCTATAGCGATGAGGTTGGAAGATGGCAACCACTCTTTGCCCTGGTCTTGCCTGTAAACGTGCTGCGGCGAGAGTAACGCGAATCTCGCTCGGGTGATGAGCATAGTCATCAATGAAGGTAATGCCATTGACTTCACCTCGGAACTCAAAGCGTCGTCTTGCTCCTTCAAAGGTGGCGATACCTTTGGCAATTGCTCCAAATTCTAAGCCCAAAGCGCGACCAACAGCCACTGCCGCTAAAGCATTGCTGAGATTATGCCGACTGAGCAAGCGCAACGTCAACACGCCCAAAGCTTTGCCTCTTTCCCAAACCAAAGCTGTGGTACCATCAGCACGATAATCAATATTGGTGACGGTGTAATCAGCGTCGGTATCTGAGTGTAAGCTGTAGCTGATTGTGGGTTGTAAGCGATCGCGCACTGTAGCACAGTCAATGCTACCTATCAACGTTTTACAACCCTTGGCAAATGTCTGGAAGGTGTCAATGACTTCTTCTAATGTATCGTAATGGTCAGGATGATCGAGTTCAATATTGGTAATGATGCCAATTTCGGGAGCGTGTTTTACCAGAGAACCATCTGATTCATCTGCTTCGGCCACCAAATATTGGCTTTGTCCCAATCGAGCATTACCGGACCAAGCATTGACTTCGCCACCGACTAAAATCGTTGGGTCTAGGCCTGCTTCTAGAAGCATATAGCCAATCATACTACTGGTTGTAGTTTTGCCGTGCGTTCCTGCTACTGCAATACTGTAATAATCGGCAATTAAAGCTGCTAGGACATCTGAACGATGTAAAACTGGACAACCTAATTCCAGAACTGCTTTGTATTCTAAATTATTAGTGTTT
Source organism: Nostoc sp. GT001 (assembly GCF_030382115.1). NCBI lineage: Bacteria > Bacillati > Cyanobacteriota > Cyanophyceae > Nostocales > Nostocaceae > Nostoc > Nostoc sp. GT001. The sequence continues at coordinate 245,221 of NZ_JAUDRJ010000003.1, forward strand.
ATTGCTGTTGAACAAATGACTTGAGGCAGTTTTGACTTAGTATCAGTAGGTAATTCTTCCGGTGAATTTAATACTACTGAATCAGCCAATACCTGAGGCTGAAAGAATTCGAGATTGCTTGCCTCTTGTTTGCCGAAAATATGAGCACCGATAGATTCCAACTTGTGCGTAATGTGGTTAGGACGAAGATCCGAACCTGACACTGGAAATTGACGCTTTGCAAGAACGTATGCCAGAGCAGACATACCTATGCCACCGATGCCAATGAAATGAAATGGTCTACCACTAAAATCTACAAAATTAGTCATTTATTGCTCCTCTTACACCACACCACACCATAATCACAAATGACACGCGTATCATAACAGGAATTTGATTTTTACCGTAACTACTCCTGTATCATGTTCATGTTTGATGCCCAAATGATGTTTCTGCTCTGGTTTTCCTGGTTGAGAATGATTTTACCTTGGTTGGAGGTTTTTGCGATTTCTGAACTGTTGTTAAGATTATTCTGAAAATTTTGGCCGCATCGGGAAAGAAATTCTTGTAATGTCAAATACATATTTTTGGCTACCTTACTGGAATTGGCTACATAATACATTGTTTAGTGAAACTAATTTGAAATTGCATCAAGTTTAGGCGTGAATTGAGTACAATAGTACATTGGTAATGAAACTATTTTTCAATTGCATATAACCCAGGCTGATCTGGATGCAGCAACTAGCAATTTTTGGTGGCACATTTGATCCAATTCATTGGGGACACCTGCTCGTAGCCGAGACAGCTTTGCATCAAGTCTCCCTTGAAAAGGTAATTTGGGTACCAACCCTAAATCCTCCTCACAAAGAAGCAGCTTTGTTTGAGCATCGTCTGCAAATGCTGCAATTAGCAATAAAAGATAACCCAGCATTTACTGTCTCACTAGTGGAGACTAATCGGTCTGGGACTTCTTATGCCATTAACACCCTGATTGACTTATCTGCTTGTTACCCAAATACTCACTGGTACTGGATTGTGGGCTTGGATACTTTCCAAACCTTACCCGGTTGGTACCGGGGACACGAATTAGCACAAATGTGTGATTGGTTAATCGCACCCCGACAGCTAGGTGGTGAGACTATAACTCAAAGCAAATTAATCTGCAAGCAAGTCGAGCAACAACTCAAGGAGGAGTCTGTGATCGTTCACTGGCAACTCTTGAATATACCTTTAGTAGGAGTTTCGTCAAGTCTAATTCGCAAATTTTGCCGCAAAGACCAGTCAATTCGTTATTTAGTCCCGGAATCGGTCAGATCATATATCACTAACAACAATCTCTACTCTTACAAATCTGAATAAATTATGTGTTTTTTTATTGATCTAACACTTTATGGTTAAAAGTGCCCCCCCCTTTGCGATATGATTGGGGTCAACGATATCAACATATAAGCATAAATACAGAGGGCAAGACACTGTGATTAGAGTTGCAATCAACGGTTTCGGGCGGATTGGACGTAACTTTGCGCGTTGCTGGGTGGGTAGAGAGAATAGTCGGATCGATCTTGTCGCTATTAATGACACTTCAGACCCTAGAACCAATGCTCACCTGCTAAAGTATGACTCAATGCTAGGCAAGATCAAAGGTGCTGAGATTAGTGCTGACGATAACTCTATCATCGTCAACGGTAAGACCATCAAGTGCGTATCCGATCGCAATCCCGAAAACTTGCCCTGGAAAGATTGGGGAATTGACCTAATTATCGAAGCAACCGGGGTATTTACTAGCAAAGAAGGAGCGCTCAAGCACGTAAATGCTGGAGCCAAGAAAGTCCTGATTACCGCTCCTGGTAAAAACGAGGATGGTACTTTTGTGGTTGGTGTGAATCATCATGACTATGACCACAACAAACACAACATTATCAGTAACGCTAGCTGTACTACCAACTGCTTGGCACCAATCGCCAAGGTGTTGAACGATAAGTTCGGCATCATCAAAGGTACGATGACCACCACCCACAGCTATACAGGCGATCAGCGCTTGCTAGACGCTTCTCACCGGGATTTGCGACGGGCGAGGGCCGCAGCGATAAACATTGTACCCACCTCTACTGGTGCAGCAAAAGCAGTGGCGCTGGTTATCCCAGACCTGAAAGGCAAGCTAAATGGTGTTGCCTTGCGCGTACCAACCCCGAACGTCTCAATGGTAGATTTCGTAGTTCAGGTTGAGAAGCGTACTATTACTGAAGAAGTTAACCAAGCTCTCAAAGATGCTGCCGAAGGCCCACTTAAAGGGATTTTGGACTACAGCGAACTAGAACTAGTATCTTCCGATTATCAAGGTAGTGATGCTTCTTCGATTGTCGATTCTAGCTTGACTTTGGTTATGGGCAATGACTTAGTAAAAGTTATGGCGTGGTATGACAATGAGTGGGGTTACAGCCAACGAGTCTTGGATTTGGCAGAGTTGGTAGCCGAGAAGTGGGTTTAATTAAACAGTGAGGAGTCAGGAGTGAGGAATAAGGAGGGAAGAGTTAACAGTGACGAATTAAAACTTCTAACTCATAACTCTTAACTATTGAAGTGTTGAAATCCCTGGCTAAGATTCAGAACTTGGTCAGGGAATTTTTTTTGCTCGTCGTGCAATATTACTGTCGATCCGGCTGTAATTCTGCCTGCGATCGCAGCACCTTGACCAAGATGTTGCACTAAGGCTGATGCTAATTCTTGTGGTAAACACAGTACTAATTCAAAGTCTTCGCCACCATATAGAGCATATTCTAGCGCTTGCTCTTGTGTCAGCCAATTGTCAAAAGCTGCTGGCATGGACATTTGTCTGCGTTCTAGGACAGCGCCAACCCCACTGGCGCGGCAAATTTGGATAATTGCATCTGCCAAACCATCGCTGCTATCCATACCAGCAATGAAGAGTTGGGAGTTAGGAGTTAAAATTTTCCAGAGGATTGGTAAGACATCTAATCGTGGCTGTGGGCGTTGATGTGCGCGGATTAGAGCCGTGCGTTCTGCATCTTTGAGGTTTTGTCCTAATTCGGGATGTAAGAGGAGTTCTAAGCCAGCGTGGGAGGCTCCATGAACGCCTGTAACGACGATCGCATCACCCACAATAGCAGCAGAACGGCGAATAATTTGACTAGGGTTAACTTGACCAAAAGCGGTAATTGACAGAGTAGTAACAGGTGATCGCACCACATCACCCCCAACAATTGGGGTATTGTATTTTTGCAGGCATTCTGTCATTCCCTGGTACAAACGTTCTATCCAACTAACTCTAAGTTCACCAGGGAGTCCCAACCCGACAGTGATTCCCAATGGAGAAGCGCCCATTGCTGCTAAATCTGATAAATTGGCAGCAGCAGCTCGCCAACCTGCATCTTCTGGGGAAGTGGTGAGGTTACTAAAATGCACACCATCAACCAGCACATCTGTAGTCACTACCAAAGATTGCCCTGGTGCAGTCTCAAGTACTGCTGCATCATCGCCGATAATTTCTGAAGGACAGAAGCGCTGTAATCTTTCTAAAATTCCTTGTTCACCAATGTCTTTTACTTGTTGAGAAGATAACTCACTGTTCACAATCGGTTTTTCGTGTTGCAAAATTACGAAGAAAACTGATGATTTGTTTTACTGTTTAAAATAAGGGTATCGTCTAGGAGCCAGTTGGGATGGTAACAACACCAGTAACCAGCATCACATTTGAGGAGTACTTAACCTATGATGATGGTAACGGTTCCCATTATGAACTGGTGGATGGAAAGCTAGAGCTAAGGAACCCACCAACTATTGAACATTTTCTGATTGCCAGTTTTTTGGATACTGCCTTGGAAGCAGAAATCAAACGTTGTAACTTTACTTGGCTGTGTTTTCGGGAAAGTGGGGTGAGAACGGGTAGAAATAAATCTAGGTTGACTGATTTGTGTGTAGTGACACTGGAGCAAGCTAGAGAATTGTTGAATGCTTCAGCAGTATTTGAGTCACCACCGTTACTAATTGTCGAAGTGGTCAGTCCTGAGTCGGTGAAACGGGACTATCGTTATAAACGCTCAGAATATGCGGTCTTAGAGGTTCCTGAATATTGGATTGTAGACCCACTAAAAGCAAAAATTTCGGTGTTACTACTGGAAGATGGATTTTACGAAGAAACAGTTTTTACAGCCACTGAGCAAATTGTATCACAGACTTTTCCAGAATTAGCTATTGCAGTTGATCGGGTGTTCACCGCCGGAAATCTGAATCAGGGGAGACGCGATTAATCGCGTCTGTACAAGAATTATTCTTCTCCTGTCCCCTGTGTCTTCTTATGCAGCTTGCGGTTCAACCAGATTTTCTATTCCCTGAACCACTTTTGCTGATTCGATTTTGTCACCAGCTTTCAGTTTATCCAAAACTTCTCTGCCTTCGGTAAGATAGCCGAAAACGGCATAACGACCATCCAAGAGGTTGCGTCCGGCGGGAGTGAGTTCTGGTTCAAAGAGAAAGAAGAAGAATTGCGAAGATCCACCATTTACTTCACTTTCAGGACGAGCCATCACTACTGCACCAAAGGCAGAAAAAGGTAGAACTGGCATATCAACGTAACGACCAGCTTCTTCTAGAGTAATGCCATAAGTAGGTGCTTTATCTCCTTGAACTAAGACTTCTAAGGGAATAGCACGATATTTGCCCGTTGTTGGATCAATGAAACCCACATCTTTCCCAGCAGGATCTCCAGTTTGGAGAAAGTAAGATTCTTCAGAACGGGTAAATTCTAAGCCATTATAAAAACCCCTCTGTACCAAATCTACAAAATTACCAGCAGTTACAGGAGCGCTGTAACCGTCTACTACAAGGGCCAAATCGCCTTTGTTGGTTTTAATTTCTACAGTGGCACGACCTTTAAGTTGTGGCAGGTTGCTGTACTCAGCAGGTACTTCAAAGGGGAATTGTTTCACCATTGACTCTTCTAGCTGAGTCACAAGATTCAGAAGTTTGCCTCTTTCTTGCAGAATTTGTTCTTTATCTTTGCTGTTCGCCAATTCCTGTAATTTACCCACCCCAGATTTCAACTCGGTAATCCAAGCTTCGGCTTGGGGTTGGCGTTCTGCGGGAACGCTTGTTAAGATTTGGGAAGGTTTATCGAGAATGCGGGATGCTTGGCTAATGTCTTTGGAAATAGCACCCCAACGTCGATTCGCCCGCAGTTGGGCAGAGATGTCCTCTAAACTGCCTTGTAGTTGCCGCACAGGTTTGTTATCTATCGGGAGTGCATACCGCAACAAAGCCTTTCCGTCGGTAATTGCATTGCCGGCTGGCAGTGCGGCGCTACTGGAGGGAGTCCACCCGACTGTAGTTATGCCTAAAAATATTGTTACCAGCAGTATTGCCATTAGGCTGTTCTTCAGCCAGGATTTTAATAAGTTAAGCATGGGATAACTCAAATGCAGCAGTGAATTGTTGACTGGACGTAACCCATAAATAATCTTCCCACGTTAGGTGATGAGTGGAGCAGAGGTCTAGGGCAGAGTAAAAATGACTAATGACAATGACAACTAAACTAATGACAAATGCCCAATGACGACCCTAGAAGGGTACAATAAATGCCGATTGTCTTCCAAAATTTGAAAGTTTCATGATCTCCAGTAACGACTTTCGACCCGGTGTTTCAATTGTATTGGATGGGTCTGTATGGCGAGTGCTTGAATTCCTACACGTCAAGCCAGGTAAAGGTTCAGCCTTTGTACGCACTAAGCTAAAAAATGTCCAAAGTGGGAGCGTTATGGAAAAAACGTTCCGCGCAGGGGAAACAGTGCCGCAAGCTACTTTAGAAAAAAGCACGATGCAGCATACCTATAAAGAAGGCGATGAGTTTGTCTTTATGGATATGGAAACCTACGAAGAAGGCAGATTGACTCGTGAGCAAATTGGCGATCGCGTCAAGTACCTGAAGGAAGGTATGGAAGCTGAAGTTATTAAATGGGGTGAGCAGGTTCTAGGAGTAGAGTTACCTAAGTCTGTAGTTCTGGAAATTGTCCAAACAGATCCAGGTTTAAAAGGTGACACTGCCACAGGTGGCTCAAAACCAGCAACTCTGGAAACTGGTGCAATTGTGATGGTTCCTTTGTTTATTTCTCAAGGAGAACGCATCAAAGTTGATACCCAGGAAGATAAATATATCAGCAGGGAATAACTTTCATCTCTACGGAAATGCAAGTCTCGATTTAAATCCCTACATAGGGATTAATTCCCTGCCACACTTAAAATGCTAATTTACGGATAGGTCGAGGTAATAAAAACTGTGCCATTGGACTTTAATGAAATCCGCCAACTTCTGGCAACTATCGCACAAACAGATATTGCAGAAGTCATACTCAAAAGCGATGACTTTGAGCTAACAGTCCGTAAGGCTGTGAGCATTAGCAATCAGATGTTGTCGTTAGGTCAAGGGACTTTAGGCGGTGTGGTAGGTTCAGGCTTGACATCGGGTTCATCTGGAGGAAACCAGATGAGCGGAAGTCAGGTAACGGAGGTGTCCACATCTCGTGTATTTGAGAATACTGGAACTAGCACACAAATGCAGTTATCAGTAAATCCTCCCTCAACCATTGACCAGAGATTAGTAGAAGTGCCTTCCCCAATGGTAGGAACGTTTTATCGCGCTCCTGCGCCTGGGGAAGCGGCATTTGTGGAAGTGGGCGATCGCGTCCGCAAGGGTCAAACAGTCTGTATCATTGAAGCCATGAAGCTGATGAATGAAATCGAAGCCGAAGTCTCTGGACAGGTGATGGAAATTCTTCTCCAAAATGGCGACGCTGTAGAATATGGTCAACCTTTGATGCGAATTAACCCCGATTAAGTATTAATGTATATATGATGTGAGTCATTGTTAAAATTTTCTTTCCTTGCGGGTTAACCCTGATGAAACAAACGTTGCCTTTACCACCAGAAGTGGTGCAACAAGTAGCTGAATACTTCAGCCTGTTAAGTGAGCCAATGCGCCTGCGGCTGTTACACTTATTACGGGATGAAGAAAAATGCGTGCAAGAGTTGGTAGAGGCAACACAGACTTCTCAGGCAAATGTTTCAAAACACCTGAAGGTAATGTGGCAAGCAGGTATTCTTAGCCGCCGCAGTGAAGGAACTTGCGCCTATTACCGGGTGGAAGATCAAATGATTTTTGATTTGTGTAATCGGGTTTGCGATCGCCTCGCCACAAGGTTGGAGCAGCAAGCCCGTAATTTTCGTGTGTTAAATAGTAAACGGTAAGTTTAAGAGAGTTATGAGTTATGAGTTATGAGTTAAAACTCCTCACTCCTAACTTCTAACTCCTAACTTTTTTAAAGGGGATAATCTTTCTGAAACTGTTCGCGAGTTAGCGGTTGTTGTAACTCTACACCCTCACCGCCTAAAACATCTAAGGGTTTGCCGTTCACGTCAATGTACACTTTGGCTTTGGGATTTAAAGTTGTGGCAGTGTAAACAACTTGTCCTACGCGACCCATCATTGAGGTGCTACCGCCACCGCTGGTAAAATCTTCAGATAAATTAACGTGAACCTCATTATTTTCTGCCTTCAGTCCCAATAGCTTGGTTCCTTTAGGGATGGTTGTCGAATCTGTCCCTTCTGTTGGGCCTGCTAACAAACTTTGGAAAGCTGCTTCTAAAGGCTGGTTGGGTCGAATAGAAGCGACTTTAACAGGCTGGGGAACCAAAGTAACATTTTTGTTGTTTGATCTTAGCCAATAAACGTTGGGGGTTTGCTCATTACCTAGCTGCCTAGTTGATGGCTGTGCTGACTGTTCAATGCGGCCAGAAGGGTTTGATGGTGTGGGAGTATTGCTGGATTGTGTGGTAAACCAAGCTACACCGCCACCCACCGCTACAACCGCTGCTGACACAGCTGCAATTACGCCTGAAGAAATACGATTAGATCCTTGTTGGTCTTTCATGTTCAAAACCTTCCTAACTGAGGGCTGATATGGTAGTTATGTGAGGAGCAGCCTGGTTAAAGACGATACTTATAAGTAGAGAGTTTCCCACAATCGAGAGGAGACTTGATGGCTTTTAATTCTGCAAGTCCCTAATCCAATTCTAGAATTTTTATTTCTAATCCGTCACCTGCCAGATTATGTAAATTTTTGGGAGTCGGGAGTAAAGAAGGGAATAGGTTACAGGTTACAGATTATTCCCTATAACCTGTCACCTCTTCCCTTATCCCAAGTCTCTATGCCCTATTGCTTCTGTAATCCATTGTTTGAGTATTTTTGTAACTTCATCAATGACTATTTCTTGAGATTTACGGGTGGCTCTTTCTACAACTTCAACTTTGCCATTAGCGATCGCGCGTCCGGTTACAATTCTATAAGGTATGCCAATCAAGTCCGCATCTTTAAATTTGACTCCCGCCCGTTCGTCGCGGTCATCTAGTAGGGTTTCAATTCCCGCTTGATTGAGTTCTGTGTAAAGTTTTTGGGCGATTTCGATTTGTTGAGCATCCTTTATGTTGGGAATTGTGACGATCGCGTGGTATGGTGCGATCGCAACTGGCCAAATAATCCCATCTTTATCGTAAGATTGCTCGACGGCAGCTTGTGCTAATCGTGACACACCTACACCAAAACAACCCATAAATAGCGGTTTTTCTTCACCCTGTTCATTGGTATAAGTTGCACCCATCGCTTGGGAATATTTAGTGCCTAATTGGAAGATGTGACCTACTTCAATTCCACGAGCACTTTGTAGGATTTGTTCTGGGTTGTGGATGGCGCGATCGCCTGGTTTGGACTTACGAATATCTACTATTCTATCTGGTAACTTAAATTGCTCACCCCAATTAGCACCAACTACATGATAACCAGCTTCATTTGCGCCTGTAACAAAGTTTTTTAAATCAACGGCTGTTTGATCCACTAAGCGCAAAAACTTGGGATGAATCTGTTTATTAGCAGTAATATAATCATCTGCAATATCCGGCGCAATGTAGCCTAAAGGTAGAGATTTCGCTGTCCATGCTTGCTGGGCTTCTACATTTGGTACATTCAAACTAATAATAGTTTTAGCACCATATTCAGAAGCTAATTTGGTCAATTCATTTTGCAATTTGACTTCATTAACTTCCTGATCGCCTCGGATACTCACCAAAACTAACACCGTTATACCATTATCATAAACTGTCTGATAAAGGACATTTTTCACTAATTGAGTGGGAGAACAGTTGAGGAGTTGACAGACCTTTTCAATGGTTTCTGTTCCAGGTGTATCGCGTTTTTCGTAGGTTGTAAACCGTGAGGTTTCGGCGTCAATTGGTAAAGAAACAGCCTTTTCTACGTTAGCGGCGTATTTACCATCCTCAGTGTAGAGAACTTCATCTTCACCCGCTTCCGCCAAAATCATAAATTCTGTGGAACCAGAACCGCCAATTGCACCAGAATCAGCTTCCACTGCCCGAAAAGCTAAACCAGAACGTCGCAGGATATTGCTATACGCTTTATACATATCCTGGTAAGTTTCCTTGAGGCTGGCTTCATCGGTATGGAAGGAGTAACCGTCTTTCATGATAAATTCTCGTCCGCGCATTAAACCAAAGCGGGGACGAATTTCATCGCGGAATTTGGTTTGAATTTGGTAGAGATGTAGGGGTAGTTGGCGATACGAGCGAATCATATCACGAGCGATCGCTGTGATGACTTCTTCATGAGTTGGGCCTAATCCTAATTGTTGCTCGCGGCGGTCAATTAGGGAAAACATGATCCCCTCAGCTTTGGTGTAAGTGTCCCAGCGTCCCGATTCCTTCCATAAATCAGCAGGTTGTAATTGTGGCAAAAGACATTCTTGTGCGCCTGTAGCGTTCATTTCTTCCCGCACAATCTGGGAAACTTTTTGCAATACCCGCCACATTAGCGGGAGATAAGCATAAATACCGCTACCGATGCGACGGATGTAGCCTGCACGGAGTAATAATTTATGACTGGGAATCTCAGCATCAGCCGGATCATCCCGCAGTGTAACAAATAACATTTGTGAAAGTCGCATCGTTTATTCCCTTATTCCCTTTCCAAAATCTCTAATTTGTTTTTGACATTCCCCAAATTGCTAATTCGGGGATTCTACATTCACAGACTCGCCGTTAGACGACAGGCTTTTGCCAACCGCCCAAGAGGGCAAATCTCCTGTAGCGTAAATTCCCGTATGCCCTACGGTACTCAGTCCTAATTTCAAAATATTGATGCTAGCGTTTATGTCCCTATCCGCTACATAGTTGCAATGTGGGCAAACATGAGTTCTTGTAGACAGAGATTTTTTCACTTTCTCGCCACAGTTAGAACAGTTTTGACTTGTATTATGGGGAGGGATTGCAACAGTCACCTTCCCGTATTTGTGACCAAAATATTCTAACCACTGACGGAAAGTGTACCAACCAGCATCACTGATAGATTTAGCTAGATGTCGATTTTTCACAAGCCCTTTCACATTTAAATCTTCATAGGCTACCAAATCATTAGATTGGATGACGGAGTATGCTAATCTCTTGCAATACTCTTTTCGTTGCCTACTTACTTTTAAATGCTTCCGGGCATATCTATTTCTAGCTTTGTGGTAATTGTTTGATTGCCGGATCTTGGCTTTCTTTTTGGCTGCACTAAACTTCTTGGACTTTTTACGATTAGCGCGGTTTAAGGCTTTTTCGGATTTGCGGTAAAACTTAGGCGCAGGTTCTACATTACCTTTGCTATCGGCAATAAAATACTTCAAACCTAAGTCGATACCAACTACTTGTTGAGTCGGTTGTGCTTCTACTTTAGCATCCACATCAACCGCAAATTGAGCGTAATACCCATCAGCACGACGCACCAAACGGACACGCTTAATTTGCTTGATATTGTAGTAATTTAGGTCGTAAGTTCCCTTTAGTTTCAGGGTTCCAATGCCTTTCTTGTCTGAGAAAGTTATGGCTTTACGAGTAACAGAAAGTTTCCACCCAGTTGATTTATATTCAACCGAACGGCAATTTTTCTTAAATTTGGGAAAGCCTTTCTTACTCAAGTCCTTGTTCTTGCAGTTATCGTAAAATCGAGAAATTGCACCCCAAGAACGTTCAGCCGCAGATTGCCTAGCCATTGAGTTGAGTTCATTAGCAAAGGGAAACTCAGCAGCTAATACCGCGCAATATTTATTGAGATCATATCTACCAACATTTTTGTTATCCATCCAGTAGCGCAAGCACTTGTTTTGAATGAACTGGCTGGTACGTATAGCCTCATCTATAGCGCAATACTGCCTGTCTTTTCCTTTAACCTTGAACTCGTAAATAATCAATGGTATCGACCAATTAACCACATATTTATGTTAACATTCTTGACATAAGATAGCCCAATACATTTGGCACATTCGCTTATATCCTCCGTTTAAAAACGGGGGATATAAGCATCACGCCTCATAAACCAATACGCTTGGGTTAAGGTCTACTGGCAACAATTTTGGGTTTTCGAGACGCGATAAATCGCCGTCTCTACAAGTGTTTTGCTGCTCATTCTGAACTGGATTGTGATGTGATCTTTGGAACTATTTAATCTAAGTCGAAGTGCGAAATCTACCCACACAATTATCGGGTGAAGATGTATTACCAGGATTTGGTTTAAGTCTTTCTTGTTATTAAGATTTGCAAGTGCTGCTAAACTCCACTATCTGCCAACACTTCCCATTGCAGCAAGCCCTACTTTATAAGTCTGCGTAAAGACTCTTCATTAAAATAATCTGCGTAGGCGGGCTAAGAAGGTATCCTAGTTTTCTAACCTAAGTCATGTGCCAAGCACAGCGCAATAGGCAGGTTTTACTTTGACTTCATTACTCAGGGCATATTACAGCCGTTAGGATATCTTAAAAGAAATAACCATCAGGCGATTAGAATCAGGGAATCTTTAGGAGAAACTACTTTGGCAGATGTAATTTATCAAGCACAAGCACCCTTAGAATTTATTCCCCCCGCGTTTAACCCTTTATTGCTACGAGTTGTTCATCTGTTGCTACCCAGTTGGATAAAATGGCAAACACCTATTACCCAAATTGAAGCAGACAACGTAGAAGTTCTGGTGGATCTCTATCGCCAGTTTCAGGAGGGTAAGATCCGTTTTATGCTGGCATTTCGCCATCCGAAAACAGACGATCCGTTTTGTTTGGGTTACTTGCTGTCTCAAATTGTACCAAAGACAGCGCGATCGCAAGGTACAACACTACAACATCCCATTCATGCTCATTTTATCTATGATCGCGGTATTCCTCTATGGGCAGGTTCCCATGTTGGCTGGATTGCTTCTCATTTAGGTGGGACTCCGATTCAGCGCGGTAAGGCTGACTGGACGGGGTTACGTTCGGCGCGTGACTTGTTCGCCAATGGGAAATTTCCGATGGCGGCTGCGCCAGAAGGTGCTACCAATGGTTTATCAGAGAATATCAGCCCGCTAGAACCTGGTATTGCCCAATTAGGCTTTTGGTGTGCTGAAGACTTGCACAAAGCTGAACGCCCCGAACAGGTTCTAATTTTACCAGTTGGGATTAAATATAGTTACGTTGATGCTCCTTGGGATGCGATCGCTAATCTTTTAAGTGAATTGGAAGCGGCTAGTGGTTTACCTGTAAATCCACCAGAAAATGCTTCTATAGAGTCGCTTTATCCCCGGTTGTTGGCTTTGGCAGAACATTTACTTTTGCTAATGGAAGAATTTTACACGCGGTTTTATCATCAAAAACTGCCAGATGCGAAGATTGTCAACGGGCAAATTCCAGATAGAAATGAAGCGTTAGCAGTTCGTCTACAAGCTTTGTTGAATGCAGCGTTGTTAATCTCAGAACAGTATTTTAATTTGCAGTCAAAAGGTAGTTTGAGCGATCGTTGTCGGCGAGTAGAACAAGCAGGTTGGAATTATATATTTAGAGAAGAATTTAAAGATGTAAAAGGAGTATCTGCGGTTGAAAGAGCTTTAGGCGATCGCGTTGCAGAAGAAGCCAATGCCCGGATGTGGCACATGCGTTTAGTAGAAAGCTTTGTGGCTGTTTCTGGTAATTATATTCGTGAAAATCCAACAGTAGAAAGGTTTGCTGAGACGACTTTAATTTTATGGCAAATGATTGCTAAAATCAAAGGTAATAAAGCTGTGCAGCGTCCACAGTTGGGTAAGCAAAAAGTAAAAATAATTGTGGGTGAACCTATATCCATTTCTGAGCGTTACCCAGCGTATAAGGAAAATCGTTTGGGTGCTAGACAAGCTGTTGCTGATGTAACAAACGATTTACAACACGCGTTGGAAGGTTTGATTTGATTAGAAGGGTTGCATTGTTTGCTAGTAACCATAATAAAGCTGTCAGTCGTCAGAGGCTTATTGATTTCAACCCCTGCCTCCTGACTCTCTTAAATAATAAAGCGCAATGTAAATGCCCAAGTGTTCATCCAAATCGGATATTACTTTTTAAAGTAGATCGCGCGTTTAGATGCTCTGTACGGAGATGCTAGGGGGATATGGTTTATTAAGCTTGCACAAACCCAAAAGTTTTTCAAAACTGTCTAAATAAATGGGTGCAGATAATCGCAGGCTGCTAGACCTGCTTGCCTTTGCTCCTATTTCACTTTCATACAATTGGGTTAGATAACGGCAATTGTAACTAAATATGTCATTTTTCATTTGAGTTTTATAAAATTAACGTTAAGTTATCCAAATTATATTTTCAGAAAAATCACGCTTTTCTCTATTTGTAATTCCAATTACAAATAGAGAAGCCCAAAAAATTGTGATTCTCTAAATCAATCAATTTATAAATAATGAAAACTCAAAACTTATTCAATTTTCTGAAGGTTGGTATTGCTACTTTTGGAATCTTCTTTGTGGCTGCTCAAGGAGCCTATGCCTCAGACTTAAAGGGAACAGCATTTAGCATATCTTTGGAGTGTCTGAACGACACTACCGGACTTTTGATGGGTCAAAACTCCACTGATGCTAGCGGATGGCAGTATTCATTTGATTCAAACAAAGATGGGATGAACGGGAATTACTGGGTTGGTGCCGCGGCAGGAAAAGTAAATCCCTACGATCTCTCTGGTATGGCTATCAAAGAAACTGCTACCAGTATCATTGTAGCAATCAATGGCAACATGAAGTTAACAGGAGAGGCTGAACAGGGTGCTGCTGACGGTCAGATTGGATATGGCGATTTGTTCTTCAACATGGCGGGTAAAACCTTTGAAAATGCTATGAGCAGTGGCGATTTGTTTGGGATTCATTTCGCTTCAGCAAATGCTTCAGGGGTACAACAACTTGGTGTTTATAGTAATGTTCAAGCAAAGACAGTTACTAATATCAAAGAAGGCTACACTGTTGGATATGGTGGTTTGGCAGGAGATGGATGGATTTCTTACGAAACTCAGGTAAAACAAGGTGGTGGCGTTGTCGGTTATGGTGATTTGACCAGTAGTTACTTTACCAATAACGGGAAAGACAAGACATTTAATCTCAATGTCATCAACTCTGGAAACTATCTGAGTGGAATCTCATTCCTAGCACAAGGTAATGTAACGCAGCAGTTGCTAACCACTGGCTATGATGCCAGCAAATTCAACGGCACACAAACCATTGCATTTGAATTCAAGAAATCTTCTATTGTCCAATCGACTCCTGAGCCTGCTAGCCTTGCTGGTTTAGGAATCGTCGGTCTGGCTTTGGCTGGTAGCAAGCTACGCAAGAAATTAGCGTAGCCATTGAGTAGGGACTATTCGCAATACGGCTTGATTTATCTTCGGTGATTATAGACAAAATAAAAGACTATTTTCTTTCATGTAAATGATCGCTGGAGTAATGGAATTTTGGATGAAGCTTAAGCAAAAAGTATCCCAAGCTGTATAGATTTACTCACTAAATATTAAATAGGTAAATTTCAATGCCCTTACTTTTTAGCAAGGGCATTTTTTTCTAAGATAGTTATCAAATACAAAACTATTCAGGCAATTCTCTAAATAATCTCGGTAACGCTCATGACATTTTTCAAATATAGGCAGACAAGCTCTTAGTTATTGTGATTATTCAATTCCTGAATTACTATTCCTTATTAAAAGAAATTGATAATTTAAGCAGAGAATAAAAGATACAATTAATTCATTATTTGACTAGACAAATAGAAAAGAAAGACCCCAAAACAGAATCAGAAAATTTAGTTGAATTATTTCAAAGCTCTCCTCTAGTTGGTGTGGATATAGATTTAAAACGTCAAAGAGACCTTGACAACCGCCAACTAGAATTATGAATTATATTTTAGATACAAATATTATTTCTGAATTACTGATTATCTGTGCGATCGCTCTAGTACCTATCCATTGCTAAGTAATAATCAGATTTAACCGCTATAATTTTAGTGAGTTTTAGGGAAACCAGCCATGTTAGAGTACAGTCTGCCGAGGTACTTGCCAAGCGCCGAAGAACTACCCGACTCTGATGAAACGCCTGTGGATAATGAACTGCAAGAATTAATACCAGGCTTGCTGAAAGCAATATTGCTGATACTTTGGGCGGAACGCATGGACTGGTTCTTTGGCATAGATATGGGTATTTATTATCACCCCGATAAACCACCAATTGTACCAGATGGATTTTTAAGCTTAGGGGTAGAACGGTTCTATGATGAGGAATTGCGTCCTAGTTATGCGTTGTGGGAAGAAAAAGTTTTACCAAGTTTAGTGCTAGAGGTGGTATCTCAAATTTACCGTAAAGAATATACAACTAAATTAGATGAATATGCAAATTTAGGCGTACTTTATTACGTAATTTATTCTTCTCGCCGTCGCCGCAAACCGCGTTTAGAAGTGCATAAATTAGTCAAGGGTAAGTATGAATTGCAAGCAGGAAATCCGGTTTGGCTACCAGAAATTGGCTTAGGAATAGGATGCGATCGCGGGAATTATTCTGGTGTCACTAGAGAATGGCTTTATTGGTATGATCAGTCAGGAAAACGCTATCCTACACCTTACGAGAAGATTCAACAAACTGAACAACGCGCTCAACAGATGGCAGACAGGTTGCGATCGCTTGGCATAGATCCAGATAATCTTGATTAATCGCTTGCTAGTACATCTGCATCGCTCAACGAATCCAGCAAGAAAATAATCATCAGGATTCATAGTGCTGTGTTGTTGACGTAGGAATATCAATACTCGCGATCGCAACGCAAGTAACTCTTAGAGAAGCTATACCAAGGCTAACGCACTCAAAACTCAAGTAAATGGATTAAGTATGGTAATACCGCATCCCTCGAAGTCTTTTGTATTTCTGGTTATTAATGTAATTTGGTGAATTTCGGCAGTTGCGGCAATGATTATGTCCGCTTGAGTGCGAGGTTTTCCTTGAGTTTGTAAGTATCCTCTTAATTCATCCGCACGTTTAGCAATTTCTGGGCTAATAGGAATTACCTGACAATAAGTGACCAAAAAATTATCAAACCAAGTTTGAATTCTCTGGTTTGGCTTTGCTGATAAACCATAGCAAATTTCTTCTAAGGTAATAGCACTCAGAAAAATTGATGAGATGCTTTGACTCCAGGTGATGACTCCAGGATTGGGTATTGGACGAGCTAATTCACTGATAATGTTAGTATCGCAAAGAAAGCTCATGCTATTCCTCAGCAAATGGGATAGGGCGATCGCTACATCGTGCAGGTGTCTCTAAAATGTAATTTTCTTCAGCACAGATTTGACGTAATTCTACAAAAGCATTGGCGAGGGAAGAGGCTTTTTGTTCCTGATGCCAAGCAAGGAACTCTTGAAAAAGTTTTGGTTCTACAATTGCAGCAACTAATTTGTCCTGCTTGAAGATTAATTGAGGTTCTGATGCAATAGCATCAATTACCTCTGGCAGTTTTTGTTGTGCTTCGTCAAGTTTCCAGTTCATTTGTTTTAAATGTTGGACTGCTGATTATAACTTAACGTAACTTTAGACATCGCTTGGCATAGATCCAGATAATCTTGATTAAGCTATCTATTCAGATTCTCTTAGCCCAGTAATTTGGTTGACGTTGAAGGTGCATAACTGCAACTATTAAAATTTGCTGCTCTTTGATGGCATAAATTATCCCATAGGGAAAACTGGCTATGCGGCAGCGTCTTGTATTCTTTGATAATTGAGTCCATGCTTCTGGGAACTGTTCAATACGATTGAGAGTGCGTTCTACTTCAGCAATAAATGCGTCTCCCATCTCACGGCTGATGTTGTCATAGTAAGCAACAGCATCATCTAATTCCTGTTTGGCATCAGGATGAAAATTATAAGCCATTACTTACTCCTAGAACGTAGCTCTCGCAATACTTGTTCACCAGGAATTAAATTAACTTCGCCTTGTTCAACAGCTTCAAATCTTTGCTCTGCTTCTTCTGCCCAAATAGCATCTATTTCTGCTTGATTTTCAGCATCCAGACTTTTAAATAAATGTTCAGCCAGCATTGCTCTTAACCCTGGAGGTAAGGACAATGCAGTATTGAAAATGTCGTCATAAGTATTAACCATAGTTTTTTCCAGATTTAAGAGCAAGTCATCTTGATTTTAGTTTAGGTTACTTTTTCTGTATCTAGCTAAATACTCAAAACTGTGATCGCAGCACTCACTACTTTAGTCGCCAAATTTTGATGGTCTGGTCATCACTACCACTGGCAAGGGTTTTGCCATCTGGGCTAAAGGCTACGGAACTAACCGAGTTAGAAACAAGATTCATTCAGCTTGTCTAAATCTTCTGCTAAATAGGTTTTACCAAATCCCCCACCACCTAATGTTTTTATCGGGCGATAGCGGTTTCTCAACACCACCAATCCTGTGCCGCAGTTAGAGCCAAACATTGTGCGATCTGGATCGGGCGGATTATGGCAAGCTGGATTGAGGCAGCAGATCATAACTGTGCATCTATAAGCAAATTGTATTTATTATCGCTTAAGCACGACCTACTTCTGGTAGAAACTGCAAAATAGTGTATAAATTACGTTTTTCTGCTCGACAGGGTTGCTCATAAGCAACTCACTGAACAGGTAGATGATACCCTAATGGCTTGTTGGTAGTGAAGCGATGATTAGGGACTTCCAAGAAATAAATTATCCAATCTTGTGGGGTGGGCATCTTGCCCGCCTTTGACTTTGACTGTGGGCGGGCGAGACGCCCACCCCACAATAAATAGTTGTATATTTTTTTATTTGGGACTTCCTTAGCAGTTTAACTGTTTACGATTATGTCAAAACTGCATCGAAAAAGATTCCAGGTTTAAAGACTGTCGCTTAACAGTTAGGCGATCGCTTTAATGCTATCAAAGGTAGACCTACTAAAGCTGCGTCTGGTTCTTGAGTCTTTGAACTCCATTAGTAAGCCTCTACAAGTTTCGTGGCTAGGGTAGCATAGCTTTACGCCGCTACAGCAATCAACAATTATTTAACTGCTATGAGAATATCTACTTATTCTGCCGCTCTAAGATTTTGTGTTGGCTATTCCCACACATCTATATAATAAGAAAACAGTCGCAATGAGCGATAACTATATTTTGAAACGTATACATACATACAGACAGCAAATCCTAAAAGAAAATAAAGAAACCTGTCTTTCGCCTATCCAAATAATAAGATACTAATAGTAATAGGATATACAGAAAATAGATTTATAGCCTTACTAAATTCATATTTGAGTGCATCTGAGTACAGCTTAATATATTGCAAAATATCTTGACGAAATCTTAGCAAATGCTTACGGGTAAGGTTTCTTGTAGCATGAACATAAATTCTTAACCCCTGCCCCAAAAATACTAGTACCCCCATCATTAAATACTAGTGCCCCTACCCCAAGATAAATTTTAAGTTTATCTAGAGTCGGGGTTTCGGCGTTTGAGTACAACCTTAATCAATCCAATAAATCCAATCAGCATTGAGTTTTGTATCGAGTTGGATGTCACCTGATATAAGCATAAAAATAGCAGATGAATCTTTTACCAGATAGACATTACCGATGCAACAGTCTTTAGACAGTATTAGCGATCCCCCCAGTACCAAAACACAGGATTCTGCACATAAATCCATGCTGAAAAATCTCCTCTCTGGCGTTTTTTTTGAGCCATTATTGAGTGATTTTCGCATTATTTTTGAGCGCGATCCCGCAGCACGGAATTGGCTAGAAGTGGTGTTTTGCTACCCTGGATTACACGCCCTATGTTTGCATCGTCTTGCTCACTGGTTACATGGTCGAGGAGTCGGTTTTATTCCCCGTTTCATTTCCCATTTGGGGCGATTTTTGACCGGTATTGAAATTCACCCAGGTGCAGAGATTGGACACGGCGTGTTTATCGACCACGGAATGGGAGTAGTCATTGGCGAAACTGCGATCGTCGGTGACTATACACTGATTTATCAGGGCGTCACCCTTGGCGGAACTGGTAAAGAAACTGGTAAGCGTCATCCCACAGTCGGCAAAAATGCAGTGATTGGGGCGGGTGCGAAAGTTTTAGGTAATCTGCAAATTGGCGATCGCGTCCGTATTGGTGCAGGTTCCATTGTCTTGCAAAATGTCCCCAGCGACTCCACAGTTGTGGGAATCCCCGGCCGAATTATTTCTCGCAACGAAAGCGGCGTCAGCCTTTCTCCCTTAGAACATGGAAAGCTACCCGATGTGGAAGCAACCGTGATTCGTTCTTTGCTCTCGCGCATCGAAGAACTCGAAAAACAACTGCAAACTTTAAAAGTCAAGAGTCATTAGTCATTAGCAAAGGACAAAGGACAACTGACAAATGACAACAGACAAAGGACAAATGACAAAGGACAAATGACAAATCACGTTTTGCAGATTCCTTTGAGCGATCGCTGGCGAATCTATCACCGTTTGCAAGAGTTAAAAATTAATTGCTCTTGTCCCCCTGATGGTTCTTTACGAGTGCAAGTGAACAATTTACTGGAAGTAATTCTAATTCGTAGTACAGTTATGCAACTTCTTGCTTCTCGTAACGAATTATTAGAATGGCTAGAGCGTTGCTGGCGTTACAGTAATGAGTCATGATTATTTCAAAAAGACCTAATTCAGAGACGATTAATCTTGAATTCATGACGCAAATACTGGACTTTATCCTTTTTGTTCATAGATGCACAAAGCTCAAATAGGTTTAGAGTTTGAAGCTACTGTCCGCTAGCAGAATTTGTTGCAGACTGAGATGGATTAGATGGGGTTTAGATTTTGTTGGGTCTACTAAATCTGAAATTACCCTGACATATAGCAACAATTAGAAAGGCGAAATTCTCAAATATAAATTGGGATTTCTGATTTTTAATTTTTTCCCAAATTAAGAAATTGAAAGTTCAATCAATTATGGCGATTCGGAACAGAGATATAAAACTACTCAATTTTTTGCACAATGAACTTGAACTTTCAAATGCCGATATTGCTGTAGCTCTGCGACACCGTGAATTAGAAAATGGCCCACTACCGATGCTCCTCTGGCAGTATGGTTTCGTTGATTTGGAGCAGCTAGGAAAGATATTTGATTGGCTAGCAGACCACAGTTAGCTAGTTTTTACCCCTTAGCTTTAAGTAGCATTATCTGCCTAAATTACACCCAAATGCACTAGAAAAGATGAGGTTACGAAGATGATTACATCCTTAATTGCTGGATTTTGTGTATTACTTTGTTCGGGATTTGCTAATAGTTATATTAGCTCATTGCTACTCGAAGACATTTCAACTGACATCGGTAAAAACGATTAGTAATTTATACATTGATTTAGTTCCTTGCCATACAGATGTGATGCTAATAATGGGGCAATAATTAAGGATCATGTATCCTACATTATGAATTGTGATATTTTTAGCATTTACCATCACGAGGGATTGTAGAGGGAAAGGATATTAAGAATACTTCCAAGAGAGGGATATTTGCAATGAATCAAATCATAATTAATGACACTACACTACGTGATGGTGAACAAGCAGCAGGTGTTGCTTTTACCCTAGAAGAAAAAGTAGCGATCGCTAAATTTCTCGATGCTATTGGTATACCGGAATTAGAAGTGGGTATACCGGCAATGGGCGACGAAGAAACCCGTGCGATCGCCGCAATTTCTGACTTGGGTTTACAAGCAAAACTCTTGGGCTGGAACCGCGCTGTCATCTCAGATATCAAGGCTTCCATCGCCTGTGGTTTGAATCGGGTGCATATTGCCATTCCCGTCTCTGGTATCCAAATTGCCACTAAATTTCATGGTCAGTGGCGAGTAAGTTTGCAAAAACTCAAAGACTCAATCCACTTCGCCCTCGATCAGGGTCTTTGGGTAGCAGTCGGCGGAGAAGATTCTTCCAGGGCTGATGAAAACTTCCTCTTAGATGTAGCACTTTATGCCCAAGAGTGGGGTGCATCCCGCTTCCGTTTCTGCGACACAGTAGGAGTTCTCGACCCCTTCACCACCTACACCAAAGTCCAAAGGTTGGTTTCAGCGTTGACGATTCCCCTAGAAATCCACACGCATAATGATTTTGGTCTGGCAACTGCCAACGCCCTTGCGGGTATCAAAGCCGGAGCTTCATCAGTGAATACCACAGTTAACGGATTGGGTGAACGGGCAGGAAATGCAGCATTAGAAGAAGTTGTCATGGCGATTAAACGCATCTACGGCGTTGATTTGGGCATTGACACACCAAGTTTGCTGGAACTTTCTCAACTAGTTGCAGCCGCATCAGGAGCCGATGTACCACCTTGGAAAGCGATCGTTGGCGAAAACACTTTTGCTCACGAATCAGGCATCCATGCTCACGGGGTATTGCAAAATCCCATTACCTACGAACCATTTGCACCTGAAGAAGTGGGTTGGGAACGGCGTTTAGTAGTAGGTAAACATTCTGGACGGCATTTAGTTGCTAACTTGCTAGAACAGCATGGAATTTTCTTGAATTCCCAAGAAACCCAATCTGTTTTAGATGCAGTACGCCATCAATCGGTACAGAAAAAACGCAGTTTGACGACAGAAGAACTGTTGAATTTGGTCAGAGAACAGAGGTACTCTCATGCAACGCGATGAATTAGAACTAAACTTGCCACCCGCTTTTGAAATTGGTGAAAAAGTCAGAGTTCGTAAACTGCTAAAAAACGATGGTACCTTTCCTGGTAAGGAAGTCGGCCAAGTTTTAGTGAACAAGGGAGATATCGGTTACATAGCGAGTATAGGCACATATTTGCAGACTTCCTATATATATGCTGTGCATTTCTTAGAAACAGGGTTTGTCGTCGGCTGCAAGAAAAAAGAACTAGAATCGGTTGAGGAATCTCATGAAAGTAATGCTACGGATGAATGATGCCGGCACTTTAGTAGTTTACGTTGCTAAAAAAGACCTGGAAGAAGAAGTCGTCAAACAAACCGATGGAAACGATGGCAAGATTCTCACCCTAGCAAATGGTTGGGAATTAGAATTTCGTGAATTGCCAGACACAGCAAATTTACCTCAAACAGTAGAAGCTAAACGCCTCGCATAAAACAGTTAGGAGTTAAGAGTTATGAGTTGGAAGTCAATAGTTATGAGTTAAGAGTTATGAATTATTAACTCTTAGCTCCTCATTTTAACTCCTCACTCCTAACTCCTCACTCCTAACTCTTCACTTTTAACTCCCCCACTCCTAACTTTTATCAATCATGGGTAACAAGTATTTGACGTTATCAGAATTGAACCTTGAGGGACAGTTACTAGGTTTTGTTGGTGGTGAACCAGGAAAATATAAATACTTACAATTGGCAGTTCCATCTGGAAATGTAGATATTAAACTGCCTAAAGAGTTGCGCCGTTTACTAAGTTCATCCTTAGTTCCTGGTCAGCAACTTCGCATTTGTGGTCATAGTAAGATAGACTCACGCACAAGTAAAATTAAAATTAAAGCCTATAAGGTGACACCAATCAATGCGTGTCCAAAGCAAGATTTACCACCTCAATCAAAAGCGAGGATTATGGTATGTCAAAAGGGCGGTTGTCTGAAACGTGGTGGTAAAGGGTTATTATCAGAATTAGAAAAAACTTTGTGCGATCGCGGTTTATTAGACAAAGTTACCATTGAACATACCAGTTGCCAAAAATGCTGTGGCAGCGCTCCCAACTGTGTTTTGCAGCTTGGTAAAAAGAAATACAAGAATATTCATCCTGATGCGATCGCAACTTTGCTAGAAAGTCATTTAACTTCAGATTAATAAGCTTTTCTAGCTATTCTTAAAATAATACACAACTTTGTAGGGGTAAAAATTTTACCCCTATTTGTTGTAAGTAGTTTCCAAATTTCAGGGTGATTGCGGAAATATTACAGGTATCTGAAGAACCTCTCTCTAAATCTCTTTCCTAAAAGGAGAGAGACTTTGAATTTTTCCCTTTTACGCTTTGGGAAAGGGCTTAGGGGGTTAGGTTTCGCGTTAGTTTTTCGCAGATTAATCAAGATTATCTGGATCTATGCCGAGCGATCGCAATTTCCCCCACAGCACGCTCACTCTCGCTACAACCATGAGCCACGGCTAGTTATACCAAGGGATATGTGCAATCAATCACCACTATTTGAGAAAAACCAAGTCCTCAGCGTTGGGTTTTTCCAACACAAACTTGGCTTTTTGACCGAGAAGGAACGCTGTTAAGAACCTCTGCATAATGGTTTCGAGGCTAAGTAGCTTGAGGAATATTTTAGTTGGGAAGTGCGATCGCTCTGCCTTTTTTATAACTCTCATTTCATATCATGTCCGCTTGATTGCTTATTAAACCCGAAGAACCCCACCCCGCCAAAGCTGTGCTTTGTCTCCCCTCCCCGCAGGCGGGGAGGGGGTTGGGGTTATTTTATTCTGGGTAATTTGGCGGACATGATATCACCCATTTTTTCATAAGTTAGAAAAATAGCAGTAGATAAAGATATTTTAAGTATTTCTAAAAAATGACACCTCTGAGTTAATTTGTTCAAATTCTCGGTCAAATCGGCTAGCCGAGAATGATGTGTAATATAGATCACTACTAAGCTAGAGGGAAGTTCAAAATGGTTGCATCTACTCTAAAACCAACACAGATACTTGGACGCATACTATCCGCATCTCTAATTAGTTTGATGTCCTTAGAGGTTCTTAGCACCGCTGCAATCGGTCAACCGCCCCCTGCGTCTGTTGAAACCAAGCTGAAAGTGCCTATTACAATGACCTCTTGGCCCTTTAATACTAGCCGTTACTTGAAAGTGCCGCCCAATTTCTCTATCTCTGTTTATGCTCGCATTAACAAAGCTCGCTTTATGGCAGTTGCTCCCAATGGGGATCTTCTAGTATCACAGCCCAGTTCCGGTAAAGTATTAATTGTCCGGCCAAATGGCAGCAAAGATCCAATTATTTCTGACTTCGTAACGGGTCTACGCAAACCACACGACATTGTGTTTCATAAAATTGACAACACCACATACATTTATATCTCTGAAACTCATCAAATTAACCGCTTCATATACAACTCTGGAGACTTAATCGCGAAAAATCGTCAAATCGTTGTAGTTGGCTTACCAGACAGCAGCACACTAGAACTCAAAGGCGCTTATGGTCACGAACTAAAAAATATCGCACTTGATGCCAACCACAAACTATACGTGTCGATCGCCTCTACATGCAATGCCTGTAAGGAAGATACTGTCAGCACTCCAAAGCGTGGTGCAATTTACCAGTACAACGCTAATGGAACCAATCAGCGGCTTTTTGCCGAAGGTTTACGTAATGCCGAAGGGTTAGCATTCTTACCTGGCACAAATGACCTTTGGGTAGTCGTTAATAATCGAGATAACATCGCCTATCCCTTCAACGATAGCACTGGCAATTACGGTAAAATTATCCCCTCTTATGTAGACGACCACCCACCAGAAGAGTTCACGAAAGTCCGAGATGGCGGTAACTACGGTTGGCCATTCTGCAACCCCAATCCTGACACGCCAAATGGCCTCAACAATATGCCATTTGACCGCGACTATCAGTTCAATGCGAATGGAAGTGTTAATTGCAATGCAATGGACAGGATTAGCAAAGGTATCCAAGCCCATTCCGCTCCCTTGGGACTAACATTCTTACAAAATACCAACTTTCCCAGCCTATACTCAAATGGGGCAGTGACAGGGCTGCATGGTTCATGGAATCGGCAGAAGAAAACGGGCTACAAAATAGCTTACTTTCCCTGGAACAGTACGACAAAGACCCCAGGGCAAGAGATGGATTTAGTCATCGGTTGGGTAGTTCCAGCAACGCAAGAAACCTGGGGGCGACCCGTGGATATGGTAGTAGACCAGCAAGGTAATTTGTTAATTTCGGATGACTTCAGCGGCACTATCTATAAGCTTTCCTACACGCCGTCACAACAGGTTAAGGTCTACAAAGACCCTAACTTTGGCGGAATTTCCCAGTCTTTTCCTACGACTCCAGGAGTATACAAATCCAACCAATCAGATTTTTTCACGCTTGGCTTGATTGTAGCTGCTTAGCCCGCATTTCTCACAAGCTTAAGGCGTTTGATGGAGCAGAGGAGAAGTAATGAGTAATGAGTAATGAGTAATAAGTAATAAGTAAAAACTTCTTACTTCTTACTTCTTGCTCATTACTTCTCCCCGGCACTTGCGCAGGCTTTAAGAGGTGTGGTGATAAATCCGGGTTAGGGGGTGAGGTTTTTTGCTAAGGTTTGTAATGAGCAATTCAGAAAATTCATTGCGATCGCTCAATCATGTTAGATTATAGTTTGTTGTTTCTCTTAAACACAAAATCCGACAGGTTCCTACCCATCTCCTCATTGTGGGAATGAAAAAAAAGAGTTAAAAGTTAAGTTTTTTGAAAATGATATGCAGCAACACACCTATTTTCATTACCTCACATCGCTTATCACACAAGGCTTACAACCACAATTGAATATGATTGTCAAAGCAAAAATTAAAAAAATATGAAGTGCATTTTTACCCTCAAAAAAATGATATGTTAGATACAGAATTGAATTTCGCACGTTTCTGGAGTAAAACAACATAGATTACTCCAGTTTTTCACCCTCAAACCCTTGGCATTTATTGCTTTTGACGGAAATTGAGGGTAGTCTGAGTACACATTTAAAAAACCAAAACCTAGTTGCAAATAGATTAAATTCTTTGCTGGGATTAGGTTNNNGCTGAGTACAAAGAAATCCTGAACCCCTATATATAAACANNNGAACCCCAACCAAAAAATACTAGAACCCCTACCCGAAAAAAACTTTTTTAATTCTTGTAATGCTTGAAGAATTAGGGTTTTTAGTATTGAGTACAAAAGTAATAAATCCAATAAATTCTATCCTAGAGAGACGCAATATCTGGCTGGGAGACGGCTGCTATAAATCTTATATCGCCAATCACCTAACGCTCTGAAACAAAACAAAGCGGAAAGTGAGTGGAGGGATGACATAGCACCATGCCTGAAGTGAAGAGAAGTCGCGGCTGTAAGCACAAATTCTACCCAAGAACCGAACGTTGACACACACCAGCCGAACATCAGATATCTATCGCCTGTCTGACTTGAAAATAAGTCGCCCGAACCCAAGGGTTTGCAGGCAGTGTGGAAGACGCGACTTCAATTCTGGGCATGAAAGAGTAGCAACAGCATCTCCCACAGTGGCAGCCAAGTCCACCGACCTTTTGCGAAACTCAATGACATCACCGTCTACACGACTCCTCAACTCCAACGCTACGGAATCGCCAACCCAAGCAAAATCAGGTGGTTGCGGCTGTGACAGCACCACCAGCACCACCGTGGAAAGGGACGAAAAGCTCCAAGAACGCATTGCTAAACATCCCTGCTACAGCGAAGACGCTCATCACCACTACGCCCGGATGCACGTTGCAGTTGCACCAGCTTGTAACATTCAATGCAACTATTGCAACCGCAAATATGATTGCGCTAACGAAAGCCGTCCTGGAGTAGTTAGCGAATTACTAACACCAGAAGAAGCAGCACACAAAGCTTTGGTCATTGGTGGTAAGATTCCCCAAATGACAGTTGTGGGAATTGCTGGTCCTGGCGACCCATTAGCGAACCCAGAAAAAACCTTCCGCACATTTGAGTTGATTGCAGAGCAAGCACCAGACATCAAGCTGTGCTTATCAACCAATGGTTTAATGCTGCCAGACTACATCGATCGCATTAAACAATTAAATATAGATCACGTAACGATCACCATTAACATGGTAGATCCAGAGATCGGTGCATTGATTTATCCTTGGGTTCACTACAAACGCAAGCGTTACAGAGGTCTTGAAGGTGCAAAAATCCTCCACGAAAGACAAATGGAAGGATTGCAAGCCCTGAAAGACGCTGACATCTTGTGCAAAGTCAACTCCGTAATGATTCCCGGAATTAATGACCATCACTTAGTTGAAGTGAATCGAGTCATTCGTGAGAAAGGTGCATTCTTGCACAACATCATGCCATTGATTTCTGCACCAGAACATGGCACACACTTCGGTTTAACTGG
Source organism: Nostoc sp. GT001 (assembly GCF_030382115.1). Taxonomy (NCBI): domain Bacteria; kingdom Bacillati; phylum Cyanobacteriota; class Cyanophyceae; order Nostocales; family Nostocaceae; genus Nostoc; species Nostoc sp. GT001. Next base: position 272,700 of record NZ_JAUDRJ010000003.1, read on the forward strand.
TCAACGCGGCCCCACACCCAAAGAACTCAAAGAAGTTCAAGACAACTGCTCTGGTAACATGAAAATGATGCGCCACTGTCGCCAGTGTCGTGCCGATGCAGTCGGATTGTTGGGAGAAGACCGCAGCCAAGAGTTTTCCAAAGAGAAATTCTTGGAAATGGCTCCCGAATATGACATGGAACAACGCGCTACCGTTCACGAAGGAATTGAGAAGTTTAAAGAAGAACTTAAAGTAGCCAAAGATAAGGCACTAGCTGGTAAGAAAGTTGCCAATAGTCCGAAAGTTTTAGTTGCAGTAGCAACCAAAGGCGGCGGATTAGTTAACCAACACTTCGGTCATGCAAAAGAATTCCAAATTTACGAAGTGGGTGGAAACGAAGTTCGCTTTATCGGTCATCGCAAAATTGACCAATACTGCCAAGGTGGATACGGCGAAGAAGCTTCCTTTGAGCATATTATGAAAGCGATCGCAGATTGCAAAGCAGTTTTAGTCTCCAAGATTGGTAACTGTCCTCAAGAAAAATTGCAAGAAGCTGGAATCAAGACAATTGAAGCTTACGACGTAATTGAAAAGGTTGCTTTGGAGTTCTACGAGCAATACGTTAAGGAATTAGGTAATTAGGGAATAGGGCATGGGGCATGGGGAATAGAACAATAATTATCCCCAATGCCGCCAGTCGCCTCTTGCCTACGGCACTGCCTCCCCAATGCCCAATGCCCAATACCCCTTACCCCAGAAAGGAGAATAATCATGGCTTACAAAATTCTTACTAGCCAGTGTATTTCCTGCAATCTCTGTCTAACGGTATGTCCGACAAATGCAGTAAAAGTGGTTGATGGACAGCACTGGATTGACCCTGAACTTTGTACAAACTGTATTGGTAGTATTCATACCATGCCCCAGTGTAAAGCTGGTTGTCCCACCTGCAACGGTTGCGTTAAGCAGCCTAGCGATTATTGGGAAGGCTGGTTTGCTAATTACAACCGCGTAGTCGCTAAATTAACAAATAAACAAGATTACTGGGAACGTTGGTTTAACTGTTATTCCCAGAAATACTCTGAACAGTTGCAAAAGCGCCAACCCCAAAAAATGGTAGCAGAAGCTTAAGGGACTTCCAAATAAAAAAGACCCAACTTTTCTTGTGGGGTGGGCGACACGAGTGCCCGTGACTAAGGGCGGACAAGATGTCCACCCCACAAGATTGGATAATTTATTTCTTGGTAATCCCTAAATAATTCCTAATTCTTAATTGAAGACAACAATGCAAAATAACTGCATCTATCTCGATAATAATGCCACCACTAAGGTAGACCCAGAAGTTATAGAGGTAATGCTACCTTACCTCACAGATTATTACGGCAATCCCTCCAGTATGCATACCTTTGGTGGGCAAGTCGGTAAAGCAGTGAGAACCGCAAGAGAACAACTTGCAGCCATCCTGGGAGCCGATGAGTCTGAAATTGTCTACACAAGTTGTGGAACTGAGGGAGATAACGCGGCGATTCGAGCCGCACTGTTAGCGCAACCTGAAAAGCGACATATCGTCACTACCCAAGTTGAACATCCAGCAGTACTCAATGTCTGCAAACAATTAGAAACCCAAGGTTATAGTGTTACCTATCTATCAGTAAATAATCAAGGGCAGCTGGATCTAGATGAACTAGAAGCTTCCTTGACGGGTAACACCGCCCTGGTGACAATTATGTATGCTAATAACGAAACTGGGACGATTTTCCCGATTGAACAAATTGGGTTGCGCGTTAAAGAATATGGCGCTATCTTCCATGTAGATGCGGTGCAAGCAGTGGGAAAAATCCCTCTGAATATGAAGACTAGCACCATCGATATGTTAACCTTGTCTGGTCACAAGCTGCACGGACCTAAAGGAATTGGTGCTTTGTATATCCGGCGCGGGGTTCGGTTCCGTCCCTTCATAATTGGGGGACACCAAGAACGCGGACGTAGGGCGGGAACTGAGAATGTTCCAGCAATTATCGCCTTGGGCAAAGCTGCTGAACTAGAACTGTTACACTTAGAAGAAGCGACGGCAAGAGAAAGAAAGCTGCGCGATCGCCTAGAACAAACTTTACTTGCTACAATTCCCGATTGTGTCGTTAACGGTGACGTTACGCAGAGATTGCCAAACACAACTAATATCGGCTTCAAGTACATCGAAGGTGAAGCAATTTTACTGTTATTGAACAAATACGGTATCTGTGCATCATCCGGTTCTGCTTGTACCTCCGGTTCTCTAGAACCTTCCCACGTCCTGCGGGCAATGGGCTTACCCTATACAACTTTGCACGGTTCTATTCGCTTCAGTCTTTGTCGCTACACAACCGTTGCCGAAATCGATCAAGTAATAGAGGTAATGCCCGGTATTGTAGAACGTTTACGCGCCCTCTCACCCTTCAAAAATGATGACGCAGGTTGGTTGCAAGGACAAGAACAAGCACTAGCTCATCGTTAATTAGGCAATAGGTTACAGGTTACAGGGAACAGATTATTCCCTATCACCTGTCCCCACTCATTACTCATTACTCATTACTCAGAACTAAATATGTGGGACTACACCGATAAAGTATTAGAACTGTTTTACGATCCCAAAAATCAGGGAGAAATTGAAGAAACGGGCGAAGCTGGAGTTAAGGTTGCAACGGGTGAAATCGGTAGCATTGCTTGCGGTGATGCTCTGAGATTGCACCTGAAAGTAGAAGTGGAATCTGATAAGATTCTAGATGCTCGCTTTCAAACCTTTGGTTGTACTAGTGCGATCGCATCTTCTAGTGCATTAACCGAAATGGTCAAAGGTTTAACCTTAGACGAAGCTTTGAAAGTGTCCAATAAAGACATTGCAGATTACCTTGGTGGTTTGCCAGAAGCAAAGATGCATTGCTCTGTTATGGGACAAGAAGCGCTAGAAGCCGCTATCTACAATTATCGTGGCATTCCTCTAGCTACCCACGATGATGATGATGAAGGTGCATTAGTTTGCAGTTGCTTTGGCATCAGCGAATCTAAAATTCGTCGCGTGATTCTAGAAAATCATCTCACGGATGCCGAACAAGTAACAAATTATGTAAAAGCTGGTGGCGGATGCGGTTCCTGTCTGGCGAACATTGATGATATTATTAGATCAGTTCAACAGGAATACGCCTCACCTGCTCTCAACAATTACGGCGTAAAAGTTGCCACAGAAATTGTTACATCTAAAGAGCGATCGCTAACAAACGTCCAAAAGATTGCTCTAATTCAAAAGGTTCTTGATGAAGAAGTCAGACCCGTACTGATTGCAGACGGGGGAGATGTAGAACTCTATGATGTAGAAGGCGATCGCGTTAAAGTTGTACTGCAAGGTGCTTGCGGTTCCTGTTCTAGTAGTACAGCAACTCTGAAAATTGCGATCGAAGCCAGATTACAAGATCGTGTCAGCAAGAGCCTTGTAGTCGAAGCAGTTTAGGAATTGCTGTAGGACTTAACGTATTCTACAAATACGCCCTAATATGCATTCAGCCAGGAACAGAAAGTAGGATTTGAACCATATAATTGTCTCCACATCAATGCTTCATACCAATTCTCTCTTAATTACGAACTTGTGCCGAGCGAAGTCGAGGTATTACGAATTACGAATTACGAATTGGTACTCCTACCACTATGACGGCTAACAGCATATAGGCAAAAAGATTAAGCGCCTACTTGCAAATTTCATCATCCAACTCGCTTCAAAGGAACAGGATATGAGTACATTGTACGACAACATTGGTGGACAACCTGCTATTGAACAAGTAGTAGATGAACTCCACAAACGCATTGCTACAGACAGCCTCCTCGCTCCCGTTTTTGCTGGTACAGACATGGCGAAGCAACGCAATCATCTAGTTGCTTTCTTAGCTCAAATATTTGAAGGGCCAAAGCAATACGGCGGTCGTCCAATGGACAAAACCCACGCAGGATTGAATCTACAGCAACCACACTTCGATGCGATCGCCAAGCATCTCGGCGAAGCAATGGCTGTGCGTGGAGTGTCAGCAGATGACACCAAAGCTGCACTAGATCGCGTCACAAAAATGAAGGGCGCTATCTTGAACAAGTAATAGGACTTATGCATTGATTGTTGACAAATAACAACATCAAGTCCTATTGAATCTTGCAAGCTGAAACACATTATGACGTATTTGTAAATTGCGTATTTTTCTTTGTTCTTTGTCAAAAAAAATGACAAAGGACAAAGGACAAAAAACCAAAAGAAAAAAATTTTAACGAGGAAGATGATGAACTTACTGTCAATAATTTTGGCTGTGGAGCGATCGCCCCCAGCAGGCATTTATGCCAACGGTACCAACGATGCTCTACACGCGCTCACTACTGTCGCTCAACTGGCGTGAACGCAACTGACAAACGCACAGACCCACCAACCAACCAATTGCAGGGAAACAAGAACCATGACAGAAGAAAACATAAGACAGATAGCTTTCTACGGTAAAGGCGGTATCGGTAAATCTACCACCTCTCAAAATACCTTAGCAGCTATGGCAGAAATGGGTCAACGCATCCTCATCGTCGGTTGCGACCCTAAAGCTGACTCCACCCGTTTGATGCTGCACAGCAAAGCTCAAACAACCGTTCTTCACCTCGCCGCAGAACGTGGTGCAGTAGAAGATATCGAACTAGAAGAAGTAATGTTAACCGGTTTCCGTAACGTTCGTTGCGTAGAATCTGGTGGTCCAGAACCCGGTGTAGGTTGCGCTGGTCGTGGTATCATCACCGCCATCAACTTCTTAGAAGAAAACGGTGCTTACCAAGACCTAGACTTCGTATCTTACGACGTGTTAGGTGACGTTGTGTGCGGTGGTTTCGCTATGCCAATCCGTGAAGGCAAGGCACAAGAAATCTACATCGTAACATCAGGTGAAATGATGGCGATGTACGCTGCTAACAACATCGCTCGTGGTGTTCTTAAGTATGCTCACACAGGTGGCGTGCGTTTGGGTGGTTTGATTTGTAACAGCCGTAACACTGACCGAGAAATCGAATTGATCGAAACCTTGGCAAAACGGTTGAACACCCAAATGATTCACTACGTACCCCGTGACAACATTGTTCAACACGCTGAATTGCGCCGTATGACCGTTAACGAATACGCACCAGAAAGCAACCAAGCTAACGAATATCGGACATTGGCTACCAAGATCATCAACAACAAAAACCTGGCTATTCCTACACCCATCGAAATGGAAGAACTAGAAGAATTGTTGATTGAATTCGGTATTCTCGAAAGCGAAGAAAATACTGCTAAGTTGGTTGCTCAGACTGCTACTCAAGCTTAGTCTAAGTAGGCGCTAAGAAATAACGATTTAGCACAAGGAAAAAGGAAGAGTTTCATATCTTCCCTTTTATCCTCTCCCTTGCATCTCCCCCCTAACCCTAGAGGGGACTCCTAGTCCCCCTATGCCCCGATCCTTACGAGTCACAGAGGCTAAATATGACACCTCCAGAAAATCAAAACATCATCGAAGAAAGAAAAGAACTAATTAAAGAAGTTCTAGACGCTTACCCCGATAAAGCTAAGAAAAAACGGGAAAAGCACTTAAGTGTATACGAAGAAGGTAAGTCCGACTGCGGCGTTAAGTCTAACATCAAATCCCTTCCTGGGGTAATGACCGCTCGTGGTTGTGCTTACGCTGGTTCTAAAGGTGTGGTTTGGGGCCCTATTAAGGACATGATCCACATCAGCCACGGGCCTGTTGGTTGCGGTTACTGGTCTTGGTCTGGTCGTCGTAACTACTACATCGGTACCACAGGTATTGATACCTTTGGTACAATGCACTTCACCTCCGACTTCCAAGAAAGAGATATCGTGTTTGGTGGTGACAAGAAACTTGTCAAGCTAATCCAAGAACTTGATGTACTTTTCCCCCTCAACCGTGGTGTTTCCATTCAATCTGAATGCCCCATCGGTCTAATTGGGGATGACATCGAAGCTGTTGCTCGTAAGACATCCAAAGAAATTGGCAAGCCAGTAGTACCCGTTCGTTGCGAAGGCTTCCGTGGTGTTTCCCAATCTTTGGGACACCACATTGCGAACGACATGGTTCGTGACTGGGTATTCACCAGAGCAGACAAAGCGAAAAAAGACGGTACACTTCAGTTTGAAGGTACTCCCTATGATGTAGCCATCATTGGTGACTACAACATCGGTGGAGATGCTTGGGCTAGCCGCATCCTATTAGAAGAAATCGGCTTGCGCGTAGTCGCTCAGTGGTCAGGTGATGGCACCATCAACGAAATGTTGATGACCCCTAATGTGAAGATGAACCTCATCCACTGTTACCGGTCGATGAACTACATCAGCCGTCACATGGAAGAAGCTTACGGTATACCCTGGCTTGAGTATAATTTCTTCGGCCCCACCAAGATTGCTGAATCTTTACGGGAAATCGCTTCCAAGTTTGACGAAACAATCCAAGCAAACGCTGAGAAAGTTATCGCCAAATATCAGCCAACAATGGATGCGGTAGTTGCTAAGTACCGCCCCCGCTTGGAAGGTAAGACCGTTGCCATCATGGTTGGTGGTTTACGTCCTCGCCACGTTGTCCCAGCTTTCCAAGACTTGGGCATGAAGATGATTGGTACAGGTTATGAGTTCGCTCATAATGACGATTACAAACGTACCACTCACTACATCGAAAACGGCACCATCGTTTATGACGACGTTACCGCTTACGAATTCGAGGAATTTATCAAAGCGCTGAAGCCTGACCTAGTTGCTTCTGGTGTGAAAGAGAAGTACGTCTTCCAAAAGATGGGTCTACCTTTCCGTCAAATGCACTCTTGGGATTACTCCGAACCTAGCGATCGCTCCTCAACATCATACAATGCAAGGTTTTTTAGTGGCGGTAGAAAAAAGCAGCCCATTTCTAGCCTAAATGCCAGTTGCAGGGTTATTTAGGAAGAATCTGTTTTCCTGCTTCAGACAGTATAACTCTTATGGAGTCTGGTTCTTAGATTTTGCTGGCATTTTGCTCAAAGAAAAACTGTAAAACAAAAGACTATTTTAAATGACGATTTTTTAGATTAAATGGTGCGATCGCTTTTACTTTACAACAAGCTAGTAAATATTAGAGTAATTGTAGAAGATGCAATTCTCCCAACTTTTGTCTGACGTTAAATTGAACGACGGCAAATAATATTTAAAACTGCACTACGATTTGTTAATCACCCGCTTTAATATACGGTTATGTTGCTTGCCACCGATAGAAGAGAACTAGACTCACATAGCCCAACGCTTGTTATTAATAAATGTTACCTTGTTATAAACAGATTCTAATGTTCGGTAAACTCCGTTATTTTCTGCAAATCTTTTCAATAAGCGATTGCAACCTAAATCCCAGCTTACTACCTCAATTTGCCAGCCATATTTGTGTGCCCGTTCCAACTGTTTAATAAAGCCTTGATCGTTATTGTAACCACTACCATCCCCTGTTAGAAGTACTATGACACCTGGTGGGTTTACATCAAGTACCTGATTAGCCATCTGAAGTTGGATGATTTCATCTACAGCGACTTCACCACCACTACTTTGCCCTCGTTCTTGCGTTTTAACATTAATTCCTAAATTTTCAAATCTTTGCCACAGCAGATCACTATAAGGCGGAATAGAACCGCCAACAAAGGCATAATCCACTTTACGATTATCTACAACAAAATCGAACAGATTGGAAAAGTGAATACGGAAGCTATTTTCATCGCTAGGTTCCTTTTGTTGGCAAACATTACGACCAACTAACCAAATATTTGAGTTATCCCAAAAAATATGAATTGACATATATGCTAGCTAGCAATAAATAGGATGAATATAGGTAAACTGACGATCTATTTTAACTATCGGCTCTAACCGAATTGTTAGACTGCTGCATAACCATATTTTCTCTGGCATTTTCAGCAAGTTCCCTAACTCGAGAATAGAAGGCATCGTCAAAAAAAGTTTTATTATTGTCTAGAAAAGCCAAGCAAGAATTTAAAAGCTTTGCAGCTGTATCAAAATCTCTAATATTTGCGAAATCCATCGCAATATGCTCATAAAAGGTTATAATTCCGAACGGAGACATGCCTTTTTCAATCAATGATTGTTCTGCTGAGAAAGCTTCTTCTTTAGCTTCATCAAAATTACCTATACCAAGGTAAAAGCGAATCGCTGAAACTTTATTTACTAGTTTGTTTTTTTGCTGTTCATTTAGGGTTGTTTGCTGAGACATCTTGATTAGTTGTTATACCTCGTTTAACAATATCAAAATACCTTAACCTCAACTTTATTTTATTGCGACCGAAATATTACTTAGACGTAAATTACATAAAATTTCATTTTTAAAAAGTTCCCGTAAAAATACCCTTAAACAAAATCAGCCTGCGATCGCCCCAATTCGACAAAACGCGACTTTATATTTAGAGATTGTGTGTGGGATGGACAAGAAGTAGACTGTTGGTGCGATCGCTTTTACTCAACAACATTTAAGAATTGTGTGTTAGATGGACAAGAAGTAGACTGGTGGTGCGATCGCTCTCACTCGACAATAAACTAGGCGATGTCTACGACGGGCTGCGCCTACGCACTAAACTGTCCAATCTTCGATTAACAATCCGGGTACTTTGTTGAAATCTCGATGATTGCGTGTTAATAAAACTAATTTACGAGATAGTGCGATCGCCGCAATCCGCGAATCCATTCTTGCAAGTTGAATGCGTTTAGCTTGTAATTGACTCAATGCAGTAGCAGCATCAGCATCAAATGACACAAGCGGTAGAACCTTGAAATCATTTACAAGACGTACCATCATCTCATAACCCTTAACAACTTCACTATCGTTACGAGCGCGACTAATATATGTGTGGCTACCAAGAAGTTGTTCGTGAAATGTAACAATTGAAATTGCAAAATCTGATAGTGGATATTGAGCCATGCGGGTTGAAAGATTGATGTAATCTTGCCCCATCTGTCGCTGGATAATACTTAAATGATCTGTATCCAACAAATATTTCATAGCTCATCCTGAATTTCGATTATTGGCTCGTCGCCTTGACGAATCGCACGTCCATAAGCGAGTACCTCTTCAAACGCAGGCTCGTCTTTGAAGGAAGCTGTAATTTGTTGCAGCCAATTAGTTGGTTGAGAAGCCGATACTTGTTTTTGCAACTCCGTCACCGCCGCTTCGACAGCCGCGAGACGTTCTTCCAGAGAAACATTAGTTGACATTTGAGGTTTTCCCTTACTGCATCACGCCTATCTGAAGAATAACGAGTTAAAGTAAGGGGTGGCAACTTTCTCGAAGATAATGATGATTTAATTGCCTTTATGAGCGATCGCTCTCACTCGAGAATCAACTAGGCGATGTCTACGACGGGCTATTCGGTGTCGCATTAAACTGTTACTACCTCAATTAACAGTCCGGCTACTTTGCCCAAATCCCTATGATTGCGTGTTAATAAAACTAATTTACGAGAAAGTGCGATCGCAGTAAAAGAAGTAGAGTGTTGTTGCGATCGCCCTCACTCGACTATAGACTAGGTGATGTCTGCGACGGGCTATTCGGTGTCGCATTAAACTGTCTAATCCTCAATTAACAATCCGGGTACTTTACTGAAATCCCGATGATTGCGCGTCAATAAAACTAATTTACGAGATAGTGCGATGCCGAATAGCTCGTTGTAGACATCGCACTAACATTCTCCATCGTCCTACGTAGATAAATTTGCGAACTTGATTGATGATCGCTTCTATGCTTCGGCTTCAACACCTTGTTGTACTGCGGATTCTAAAACTTTTGTATGCTGCTCTTTGTAATGAATAAGATGGGGATATTGCTTCTGAAGTTCAATGTAGTAATCCACCAATTTATCAGGGTTATGTCCATTTTCCTGAGATATTATGTGGCGAATTTTACGTATTTGGTTGATTGCTTCATCATTCTTCGTCATTTTGCGCTCCTATTAACTCTAATGGCGTAACTAGTGTTGGAACGTATAACCCCAGCATAACGTTTAGCCGTCGAATATGCCCAAACTTGTTAGCATTTGCCAAGTGGCGACAATTCCAAGTCAATAGAAAATCACATTTATGATACGAAGCCAGGGCAAGATGTAGTGCATCTCCAAGCGGATCGCTGGGCATCAGGTGTTGCTGAATATACACTTCAACGATTTCAGCAATCGCAGATTCAATCGAGATAAATAACAAGCTACTAATCAGTTCTATTGCCTCGCTTTTTCCAGGAAAGTTACCTCGATTAAGTTCATCCAGCACCGCAAGACTAGTTACAAGCACATAGTTATCACTTGCATTGCTCCACCATTCTCGTGTCCACTGCCGCCGCGCCACCATATCAGGTTCAGTACGTGCTTCGTAATAAAAACTGGGAATGGATGTTTCAATGTAAACTTTTGGCTTCATTGCAGTAAGGAGCTACATAAATAAACGGCTTGACTATCTTTGGTAATTCCTGATACTCCAATATTACCGTCTTTAATTTAGCACCTAAGCGACAACGAATTGCCCGTCGTAGACATCGCCTTCACTCGATAACATTTAGAGATTGGTGTGAGATGGATAAGAAGTAGACTGTTGGTGCGACTACATTCTTCGACAACCAGCTTGCGATGGCGTACCCGCCTTTTCCGGTGGCGATCGCGTGATTAGGGGATGCGATGTCTACGACGGGCTGCGCCTACGCATTAAATCGTTCAATCCTCAATTAACAATCCCGGTACTTTGCCAAAATCCCTTTAATCAACAATGACAATCAATCGCAACCACTATATTGTCTTGATATTGGCGTAAAAGACTTCGGAACTTTTCTAGCCATTCTTCATTGGATTTTCCTTCACGATCATGCCACTTTCCATCAGGCGTAACGATAGCGTATGAAACTAAGTCAGACATTAGGGCAGAGATAGGACGAATATTGTCTTCTGATTGCACAATATCTAGCCCGTATCGAAGTTGAAATTCTTCTGGGTTGAGATTGTAATGCTGTTCCTTACCCCAAATTAAGCCATCATACTGACCACCAATAGCAAATCCGTCACATTTTGCTTGCAAAGATGGATTATCTTCATCGGTTTCAAAATATGGCAGCATCAATTCTTTAGCCTTTTTGCTTGGGTTTGCTTCTGTGCGATCAACAATCACAAGTGTTAGAAAATGGCTCATCTTTCAGTACGTTAAATTGTGGTTATCATTGTTCCAAAAAATACGTTATGAATCATTAGATTTAGCTTCTTGGGTGGTGATTCCCAAAATAGCCGAAACTTTTTCTAGAGTAAAGTCGCTGTACTCCATAGTTTCGACTCAGGAATGTTGTTCAATACACTTGAGGGACAAAGAACTGCTCATTACGTGGGGCGCGAACATAATCCTCAGCCACAGGTCTAGATGGAAGGTCTAAGGGAGGAGGTGTCATGTCTTCGTAAGGAACTTTGCTCAACAAATGATGAATGCAGTTGAGCCGCGCTCGTCTTTTATCATCTGCTTCAATGGTAAACCAGGGAGCTTCGGGAATATTCGTGTAAGCAAACATGGTATCTTTTGCTTTGGAGTATTCTACCCAGCGATCGCGTGATTCCAAATCCATTGGGCTGAGTTTCCAGCGTCTTGCGGGATCGTGACTGCGAGAAAGAAAGCGTTTTTCTTGTTCTTCATCGCTGACGGAGAACCAGTACTTAATTAAAACAATGCCCGATCGCACCAGCATTCGTTCAAATTCTGGGCAAGATTGCATGAATTCTTGATATTCTGCTTCAGTACAAAAGCCCATTACTTTTTCAACTCCGGCTCGGTTGTACCAACTGCGATCGAAAAGGACTATTTCGCTGCANACTGTGGGAAGATGTTGGACGTAACGTTGAAAATACCACTGAGTTTTCTCGCGATCGGAGGGAGTTCCCAGAGCAACTACACGACAGCCACGAGGATTGAGTGGATCGGCAATGCGTTTAATTACTCCTCCTTTGCTTACAGCATCGCGCCCTTCAAAGATGACGACAACTCGATAGCCAGTGTGCTTAATCCAGTATTGCATTTTGACTAGCTCAATCTGGAGTTGCTTTAGTTCCGTTTCAAAAGTCTTTTTGGGAATTTTCTTGGCAAAAGCTTCAGTACTACCATCAAAAATCCGTTTGGATTTTTTAGATTTTTTCTTATCTTTTGCCTTCATTAGGTTTTCTATTAAGTCTGTAGAGGGTTGAAATAGACCATTATTTTGCTGGTTTTTCACTTCATCAATTGACATTGTAGGGACTCCATGCTAATGAATCGGCATAATTAGAGTTTATCTATGAAGTATAGCTTAGATAAGCATTTTTCTCTTTCCCTTCTGCTTCTGTTTACCTTACTTTCTATTAGTGAGAGTTTAAAATTAAAATAGTATTAGCTGTCACCGCTTTGCTTAATTTCTCGTTCAATAATCTCTTTGATGAATTCAGGTATTTCTTTGTTTAATCTTACTGCTTTTTGTTTTAATTTTTCATAAATTTCAATATTCTCCCCTTGCCACATAAGGTCTATCCTCCTAACTTGTTGCATCGCAATATGCGTGTAACTTTCTGGATATGCCCAATAGCATGATAAGCAAATAGATTTATCTTTTATACTTTTCCAATTTTCACAATGCTCACATGACCAAGATTTTGCCCGATTAGCTGAACTACAAAGTAACATAAAGCTTTCAGCCACTAGCTCTGGCTCTCCGTCAATTTCAAAAGGAATGCGGTGATCGATTTGTAATTCGCGCTTATCAACTTTCTCCAAGTAAATGAAGCACTTACAGCCATATCTCTTGATCAATTCATCCTTCAACTGCTTGGATAAACCTGTTCTACCAGATAGCCTAGAAAATCTAGCCTTACTGATATCTCCAAATTTATAAGCAGCTATTCTCCTTCCATCAGTTCCTGTAACGCGAAATGTTTCTAGAGGAATTCCATGTTCTCTAACATCTCTAGCCGCTCTGGGAGGATGATTGTAGCCATATCTTTCTTTCAACTCCTCTGTTGTTACAAAACCATATTGCAAAATATGATCGAGAACAGCTTTTGGTCTTTTAGCGGTTACTGACTGACAAAGTTGTACGAAATCATCAGGTAAGTCAGGGTGCTGTTGAGAACTGTCCATGCTGTTCCAAAAGAGTAATCTGTTTATGTGCCTTGCTAATATAGTTCTCCAAATCTAAATTGCGATCGCGCAATAAACTTGATGATAAATACAAAGACTCTACTGTAATTTCTTGTCTACCTAATAATGTTGATTGAGACGAGCGTCCAACTTCAATTTCAATTTTCTTTAGTCTTAATTCTTTAGGTAATTCATTACCAAAGGTTTTATTTCCTCGTTTGCCATCATAGCTAACTGCAAACATGATTCCCTTGCAATTCAACTCTTTGAGCGCTATAACGAAATCATCAAACTTAATCCCACAATAATATCTTGAATCTCTATTACCACATACACCTTGATATGGTGGGTCTATATAAACAAAATCACTATTTTTAACTTCAGCTAGAACATCTTTATAATCTAAGTGTGTAAATATACACTTTCCCTTAAGAAGTCTAGAAACTCCTTTTATATTTTTCCTCATTTTTTCAGGTTGGGTTCCCTTTCGCCTTTTGTCAGGGCTTTGATTAAAGAACCCTTCAGAGTTATATCGTACAGCGCCTTTTACACATCGAGCCAACAAGTATAGAAAAAGCTTTGGATTGTTAGTTTTATTGAATCTTTCTCTGGTTTGATAAAAGTGTTCTACAGAATTATCTTGCTGTTCATTCCAGATATTGGTATAAGCATCTGCTATTTCATCTGGTTCTTCTACAATTAACTCTAGTAGATCAACTAGAGGTTTATTTAGATCGTTAATCCAAAAATTTTGTGAAATTCCTTTATTAGAGACAGCAATACTAATTGCAGCAGTTCCTGAAAATGGCTCTACCAGTCTCTCAACTCTTGTGGGTAGAAATCTGAGAATGTCTGAAGCTAGATTTCTTTTACTGCCTTGATATTGAATTGGATGTGGGAGGCTAGTCATCTCAAATAGATAACAAATTATCTAATAACTCTATCACGATAATAGAGTTGTTGAAGCGAAATCATTATGCTGGCAAAAGCTGCATTTTAATCGTTTTTGGAATAACCAATAGATAAAAACGATCGCAAATAAGAAATCGTTGCATCTAGCAGACGCGGTAATTAACGCTAGATAACTCAACACTTGGTTTGTGCGATCGCTTTTAATAACTAAATCATTGCGGATTCATCCGAATCAAGTCTGTTAAAATACTATCTAAGCTGCCATTAACTTGAATGCGATCGATCTTCTCTGCAATCCGCTCTAATACTTCGAGTTCCTTCAGACGCAATGCGACGGGGTTATCCTCCATGACTTTGGCAGTGTTTAACATACTGCGGGTAGCAGCAGTTTCTTCTCTACGTCTGACTACGTTTGCTTGAGCGGTTTTTTCTGCCTCGACTACTTTGCTCAAGATAGCCTTAATCTCACCAGGTAAAATAATATCTTTTACACCTACAGAATCTACTTCAATTCCATAGTCTGCGGCTTTTTGGCGAATGTATTCAGAGATGCTTCTATCAATTGCACCTTTATCTTCTAATAAAGCATCTAAGTTGCGTTCACCAACTGCACCACGCAAAGCAAATTGTAATTCTTTGTACAAATAACCAGAAATATCTGATAACCCGTTTTTTGCTCTCAATGGGTCGAGTATGCGGAAGCCAGCCGTCAAATTCAACCGCAGAGGTACTTTATCTTTAGAGAGGATGTCTTGACCGGATACTTCCATATTTTGTAGTCGCAGGTCGATAGCTTCGGTTTGAAAGGAACGACCAAATAACCACCAAGCGTGTGTCCCTGGCGATCGCAATCCTTGAAACTCTTGATTAATGTATACTAGTCCCACGTGCTGCGCGGGAACTTGGCAAATATGCAAACAGTTGCGACTGAGCAATTTCGCTTCTGCTGAACCCTCAACCAACTCAGCCACTAAGGCAGGCTGTAACTGAGCATCAGCGCTGATGTCGAGAATTTCCACTGCAACACCTTGCCAAAATAGTTTGCGGCTGGTAGGTGGCAAAATAGAAATTACTTTCCCTCGATACCGCACAATTGCAACTTGCGAAGTCTGTAATTGCACGGTTTGACAGTAGGCAGCAATAAAATCGGGATGTTTTTCAATGAGTACATCTTCCAGGGGAAAATCTGGGTTAGGGATAATTCGGCTGAGAGTTCGGACTGTAACATCTCTATCTACTGACCAAAAAGCATAATCTCCTGGTTCTAGAGGTCGCACAAAATTGTTTTGCAGATATAGTAAACCAATCTCATACTCGGAGATTTGGAACTTTTTCAGTCCATTCAACGCAACTGAGCGCAATTGCTGTACAAAGGAACTAGGTAATTCTAAGCTTTCTTCTAAATTGAATATATGAGACTCTACCTCAATAAAACCACGCCAAAAAGCAATCAATTTATTTGGTGCAACGCTTACCCAATTCTGACCGTAGCGGACTAACGCAACTTGGTTGAATGCAGTTCTGATAATCAATAAATGTTGTTGTAGTTCGGCTTCGTGATTTCGCAACAACAGTTCTAAATTTTCAATCTGAGCTAGTGGCTGATTGAGATCATAAATTTTTACTTGCCAATGCCGACCTAAATATGTGTGCGTACCAGGTTGCAAAATTTTCTTAAAGTCACTGCGGTGATATAAGATGCCCATTTCGTTAGGTTTGATATAAAATGTTTGCCACATAGTAATTTGCATAGATAATTTGTGCGATATTTTAGATAAGCTAGGCGATGCTTGCGACTGACGTAGCGATTGCAACTAGCCAAGAATATTTAGTCAAGACATTTATAACCTTCTTTAAACTTAAATACCACCTGCAAGAAAACTTGCCATCTTCTACCATGTCTGGATTAATCAAATAGAATAAAAATGTTAGTTCGTAGTAAGGACTTTAGTCCTGGCTTTGGGGACTTCAGTCCCCACTACAAACTGCTTATTATGGGTGATTTGACAGATACCATATTACAGCTTGAATATAGGAATTATTGAAGTTTGCAACCTTGTAGAAAAAGGCTCAAGGATTTGTTTTAGCTATTTGTACTACTATAATACTACAAAATATTTTTTAACTCTGCTAGTGCAAGTGTTTACAGTTCAGGTGTGGGCAAAAGCTTCTCCAAAGCTGGATTAAGATTGCTGTTATTTTTCCCCGATTACTCAATGGCAATCTAGAAAAAAATAACCGCGCTCAAATATGCCGTTCGTTTGCCAATCTAGAATCCCGAAAGAAAACTAGATGTAGGAAAGGAAGGAACATACTCAAGTTAGGGAGAAATGCAGTTGCGCTTACTCCTTAACTGTGGCTACCGAACATCACCCTTATGAGTGATGACCGACAGCAAAACACTTGCACGCAGAGTTGAGAAAATGAGGGGTCTCGAATCTGTTAAGATCCGTACCATATTGGCTACCTTAAAAGGGTAGTGTCTTTTGACCCGGACAGGGTTTTGGGTGAAAGTATAGGAATCGAACCTACAACACATCGATTATGAGTCGATTGCTCTACCAGTGAGCTAACTTCCTGGGGTTTGATACAGGACTCGAACCTGTGACCCTTCGATTATGAGTCGATCGCTCTACCAACTGAGCTAATCAAGCAATATAGTTTAAAGTACTCGGCAGTATACGCTCATACTAAAGGATGGCGCACCAGTTAGGCATATAGAACCTAAACCATAGCTTTGTAACTTTGTTACTATCCCGCTCCAAATTTAGCATATTGGAAATTGTAGGTGTAGCCTTAAATATTGTCTGACTTAAGTCGCAACATATCGCGCATAAAAATCACCAGTCTTAGATAGGTTTGATGAAATTCCTTTTCGTTGTTGAACTGGTGACTTTCATAAAAAACATTGTTACCAGTTGATATTTCAAGAATATCCATCTCACAAGCTCCTGACTCCCAAACCGTTATTCTACCGAGATGTAATAAACTCTCAAAGTCAAGACACATAGCTGGATTATCACTAGATTTACAGTAAGTGAGTGTATATTTCAGGCGATAAGCAGCGAAACGCGATCTTAATCCTGATTGAAATCGGTCAAAACCTCGTTCTGAAATTAGCTGTTTTAGTGGATTTAGACTCATTTCTTATATTGAAAGCAGGAGTATTATTAATTTGCTCCAACTCCGTAAAAAATAAGTAGCTCATCGTAGACTTTGAGCTACGCGCCTCAATTTGATAGATGCTCACAATTCCTTGTTGTAGCTCAGTCTGGGAAAGCTAGACCAGTCATGGGGTCACGAATATATAACCCTAGCGTTAGGCTACGCATCGCTTCATCCCAAACAGGTATTAATTGTTCTGCTTGATCTGCCCAATAATCGAATGTAATCAAGCACTGAACATTCGACCCCAAACCAATGCAAGTCCGCGAAAAAGCTTCCCGTGGTTCTTCTTGAACATCAATGAACTTCATCTCTGTCCAGACAATTCTGGCGGTTTGACGCTTGACGGTAATAATTTCTCCCCTCTCAATGATGTTGCGGCTGTCGTCTTCCAAGACTTTCTTCAAGGTGGATTTTAGCGGAAACTGGCTCCAGTCATTGGGTGGCAGACGATTGAAAGATACTTCTAGGCAGCAATCATCGTTGGGCGGTTTTTTATCCATGAACTTGAAGGATTTCTCTTGTGGCTCAAAAACCCAATCCTGGGGAACATTGAAGCGAACAGCGCCTCTATCTGCGACAAATATTTTGTAGCCTGATGGAGATTCCCAGCGATGGTCAGGTTTTAGTTCAAGCGTTTCTTTAATCCACTGGAGATTGCTTTTCTTACGCTTTGCCATAGTGTTTTTGTTATCTCTGCTAAAGAGGGTGTCACTAAACAGCCCTTCGTAGATATTGCCCTTTTTGTTAATGTTATCAAATTGCTAGGATTTTGAATAACTCTTATATTAAATAAATAAAATTTAAGATATTTTATATTAACGAATCTAATAAGGTAACTGTAACGTTGTGATTAAAGTTTCAGCTTTTAACATTAAAATCTTAGCAGTAGTATTCATGGTTATGGATCATGTGTGCTATTTGCTAATGCCAGAGTTTCTAATCTTGCACTTTTTTGGGCGATTGAGCTTTCCCCTTTTTGCATGGCTCTTGGCAAAAGGCGAAAAACACACCAAAAATGTGTACCGCTATGGAAGCAGGCTATTAATTACAGCAATTATATCTCAGCCAATCTATAGTTTTATTTTCCAGAGGTTATCATTTAATATTCTTTACACGCTTGTTCTTGGACTTGTGATGTTGCGCTTAGTAAAGCGTTATCCGCAATTATGGCAGCAATCAATAATTATTGGATTGTGTGCAGTAGTTGCCGAGAACTTGGACTTTTCCTATGGAGCTTATGGGATTGGAGTAATTTTCTTGATGTCCCTTACAGACAAAATAAAGCCCAAAATATGGTTGCTCTACTGGTGCATCTTTCACTTTTTTACTTTAGTAATCCTATCTATGATTAATATATCTCAAGGTTGGGCAGTTTTTGCAGGACTCATTGTTTTTCAATTCAATGGTAAACAAGGTTCACGAACTAGATGGTTCTATGTGTTTTACCCGGCTCATTTAATAATCTTAGGAATAATCAATTATTTAATATATTCCAGGTAGATTGATGATTTATCAGCGATGTCTACGGTGTCACTGAGCGTTGGTCATTGAGCGTAGCCGAAATGAGCCGAAGTGCGGGCTAAGCCTACGCTAAGTTTTGATCATAGGCAAATTATAGTGCATTCCATCTGGGAGCAATGCGATTTTGTGAGATCATCATAAAGACAGCAGGGGAGCAGGGAGCAGGGAGCAGGGGGAATGGAAAAAGAACCAATCAAAAGTCATGAAGACCTAGAAGTATACAAAATGGCATTTGATGTGGCCATGAAAATCTTTGAATTATCTAAGAAGTTTCCTGTTGAAGAACGTTATTCTTTAACTGATCAGATTCGTAGATCATCCCGTTCTGTATGTGCTAATTTAGCTGAAGCTTGGAGAAAACGCCGTTATGAAGCAGCTTTTGTAGCTAAGTTGAATGACAGTGAAGCTGAGGCAGCAGAAACTCAAACTTGGCTTAAATTTGCTGTGAAATGTAGTTATTTAGACGTTGATACAGGCAGAGAACTTTATGCAGTTTACAATCGAGTTTTAGGCATTCTAGTAACTATAATCAACAATCCATCTCCTTGGCTTATAAAACGCTAATTTCTAATCCCCCTGCTCCCTGCCCCCTGCCCCCTGCCCAAACGAAGCAAGGCATCTCACAAAATCGCATCGCTCCCATTCCATCCTTGCAACAATGCGGCTTATTGAACTACACACAGCCATCTCATAACTAAACGGCGATCGCAAAAAATTGTAAGTTGTATTTTACTAATAAACAAATTGAGGGCTTACATTAGACGGATTTCACTTGATTTAGCCCAACCTACGGCTAGAGATAAATCTGCCAGTAATTAAAAAAAACTAATTGAAGCAATTACCAAATTCTATTTGTAGTGTCAAAAAACTGAAAACGTAGATATCTGTTTCCATAGATAGATAATATATAGTTAAATATCTTTCTTTAGAAGGATATTTTTTTCAAAAAAATACTTTGATTTAACTAGAAATTTGAAATAAATAGTAGATATACATTTCATTCAATGATATTCATCAGATAAATCTTATAAATCTTAGTCTTTTGTTAATCTTTACCAGCTATGATGCCAAAGTAGTAAATAAAAATGAATCAAATTTAAAAATCTAGGGATAACTATGTCATCCAATAAAAATGCCCTAGATTTACCCTTCTAGCTACAAAATGTAGTTAAAAGCAACTACTAAATAGGTAAATCTTTAAGGTAATAAGCATGACTTATAGTATCGAGTCCGCACGCAATATTTTCTCTAGCACTCAAGTGGCAGATGCAGTTCCAGCCACTACAGCAATGTTTGCGAAACTCAACATTGAGGATCAACTAGCATTTCTCTGGTATGCCTACGCTGAACTAGGTCGTACAATTACTCCAGCTGCTCCCGGAAAAGCAAATCTCCAATTAATGGAAGGTATATTCAACGACATTAAGCAGATGTCTCATGAAGAACAAACGCAGTTAATGAGAGATTTAGCGAGTAATGCTGACACTCCTATCAGCCGTTCTTATGCATATTTTGGTGTTAACGCCAAGTTAGGGTTCTGGTGGCAGTTAGGAGAGTGGATGAAAGAGGGTATTGTTGCTCCTATGCCAGTTGGCTATCAAATGTCAACTGAAGTTAAAGCAGTGCTAGAAGCTGTTCAGAGAATCGATCAGAGTCAGCAAATTACTGTACTACGCAATACTGTAGTAAATATGGGCTTCGATCCGTCTGTGGCTGATAACAAACAAGCACAAATAAACTTTAATTTCCCACGTGCATCTGTAACTCCCCAATTTACGATCGAGGGAGTTACAGAACCGACAGTGCTGAAATACATTGAAGCGATGAATGCAGATAACTTTGAAGCTGCTGTTGCTTTATTTGCTAACAACGGTGCGCTGCAACCACCCTTCCAAAAACCAATTGTTGGTCGAGAAGCAATCACTTCTTATCTACGAGATGAGGGACAAGGCTTAGTGATGAAGCCAACCAAAGGCATTTCGGAAACCATCGAAGATGGTTATACACAGCATAAAATTACTGGTACGGTAGAAACTCCTTGGTTTGGGGGTAATGTTGGGATGAACATTGCTTGGCGATTTTTACTCGATCCTCAAGGTCAAATTTACTTCGTGGCTATTGATTTACTTGCTTCTCCCAAAGAACTGCTTAACCTAACTCGCAAGTAATATTTCTTTGCTTTTTTAAAACATCCTTTAAGCGCGATAATCATCATCAAATAAAATCCCAATTAAAGCTCGGTTATAAGTGAACCGAGCTTTAGTTAATTGTAGGTAAGGATCGTGGATTTAATAACCTGTGTAGGTTGGGTTGAGTCTGCGAAACCCAACATCTCTGGGGCGTTGGGTTTCCATTTCTAAGCTAGTGTTATAAATCAACGTCAGCTACATTTTCCAGATCCAAAAAAGCGTTATGTTCTGCTTGCGATCGCACTACCATCACACCGATCAAAACTAGTCATCACAGCAAAAATGATTGCGTAAATGCAAAGTGGCTTGTCGTAGACATTAGACCTCTTGCATAAATCAAAAATAAGAAAGAACTCCACCCCGCCAAAGCTACGCTTTGTCTCCCCTCCCGAAGAGCCTACGGTGTACACACAAGTCTTGCCGCAACCATATCTTTCTTTATTAATGAATCTCGCACTGTGTTTTTATCCCGCCTCGGAATGAATTCCGAGTCTCATAGCCCAAGTCCACTGAAAGTGGACTGAATTAATTATTTAAGTAAGTCGGTGCAGTAAAAGCAAACTATGTAAACAAAAGTAAATAAGGCTCAAACTCTTTCTCCCCCTGCCCCCTGCCTTATTGCAACAATAATTATTTACGCCGACCTACTTAGTCCACTTTCAGTGGAGTTTCGCTATCAGCCCTAAACTTCAGTTCTGGGCGGGATATGGGTGGGCGTGACAGTTTCACTGTAGAGGATTTTTCGACTTGTGTGTACACCGTAGCCCGAAGAGCGGGGAGGGGTTGGGGACTTTTACAAGAAGTCATTGCTCTCCAAAAACAGAGACGTAGCAGCGCTACGTCTCTATTGCAATTGAATTTGCATCAGGTACACTCTTATAGAGCAATACGCTTGGGTTAAAAGTTATTGGTGTAAATCATTGGTCTTTCAAGACGCGATGAATCGCGTCTCTACATTAGGGTTTTGAACTGATCTAAACTGTATTGTCTAGAGACTTTATCCGTTCTACACCACCCCATATTTCAAAGAACCGTTTAGTTTCAGCTTCTATTTCTGAAATTGTTCTTGCTTTTCCATTCCCAGAGCTTGGAAAAACAATATAAACGATATTCTTGGGAATTCCTTGTCTGACTCTTGAGCGTACTAATGGATCATTTCCCAGAGCATGAGACAAAGCTATTGAACCCTCTCCAATCTGGTTTGTAGGCCCAACATCAGCATAAATTGCAAAGGCGAGTTTTTCATTATTAGTGTTGTAAACAACTGCTAAATCTCCTAATTTAACGCCTGTAGCCTTTCTAAAATCACCATTTCCTGGAAGAACAATATACGGAATCTTGGCTGAATCAACATAGCGACGTGGATCTTGTTTAACAAATCCAGAGTCGAATAATGCAGTTGTAGAAATATAGTATCCAGGATATGGATCGGTACTGCCTTGAATAAATGGATTGCCGTTTTTATCTACAGCTAGTGCCCACCAGTTACCTGGATTACCAGCATTTGCCAAAAAATCAATCCCTCTATCTGCGGGGTGATAAGCATTAGGCGCACCATCAGCATTAATGCTCATTCCTGCTTCATAGAAAAATGCAGATTCTCCATTTGCCTGGAGAATGGGAATTTCACCAATTTTAAGCACAGTCTTAATAGAAAACTTTGTGACTGGACTTAGGAATTTTTGAGCAACAAAACCTTCTAAAGTTTTTCCTTCAATAATAGTTGCCACCTTCCACCACTTGTCATTATCCGAATTTTGAATTTTAGATACAATACATCCTTTTGGAAGAGATGCTAATTGATTAGCGTCATCAACAATCGGTGCTGAACGTATATTCAAACTATCTGATGTTACTTGAAATCGTTGCATAAATTACTCCAAATTTAAAAATTGAACTCATGGAACTACATTAAAAAACTAAATTTTGTGCTGATGTGATCGCTAATATCTAGAACATCTCAAACTCTGATTTTTTTGTGTTGCGTCGGCTGCTATAACGGGGAGTTAGTAAGTTGGGCGGGCAATATCTGATTTTCCCTGCTCTTAAAGGCGAATACAGGAGAGGAAACCCCCGCAACGCATCCTAAATCTAAATGTCACTTACTAAATCGCTGGATTTAGATCCCCGACTGCTTGCAGACACCCGGAGAGTAGAAGTAGGGATCTGGGCAGCAATTTTTGCCTAAGAAAGTACCATTCCACCCTAAAGCCACCTTTGACTTGACAAAAAAATTTCAACAAATGTGAGTATGCGAACATCTTGGGAACTATAGAAGCAAATCAAATCAGCACAACTTTCAGCTTCCAGCAATGAAGACTCCCTATCTCAGCAAAGCTAAGGCGTTCCCATTACAGATTGTTCTTATTGTTCCCTTCCTTATCCAAATTTTTGCAGCGGTCAGCTTGGTAGGTTATTTGTCTTTTAAAAATGGACAAAGAGCAGTTAACGACCTAGCCGAACAGTTGATAGATCGCACCAGCGATGTAGTGGACGAACACCTGAAGTCTTATCTTGCCATTCCGCAAACCCTTAATCAGATTAACGCAGATGCTATTCGCAGGGGACTATTGGATGTGCGCAATCGCGAAACCCTTGGCAAGTATTTCTGGGATCAGATGCAGGCTTATGACCTAACTTATATTGGTATTGGGCTAACAACGGGTGAGGGGCTAGGAGCTGCTCGTTATGATGGCAAAACGATTACCATTGATGATTGGACTGCCAAGCCTCCGAATAATGTTTACACCTACGCTACCGATAATCAAGGTAATCGAACTCAGGTCAATGCTCGGTGGAATTGGCAAAATTCTACTGAATCTTGGTATACCCAACCCATCGCTGCTGGTAAACCTATTTGGGCAAAGATTGTAACTGGAAATTATCCCACCGGCCCTTACATTGCCGCCTCTGCTAGTCGTCCGATCTATGATTCGCAAAATCGCTTATTAGGAATGATTGCAACAGACATTCACCTACTAAAACTCAGCGATTTTTTACGCAGTTTGAATATTAGTCAGTCTGGGCAGGTGTTCCTTTTAGAACGGGATGGTACATTAATTGCCAGTTCCGGTACAGAGAAGCCTTTTGTCGTGGTCAATCAAGAGATCCGGCGATTGCGAGCGAGCGATAGTTCTGACCCAATAATCCAGAATGTTGCCAGACGCTTCCAAACTTCTGGGTTTAGGTCTATCACCCAAGACACAGATTTTCAACTTGAGGTTCAAGAAAAACGGCATTTTGTCAATGTTATACCTTGGCGTGACAAGTATGGCTTGGATTGGCTGGTGGTAGTAAGTGTGCCAGAAAACACATTTATGTCTCAAATTAACGCTAACACGCGCACCACGATCGCTCTTTGTTTTGGGGCATTAGTTGTTGCCTCTGTGATGGGCGTGTTTACCTCCCATTGGATTGTCCGCCCGATTCTGCGCCTGAATTGGGCAAGTGAGGCAATGGCATCGGGCAATTTAAATCAGACAGTAGAAACTAGCGGTATTCGAGAACTAAATACCTTATCTAAATCTTTCAACCACATGACACGGCAATTGCATGAATCCTTTAGTGCTTTAGAGAAAAGCAAAGAAGAATTAGAAGAACGGGTAGAAGAACGCACTACTGAACTGAAAAATATATTAGGGGAATTGCAGCGTACTCAATCTCAAGTTGTTCAAAGTGAAAAAATGTCTAGTCTGGGACAACTAGTTGCTGGAGTCGCACATGAAATTAATAATCCAGTTAACTTTATTCATGGCAACCTCGCCCATGTCCAGGAATATACTCAGGATTTATTAGCATCTGATGCAGTTGTATCAGCAATATAATCCCTACCCTGCTGCTGAAATTCAAACCGTTGCTGAAGACATCGATCTAGAGTTCTTGCAGGAAGACTTGCCAAAAATGTTGTCTTCGATGAGAGTAGGCACCGATCGCATTCGTCAAATTGTACTGTCGCTGCGGAATTTCTCTCGCGTTGATGAAGCGGAATTTAAACGCGTTGATATTCATGAAGGCATCGACAGTACTTTGATGATTTTACAGCACCGCCTGAAAGCTAAACCAGAACAACCTGAAATTGAGGTGATTAAAGACTACGGCATTATACCCCTAATAGAATGCTATGCCGGACAACTCAATCAGGTATTTATGAATATTTTAGTAAATGCAATTGATGCGTTAGAAGAAAAGAATACTAAGCTTACCTATCAGGAAATTAAGGAAAATCCTAGTCAAATTAAGATTCGCACATCGGTAGTTAATTTAATGTGGTTAGAAGTGGCGATCGCTGATAATGGAGTTGGTATTTCTCAAGAATTTCAGCAACGCATATTCGATCCTTTTTTCACCACCAAACCCATTGGCAAAGGAACCGGAATGGGTATGTCCATCAGCTATCAAATCGTCACAGAAAAACATAGCGGTAAACTGGAGTGTTTCTCAACTCCTGGAAAAGGAACCGAGTTTATCATTCAGATTCCTTTGGGGCTAAGGAATGGTTGAACGATGAATTATGGCTGAGGTTTGGGGGAACAGGAAGATATAGAGAGTTTTAGATTATACAGCATATTTCAAGTTGAAGAGGGGTGTACTTAATTGACTTGTAAAGTGCTGTAAGTAACAATACCTTTGCTAATTTCCGAACGCTTGAACAATGATTTGCTGTTTAGGGTGAATCACTCTACACGATCGCAATTTTTGATAATACACCAACCGCTCTTGTCACTTTGCTGCTCTAGATATTGTTCGGTCAAAGGATATCGGAGAATCTGTGTATTATAAAGTTATTTTGTTGGCAAGAGAATATACTATGAATTTTTTTTATTTGTCAGAGAATATACAAATTTTGGGCGCTAACAGATTATACAGTTGGACAGATAGTTAAAATCAGTAGTTCTGCTTGTTAAAAAATCTATGCAAATACATCAGGTGATTGAAACCTACGATCAGGGATCGGTGGATTATGACGCAATTATGAAGCGTTACTGGCACATCGAGCGCGAACCCTTAATTGCTTCCTTGCAGCTAAAACCAGGACAAACCGTATTGGATGCTGCGGTAGGAACTGGTCTTAATCTTCCAGCCTATCCTGAAGGTGTAAGTGTCGTTGGTGTCGATCTTTCTGAGAAGATGATGGATGAAGCACGTAAAAAGCGCGTATCCGCAGACATCACCTTCAAAGTATCGGATCTCTGCAATCTTGATTTTCCTGATAATAGTTTTGATGCAGCAGCATCAGGATTTACCCTCTGTGTCGTTAGCGATCCAGTCCGCGCCCTTGCAGAGATACTGCGAGTTACTAAGCCTGGTGCCTTGATTGCCATTCTTGATTACTGCAAATCGCAAGATCCAGAAATTCAGAAATGGCAAGAGTTAATAGCTGATAGTTCTTCACAGCTAGGCTTCCCAACTGGTAAAATCAAGTGGGATGCATTGATGGATTATGATGAATTGATTTACAACAGCAAGCTCCCCATTGAAGTGCTTGCAGACGATCGCATCGAAAATCCAAACCCGTTTTTATGTGGTTGTCAATTACTGCTTAGAAACTCAAAAGCTTAAAGGCTAAAGTATCGCACTCATTGGACAAGAGTGCGATATTGACGACAAGCCGGATTACAAGTGCTTTTGAAACAGTTCTAAAACATGTTGCCAAGCATCAGGAGCCGCTTCTGGGTTATAACTTGGGTGCTGGGCTAAAAATGGGTACTTGTCTTTAAAGAATCCGGCAAAGAATCCGTGTCCAGCGTCGTATCGAAATACACGATGATTGATTTGATGTTTCTTTAATTCTGCTTCAATTTGCTCGTTTTCTTCTTGAGAAACTAATGCATCTCTTGTACCAAAAAATGCATAAATATTACCTTTAATTTCTGAAGTACGATTAATAGTTGGAGTCTCTTCACCATAGCTAGCAGTGGTAATTCCGCCACCATAAAACGAAGCTGTGGCTTTGATATCCGGTAAAGTTGCAGCCATATAAGCAACATGACCGCCAAAACAGAAACCAATCACACCGATGGCATCATCTTTGACATTGGGTAAAGTTTTGAGATAAGTAATGGTAGCTTGAATATCGCTGAATATCTCTTGATATTTTACTTGTTGATAGTATTCCAAGCCCAATCGATAAGCTTCTGGGCTATAGCCAACATCTTCTGGACTAAAGTCAGCTTCAAAACCGGGAGCAGTACGTTGATACATGGCTGGGGCGATCGCTACATAACCTTGTTTAGCGATTAGTTCGGTGATATCCCGAATATTACTGTTGATTCCAAAAATTTCTGGAAAAACTATAACTGCGCCAAAGGTTCCATTTTGTGCTGGTTGAGCTAAGTAAGCATCGATTTCTAAGCCATTGTTAGGAACTTTGATATAGGAAGTGTGAATTTCGATGTTTGTTGTTTCTAGCATCTTTGTTTCGGCAGCTTTTATACTAACTCATCTATTTTGACTGTTTTTTGATACCAATGGGTGATGTCTACAACGAGCAAAAACACCAGGAGTATTGCTTTACTCAATAGATATGATATTTCCAGAAATTAAATATGTGTTAGCCAGAACCTTTTTAGAGGGGTAGTTCTATTACCTATATCTATGCAAATCAGATGAATTTCTAACTTTTGAATAAATGGCATCTCAAACTTCTGGATGATACTAAGGGTTTTTGATTTGTGCGACCTTACATAGAGCAAGTAGAAAGACTCAAAATTAATAACCACAAGAAAAAACAATGCCCGATCAAAGTTTTAGAACAAACATTCCAGAAGTTGACCCAACGGAGATTGAAGATAATCGAACTGCGATCGCAGACGAACATCGCTCATTTCTAGAAAAAGTCCAGGTCAAAGCTGGATTTGCAGATCCTTATGATGCAAGAGACTTTACCGAAGTTGTGTTTCGCGTGATGCGCGACTTAATGACCACAGAAGCTAGCGATCGCGTCGAGGCAGAACTGCATATAGAGGCAGTGCCTACCGATGAGAAAGCACTCCAGTTTGAAGTGTCCGATCTCTGGAAAGACACCAACCCCATTGTGGGATTTTTGAGCCGGGTTCGTCCACCCTGGAAAGGCCTGGGTATCTTTAATATCGATTCCGATCGCTTCTTGTTCCGAGTTGCTAATGAAAGTGGAATGCCGCGATCGGTCGAACGAGAGCAAGCCGTTAAAGCAGTGTTTTCTGCCACCAAAGACGAACTTTCCGAGGAGCGGATTCAGGAAATTGCTAGCTGGCTACCTGATTATGTACGTCAGCTTTGGGAACAAGCTTAATTAGAAGTATAAAAAAGTAAAGTCTGTTTGCGAGTAGCGATCGCAAACAGACTTTTCATATAATAGATTTACTGATTTATAACTCAATACAGTTCAGTGAAGCATCTCTTTCTTCTCTCTGCGTTCTCTGCGCCTTGGGGGTTCGTTAAAAAAACGACTTTGGTAACAGAGTTTTAGCCTTAACTGAACTGTATTGATTTATAACTGCGTACATTAGATTTGTTAACCGTATTAATCTTTAAGATTAAGAATATTTTGTTGTAACCAAAATCTAAGTATGCCTTTTAAAACTAGCTTTGTTAAGGGTTTTCCAATATAAATCCTTGCATTCAGTTTAGTTGAACTCCATAGCTTAAATAAAGGAGAACCATTATTTATCCGATCAAGCGGTTCTAGCCTATCATTGATAAGATCAACAAGCGATTCTAAGCGGAAGGTTAACTGATCTAGAATTTTATTGCGTGTCTCTTTGTCTACTTCTGCCATTAACCTTCGTAATTCTACAAGCTGGTCCCGTTTTTTTAGTTCATTATCTTTTAGTTGTTTTCCTTCTTCTGAACGTGGTTTTGCTAATTTACTCAATTCTTTTTTTGCGTCATCCCAACTATCCAACTCTTTACCAGCAATCTTACAATTAACTATCCACTCAAGAGGTGGCATTTTATTCAGTTCACGCTTGAGTAAATCTTGGAGTTGACTTTTAGCTTCAGGATTAGACAGTTCATACTGAGTACGTTCACGACCAATATTGTAATCATAAGCCCGGAATTTCTTTTCGAGAAACCCAGCAAAGGCTGAAAAGACATCCCCAATTAACTCAAAGTCATGAGCTGTAATTGAGAATACTGGAGCATTCATTTCTTCCATAATCCAATCTTGGAAGCGAGATTGGTGAAAAATTGAACTCAACAATGCAACTCCAGTCACTAAGAGATCGTCATCTTTTTTTATAAAAGGA
This sequence comes from Nostoc sp. GT001, assembly GCF_030382115.1. Taxonomy (NCBI): domain Bacteria; kingdom Bacillati; phylum Cyanobacteriota; class Cyanophyceae; order Nostocales; family Nostocaceae; genus Nostoc; species Nostoc sp. GT001. The sequence continues at coordinate 301,881 of NZ_JAUDRJ010000003.1, forward strand.
TTATCGGGTAATTGGCGTTGACCTGGTGCAATATAAAGGTAATACCTCTTATTAGATGAATCTTGATTCTCATCAATTTTATCAACGAGTAGTTTAGCCATACCAATAGGCTCATTTTCAAAAACACCACCATCTGTGTACAGGTACTTATCATCCCGATGATGACGTTTACCAAATCCACCAAAACGTTGAATTTTTCTAAGTCGAAAAGCAAAAGGAAATGCACCCGATGAAAGACCTACTTCGCGCAACTCAGTCCAGTTAGTATCTCTAAGTTTTTGCCATTTTACTGTCTCTTGTTTGGTTTCTAGATTTCTTGTAGTTTCTCGGTCTATTTCATCAAGCGTTACACTACCTGATGGATCGCGGCGAGCTACACAAACAAATTGATCTTTATAGCGGGTATATGCAAACTCTTGTATTCCTTCTTTCTGGCTTTTCTTTGAACGATCATAATCAGTTGAAAGAGGGAAAGTATAGCCAGACAAGTTGGACATAGCTATACTCACGTAAATTTGAGACGCAGATGCTGGATGCTTTTCGTTGAATTTGGGATTATCTTGAAGGTATTTCTTCCCAATGTCTTCGACAACTTTTGTTTGTAGAAGTGAGTACTTTTGACAATCTTTTTTAACATCAATTAGTTGGCGAATATCAACTTCATCGACCCATGTATTATAAAGTGGATTATTATATGGTTTTCGTAGAGACTGGTCTTGATTAAAGGGTGCAGTCTGATCGCCACAAAGAAGATGTTGGGCTAAAATACAAGCGGTCATCCCACCCGCCGAAGCACCTGCGATCACATCAATTTCAATGCGATCTTCATTATTATTTATAGATTCATTATGTCTAGCGATCGCTTCAAGAATTTCATACATAACGCCAGCTTCATAACTGCCAAGTGACACCGCTCCACTGATAACAATGGCAAGCTTTTTGGGCATTTATTTCCCTCTAATTTAATATCTAAACTAAATAAACAGAGCTTATATATGCTTTCTTTGGGCAAATACATAATTTTATCTCCGTATATTTTCTGATGATATCAAAAAAAACTTTTTTTGGAATACTCATATATTAAGAAATAATACATGAGTATTGATGAAGTTTATTTTGCTAATCATTGCGATTACATCCACTATAATCCTGTGCGGCATCAGCTTTGTGAATTCGCACAGCAATGGGTTTTTTCGAGTATTCATCGTTTTATTGAGCAAAAGATTTACCTCTTAGATTAGGGTGGTGATGGTTAGGTTCCGCTTTCGTCGGATATTTGGAATGTTTGAGATCATGCATGGTGCGTTGCGCTTTGCGACAACGCACCCTACATTGGGGATGCGATCGCTAAGTATCAATAATATTTAACTATATTTATAAGCCAACTCCATCTTCAACTTCTCAATCTCCAACTTCAAACTTTCATTCTCCATCCTCAACTTAGCATTTTCCTCTCTAATCAACTCCACTTCATTCTTTTTACTCAACGCTTGATTAATCGCCAACTTCCGCATATCTAGCGAGAACCAACGCTGATAAGTTTGCGTATGAACTTGCACACTATGCCCCAAATTATCCGCCGCAGCTTTAATTGGTATTCCCAAAATATGCGCCCGAATTGCCCAAGCGTGACGTAAATCATAAGGTTTAAAATCTAATCCTATCTTGCGAAACCACCAACTAACTCGCTGTGTTAACGCCGTTATCTCCGCATGATTAGTGTTATCTTTTTTAGCGATCGCACTCCTCAACATCTCTAAATATTTCGGATTTCTCAAATCAAAATCCTCAATCCATTGCCGATGTAATGGTAATGCTTGTCTTTCACCAGTTTTAGAGTCTTTATGAACTTTCCATGTCAAATCTATATTTTCTTGACTCAACCACCAATCAATATCAGGATTAATAAAAAGTTCCCTTGGACGTAAACCGAAAACTGCTAACATACCATACGTCCAGCGCCAAAGTTGCCAACTATCTTGAACATTTTGATTAACTTGATTCCCTCTATTATTCAGATAATCTTCAAACTTGAGAATTCCATCAGCTATTTCCGCATCTGTAGGGATAGTGCGGGAACTATTCTCAGGCATTTTGGAATATTTAGATAAATCGATTTCGATATTGAATGTCACACAAAATGCTGCGATCGCTCTAGCTGCATTATACTTAGCCCATTCTTTATCGATTTGCTCAATTGAACTTATCAAATTTTCCGCAGTAGCTAAATCTTGAGGATTCGTAAATCTCTTGGTACGGGAAAAGTAATAAAAAAAAGTATGTTCGCTTTTAGTTGTACGTTTGTGAGTTTTAAAATACTCTTCTTCAAACTTTTCAAGTAATTCCCCTATAGATTGGAAATCTTTTCTAATTGCTTCATTTCCTAAATACTTATCATTCCATTCAAAAGTTTTACGCGCAATTAACTTTCCTAACTCATAAGCTTCTTCCTCAGCCGTCTTGAGTCCATCCAAGTTAGCGGGAATATTCAAACTGAGATTATATTGTTTTCTCCCAGTACCATTACTATCTTTGTCTCCCGGTTTAATTGGTAACGTCGCTCGTAATTGCAGACTTCCATTCGATTCTCTAATTGTCACCTTTGCCTTTGCAGACTTCAAACGCAGATTAACTTTCTCTAATTCCAATAGTACTTTTGTTTTCATCGTGCGTTCTTTGTTGCTGTGATTGCAGAGATAAACATAAACATCAGGCGGTGTTGCATATTTGTGGGATGGGCATCTTGCCCGTCCCTTGTATTTCCAGGCGGGCAGGATGCCATTAGTGTCAACTTAAGGTTAAAACCCATTTGTCAACGATAGGTTTTGTTAGGAACGAAGTATAAAGGTGAACTTTTTCTGACTTCTATACACAAGCTGGGAGTGATGCTAATAAACAAAGCATTAATAGTCCCTGAAAAAGTTCGTTTTTTGTCCCTTGAAAACCGAATTTTTAAGCCTAAATACTTATTGACATAGTAAGTTTGAGCTTAGCTTGACACCAATGGCAGGATGCCCACCCTACAAAAATCATCACTTTATTCAGCAACGCCTTGGCTCAGGACAACATTTAGATGATGCGTGAGTCCTGAACCTGATTATGCATCGCTGTTTTTAGCCTATATTTAGGCTAAAAATAAATGTGTTATCAACGAACAATGCTTATCGCTGACACTGTTTACTGCAAACATTAGACAGTTAAAAAGAATTAAACCACCAAAAGGATTACTCCGGCCCTTATCACGGTTATGACGGCTTTGCCATCTTCGCTCGTGATATGGACTTGGCACTCAACAGCCCAACTTGGTCATTAATTGGCGCTCCTTGGAATGAAAAAGCTCAGGCTAAGAAGGCTGAAGCTAAGGCTAAGGCTGCCGTTTAGGGAAATGGGAGAGTGAGATAAGTAAGGATAACCTGGGGCTAAAACCCCAGGGGGAAGTTGGGAATCCAAAATTCAAAATTGAAAGATTAAAAATTTATTTTGATTTTTGCATTTTGAATTTTGAATCATATTCCCACTCCCTTGTAGAGACGCGATGAATCGCGTCTGTAACGAATTAATCGCGTCTCTATCCCACTCACACCTCAATTAGTAAAGAATTCAGTAAGCTTGGAGATCCAGAAATGCCTCAGAATCCAGAAAAAATTCAAGACCACGTCGAGTTATTCCACCAGCCTGAGTACCAACAGCTATTTGAAAACAAAAAGCAGTTTGAAAACGGTCACGACCCCGAAGAAGTAACACGGGTTGCAGAGTGGACAAAGGGTTGGGATTATCGTGAAAAGAACTTCGCTCGTGAAGCTTTAACCGTTAACCCTGCTAAAGGTTGTCAACCATTGGGAGCAATCTTTGCTGCTGTTGGTTTTGAAGGTACTCTACCTTTCGTTCAAGGTTCTCAAGGTTGCGTTGCTTACTTCCGCACCCACTTAACCCGTCACTACAAAGAACCATTCTCTGGTGTATCTTCTTCAATGACTGAAGATGCAGCCGTGTTTGGTGGTCTGCAAAACATGATTGACGGCTTGGCGAACTCTTACCAACTCTACAAGCCCAAAATGATCGCTGTCTGCACCACCTGTATGGCAGAAGTAATTGGTGATGACTTACAAGCCTTCATCAACAACTCTAAGCAAGCTGGTTCAGTTCCTCAAGATTTCCCAGTACCTTACGCTCACACCCCTAGCTTTGTCGGTTCCCACATCACTGGTTACGACAATATGATGAAGGGAATTCTTTCTAACTTGACCGCAGGTCATAAGAAAGAAACCAGCAATGGTAAAATCAACTTCATCCCAGGTTTTGATACCTACGTAGGCAACAACCGCGAACTCAAGCGGATTGCTTCTTTGTTCGGCTTTGACTACACAATTCTAGCCGACAACAGCGACTACCTCGATTCACCAAACACAGGTGAGTTCGATATGTACCCAGGTGGTACAAAGCTAGAAGATGCAGCAGATTCAATCAATGCGAAAGCTACGATCGCTCTGCAAGCACACTCTACACCAAAAACCCGCGAGTACATCGAAAAAGAATGGAAGCAACCAACCTCAGTTTCCCGTCCTTGGGGCATTAAGGGTACTGATGAGTTCTTGATGAAACTCAGCGAATTGAGCGGTATCCCCATTCCTGAAGAATTGGAAATCGAACGCGGTCGTGCAGTTGATGCCATGACTGACTCTCACTCATGGATTCACGGCAAGCGCTTCGCTATCTACGGCGAACCAGATTTAGTATACAGCGTAGTTGGCTTTATGCTAGAAATGGGTGCTGAACCTGTGCATATCTTGGTTCACAACAGCAACGAAGTATTTGAAGCAGAAATCAAAGAATTGCTTGCTTCTAGCCCCTTCGGTCAACATGCAACTGTTTGGCCTGGTAAAGACTTGTGGCACATGCGTTCATTGTTGTTCACCGAACCAGTAGATTTCTTAGTTGGTAACACCTACGGTAAGTACCTGTGGCGCGACACCAAGATTCCCCTCGTGAGAATCGGCTACCCCATCATGGATCGCCACCACTTACACCGCTACGCCACCATTGGTTATCAAGGCGTGATCAACCTCCTCAACTGGACTGTAAACACCCTGTTTGAAGAAATCGATCGCAACACCAACATTCCTTCTAAGACAGATATTTCCTACGACTTGATTCGTTAGAAATTGCGTAGAAACACAACGTGTTAATTAAAGGGTGAAGAAGGGGAGTAGGGAGTAGGGAATAGGGATTGGGGACTGGGAACTAGGGACTGGGAAAACACCCAATGCCCAATGCCCAATACCTAATTCCCGATGCCCAATCCCCAATCCCCAACTCCCCTTTTTCTTGATAGCATTTACCCAAGGAATTTATAGATGGAAACCATCAATCACACTCACGAACATACTCACACTCATCCTCATCCTAATTACCATCCACCTAATCAGAAAAAACCAGGATGGTTCCACAATATTCTGAATCCGTTGCGTAGTGTAGTGGATGGAATTCAGGTTAAAAATAATCGCATCGCTCATCTAATTTGCCAAACAATTCCTTGTTGTTGTCCCTTTGAGCGACAAATTAAATTATTTGGGAAGACTATTGATATCCCACCACTATGTAAACTCAATCCTTTATATGACGAATTTGTAGGATTGCGTTTCCGCGCTCTATCTTACCTCGCTGATGTATGTGGAGAGGATGTCACAAAATACATTTGTTAGTCATTAGTCATTGGTCATTAGTCATTGGTCATTGGTCATTAGTTGTTAGTTATTCAAAGGACAAATGACAAATGACAATTAACAATTAAGAGAAGAGAGATGAAAAGCACCCAAGGCAAAATCAACGAGCCTGCTGACTGAGACAGGATGCGAACATAATCAGCACAAACAAGCGGAAAAGAAAAACAAATCATGCGCTCAACAGGCACAACCTGGCGCGGCTCAAGGGGGCTGTGCCTTTGATGGTGCAATGATTGCTTTAGTGCCGATCGCAGATGCAGCGCATCTAGTCCACGGGCCGATCGCCTGTGCTGGTAATTCCTGGGGCAGTCGTGGTAGTCTGTCGTCTGGCCCGCAACTCTACAAAATGGGCTTTACGACTGACTTGGGTGAAAATGATGTCATCTTTGGTGGCGAAAAGAAGCTCTACAAAGCGATTCTGGAACTCAAAGAGCGTTACCAACCAGCAGCAGTATTCGTCTACGCCACTTGTGTTACAGCCTTAATTGGCGATGATATGGATGCTGTCTGCAAAGCGGCGGCTGAGAAAATTGGTATTCCTGTTGTTCCCGTCATTGCCCCAGGATTCATTGGCAGTAAAAATCTGGGCAACCGTTTTGGTGGTGAAGCTTTATTAGAATATGTTGTCGGAACAGCAGAACCGGAACATACAACGCCCTATGATATTAACTTAATCGGTGAATACAACATCGCCGGGGAAATGTGGGGAGTAACACCACTGCTAGAAAAATTAGGCATCCGTATTCTGTCTAAAATTACGGGCGATGCTCGCTACAATGAAATTCGCTACGCCCACCGTGCCAAGCTCAACGTCATGATCTGCTCACGAGCGCTGCTCAATATGGCAAGAAAGATGGAGGAGCGTTACAACATCCCTTACATTGAAGAGTCTTTCTACGGCATCGATGATATGAATCGCTGTCTGCGAAACATCGCCGCTAAATTAGGCGACGCTGATTTACAGGAGCGGACAGAAAAGCTAATTGCAGAAGAAACGGCTGCTTTAGATTTGGCATTAGCTCCCTATCGCGCTCGACTCAAAGGTAAGCGAGTTGTTTTATATACTGGTGGTGTCAAGAGTTGGTCGATTATATCGGCTGCTAGAGACTTGGGTATTGAAGTTGTTGCTACCAGTACTCGGAAAAGTACTGAGGAAGATAAAGCCAAAATCAAGAAGTTGATTGGCAACGATGGCATCATGCTGGAGAAAGGCAACGCTCAAGAATTGCTACAACTGGTTAAAGACACTCGCGCAGATATGCTGATTGCTGGTGGACGTAACCAATACACAGCTTTGAAAGCTCGGATTCCTTTCCTTGATATCAACCAAGAACGCCACCATCCTTATGCAGGCTATGTAGGAATGATTGAGATGGCGCGGGAACTGTACGAAGCTTTGTATAGCCCGATTTGGGAACAAATACGCAAACCCGCTCCTTGGGAAGAAGAGGAGGAAGTTTAATGGCGATCGTTACCGCTTCTAACAAAGCACTGACAGTTAATCCCCTCAAGCAAAGTCAAGCTTTGGGTGCAACCTTAGCCTTTTTGGGATTGAAAGGGACAATGCCCTTATTCCACGGATCTCAAGGTTGTACTGCTTTCGCTAAAGTTGTGCTAGTGCGGCATTTCCGGGAAGCGATTCCCCTTGCTACGACGGCGATGACGGAAGTTACCACTATCTTGGGTGGTGAAGAGAATGTGGAGCAAGCAATTCTCACTCTGGTGGAAAAGGCTAACCCGGAAATTATTGGTTTATGTACCACTGGGTTAACAGAAACTAGAGGCGATGACATTGAAGGATTTCTTAAGGAAATCCGCGATCGCCATCCAGAATTGAATGATTTAGCGATCGTTTTTGCACCTACTCCAGATTTTAAAGGTGCGTTGCAAGATGGTTTTGCTGTTGCTGTCGAAAGCATCGTTAAGGAAATTCCTCGCGCGGGTGGACTCAGAACTGAACAAGTCACGATTTTGGCGGGTTCTGCTTTCACACCTGGGGATGTACAGGAAATCAAAGAGATGGTAACGTCCTTTGGACTAGTGCCGATCTTTGTACCTGACCTTGGCGCTTCTCTAGATGGACATTTAGAGGATAATTATAGTGCGGTTACAGTCAGTGGAACTACCTTAAAACAGCTACGAGAAGTCGGTAGTTCTGCCTTTACCCTGGCATTAGGTGAAAGTATGCGGGGGGCTGCCAAGATTCTGGAAGAACGCTTTGGCACACCTTATGAGGTGTTTGGCGAACTAACAGGATTAGAACCAGTAGATGAATTTATCCAAGCATTAGCGATTCTGAGCGGTAATAGCGTACCCGAAAAATATCGCCGCCAACGTCGTCAGTTGCAAGATGCAATGTTGGACACTCACTTTTACTTCGGTGCAAAACGAGTTTCTTTAGCATTGGAACCAGACTTGTTGTGGTCAACAGTGCATTTCCTGCAATCGATGGGTAGTCAAATTCATGCTGTGGTGACAACCACGCGATCGCCTCTCTTAGAAAAACTCCCAGTTAAAAGCATTACCATCGGCGACTTAGAAGACTTTGAGAGTCTAGCTGGTGGTTCAGATTTGCTGATTGGTAACTCGAATGTGGGTGCGATCGCAAAACGCCTCTCAATTCCTCTTTATCGTTTAGGATTGCCCATTTATGACCGCTTAGGTAATGGTCAATTTACCAAAGTTGGCTATCGAGGCACGATGGAGCTTTTATTTGGTATCGGCAACCTGTTTTTAGAGGCAGAAGAAGCGAGAGTTAAACAGTTCCAAGAGTTCGGAACTGTGAGCGCTGAGTTTTGAATTCTTCTTCAAGAATTCAGGAGTCAGAATTCAGAATGCGTTTCAGAAAGAGTCAAACCTGCCACTGATGGTTTGCATTTGGCATTTCCATAGGAAAAACCACTAAATATGCAGATTTAGTTCTTACTCCTGAATTCTGAACGGTAGTTGCTCTACTTGGGGAGACCCCAAGACCGCACTACCTCCTCCTGACTCCTGAATTCCTTTTTCCAAATTCAAAATTCAAAACTTTAGAGAGGAGAATTACAATGAAAATAGCCTTCACGACGAGCGACCGAGTTCATATTAACGCCCACTTTGGATGGGCAAAAATGATTGATGTTTACGAAATTACCGATGAGGGATATCACTTCGTAGAAACCCTCACCTTTGAAGGCGAACTCAAAGAAGATGGTAACGAAGACAAAATCACCCCAAAACTTGAGGCAATAGGTGACTGTACGATTGTTTACGTAACAGCAATTGGTGGTAGTGCCGCCGCTCGGTTAATCAAGAAAGGTGTCACCCCAGTGAAGGCGCGATCGGAAGAAGAAGAAATTAGTGAAGTGCTAAATAAGCTAGTGAAAACCCTCAAAGGTAATCCTCCACCTTGGTTGCGTAAAGCTTTGCAGCCAAAAACCACAAACTTTGCTGACGAAATTGAAGACGAAGCAACAGTATGACCGCAAATAATAGTGTGAACGGAACCGCTACAACTGAAGTCTTGAACTCACCTTTTCTGAAGGTATTAATCAAACAAATCCGTGGTCAAGACAGTTATGGAGTTTATCGTACTTGGTCGGATGAATTGATTCTCAAACCCTTTATTGTCACCAAACAAAAGAAACGGGAAATCTCCGTTGAGGGCGAAGTTGATCCGGTAACTCAAGCCCGGATTATGGCATTTTTTCGGGCTGTAGCGGCTGGGATTGAACAAGAAACAGGTTTAATATCCCAGGTTGTAGTTGATTTGAGCCATGAAGGATTTGGCTGGGCCCTAGTCTTTTCTGGTCGTCTTTTGCTAACCGTGAAAACCCTGCGAGATGCCCATCGCTTTGGCTTTGACTCAGTAGAGAAATTAGCAGAAGAGGGAGAAAACTACGTCAAAAAAGGTCTTGATTTGGCGAAACGTTTTCCTGAAGTTGGGAAAATTTAAATAGTTAGGAGTGAGGAGTTAGGAGTGAGGAGTTGAATTAACTATTAACTGATAATTCATGATCTACAGTTCCTGATTTATAACTCATAACTCATAACTTCTAACTCCTAACTTTTAGAAAAGGAGTGGCTGATTGTGCAAGCAGAAGAAACGAGTATTGAGGAACTACAAGGACAAATCAGACGGCTCAACAGTAAAGCAGGTCAAATGAAAATGGATCTGCATGATTTAGCTGAAGGTCTGCCAACAGATTACAAACAACTTATGGATGTTGCCGCCGCAACTTATGAAATCTATCGCCAGTTAGATGAACTTAAGCAACATCTGAAACAATTGGAGAATGCTAAATGACTGGAACTATGGATGAATTCAAGAAGCTCGTAGATGCAGAAGAATTTTTTCAATTCTTTAATATGTCCTACGACTTAGAAGTTGTGAATGTGCATCGTCTACATATTCTGAAAAAGTTTTCTCAACACATGCAGGAAATTGATGATAATTCTCCTGACTTGAGTCAAGAAGAGAGACTAAATCAATATTCTTTGGCTTTGCAAAAAGCTTATCAGCTATTTATCGAATCGACAGCTTATGAACAAAAGCTGTTCAAAGTGTTTAACGACAAGCCGAAAAATGTAGTCACACTGACAGAAATCACTTCTGATTAGGAGGTATAAATTGGTTAACCTAACGCCTACCGAATTAGAACGCTATCGTCGCCAAATGATGCTTCCAAATTTTGGCGAAACAGCACAGAAACGCCTAAAGTCAGCGACAGTTTTGGTTACAGGTGTGGGAGGATTAGGCGGTACAGCGGCGCTTTACTTAGCAGTAGCGGGCGTTGGGCGGCTAATCCTAGTCCGGGGTGGTGACTTGCGGCTAGATGATATGAATCGTCAGGTTCTCATGACTGATGATTGGGTAGGTAAGCCAAGGGTATTCAAAGCTAAAGAAACTCTGGATGCGATTAATCCTGATGTCCAAGTGGAAATTGTTCATGATTACATCACCCCGGAAAATGTAGATTCGTTAGTGCAGTCGGCTGATATGGCTCTTGATTGCGCCCACAATTTTACAGAGCGCAATTTGTTAAATGAAGCCTGTGTGCGATCGCGTAAGCCAATGGTGGAAGCCGCAATGAATGGGATGGAGGCTTACCTGACAACGATTATTCCTGGTGTGACTCCTTGTTTATCTTGTCTGTTTCCAGAAAAGCCTGAGTGGGATCAGCGCGGCTTTTCAGTTCTAGGCGCTGTTTCTGGAACCCTAGCTTGTCTAACAGCACTGGAAGCAATCAAGCTGATCACCGGGTTTAGTCAGCCTCTATTATCGCAATTGCTGACAATCGACTTAAATCGAATGGAATTTGCTAAACGCCGTTCTCACCGCGATCGCTCTTGTCCAGTATGCGGCAATAGTGCGCCTTGGAGACACGCACAATCCAATTCGATGGAACCCACAGGTATTACACAACATAGTCATTAGTCATTAGCAAAAGACAAATGACAATCCCCACCTGAAATCAAAACAACTAATCGCTACAAATCAGGAGACTTAATGGCCGTCATTTTATCAGAAAAAGCAGAATTTCATCTGCGAGCATTCCTCAAAGGTTCAGCACCCGACGCTAATGGCGCAACTAAAGGTGTCCGCATCTCGGTAAGAGATGGTGGTTGCAGTGGCTATGAATATGCGATCGATATCACCAGCAAGCCCCAACCAGATGATCTAGTAAGCCAGCAAGGCAAAGTGCTAGTTTACGTTGATGCCAAAAGTGCGCCCTTATTAGACGGAGTTATCGTTGACTTCGTTGAGGGAGTGATGGAAAGCGGTTTTAAATTCATCAACCCCAATGCAACTGATACCTGCGGTTGTGGCAAGTCCTTTAAAACAGACGATGGTACGCCTACTGGTGTACCTTGCAGCTAAAGCTAACATCATTTCGTTAGTGCTAAGTCAATTGTAGAGATTTCCCATAGACACACTCCGCAGAGTTTCAATGCCCTTGAAATAGCTTCTAGTTCGCTTTGCATCTTTTACCCCTATAAAGAAGCTAACTGAACTTAGCATCTCTGTAAGAAGAAGGGAAGCAAAAAGTAGGATAGGTTGCTCAAAAACTTCAGAAATTACACCAACTGTATAACGTTTGAGGAGAATCGGAAAATGGCTTCCTACCAAGTTAGATTAATCAACAAAAAAGAAGACATCGACACCACAATTGAAGTTGACGAAGAAACGACAATCTTGGAAGCAGCAGAAGAAAATGGTATTGAGTTGCCCTTTTCATGTCATGCAGGTTCCTGCTCTAGCTGTGTTGGTAAAGTTGTCGAAGGTGAAGTTAATCAAGACGATCAAAACTTTTTAGATGACGATCAGGTTTCTAAAGGATACGCTCTACTTTGTGTAACCTATCCTCGTTCTAATTGCACAATTAAGACACATCAAGAAGCATATCTGGTCTAAGTTACTACTTTGGTTGCTGCCTTTAGCGACCAAATAAAACATGAAGGACGAAGGATGAAAATATACTTCCTTCTTCCTTTCACAATTCCTAATTTATAATTAAAATGTTTACCAGCTTTAGTGTTACTGGCTGTTCATTAGAGTTATTGAGAATAGGAGAGCGAGGAATCGTAATTTTCTGTAAAACTCAGGATAAAACAATCTTGAAAAAACTTACATTCATGGGAATAGTAACAGGAAATCATATTAGTTTAAAGCAAGATTTTCCCTCTTTTATCCTCAAGATTGATAACAGAGATTTTGTACTAGATTTAGAAAGTGTCCGAGCGATTTATGTTCGCGTTAGTGATAATTCCACTAATTAGCATTTATGTATATCCTTAATTATTTATGAGAAATAAAATACCCGACTTTTTAAATAAGTCGGGGAACTATGATTTTCAATTCTTAAAAATCTAATATGATTGCTGTAATTACACCAAACTAAGTTATTGCACTCTTTTTGTCACTAAATTATATAAATGCAATTTGATATGAAAAATAGAGTAGCTTGCAAAGGAAGCCACTCTATTTTTTAATCAACAGCAACTATCACATCTGATGCTTTAATCACGGCATAAGCCTGTTTACCTTCTCCAAGTCCTAGCTTTTCTGCTGATGATTTTGTGATGATTGACACTAGCTCTACTCCTGGCGCTAGTTCTAAAGTTATCTCAGTATTAACTGAACCATGTACAACTTTTTTGACAGTACCCTTAAGAGAATTACGAGCGCTAATTTCCATGTTTTTAATTCACTATCTTGAACTATTTATACCTTAGTTAAGTTAGCAAGTTTTGATTTTAAAACTAGCTTTTTTTAAGATATCTTAATAATTTTGAAATAATCCTCATTTACTTAACAGTAGTATCTCTGCTTGACAAGAATTACAAAAATAGGCGTGGTAGTCACTTGCTGCAAAAAGTAAGATAAAAAATTTAAAAAAACTAACTATTGATGGATATGATCATTCATTTAACACAGCTAGTTAATTATGTATAAGTACCGAAGATAGAAAATATTTATGTACTTATAATGACTAAACTAAAAAGAGGTTTATATTGTGCAGCATCAAGTTAATACAACAAGACCAAATCTATTTTTTGAACATTTAAGTCCAGTTGGAGGTGTAGGATTTCCTGTTCCTAAAGATTGGTTGCCAATAACAAGTTTTCCCTTACTTATTATAGTAGGTATGACTGGTGTGGGGAAAAGCACAATCACAAAAGCTTTGGCTGAAGAAGGCTTGGATTTTACACTTTTACCTAATCGTCGTGTTTTAACCGAACGCGTGATAATTGCGCCAATGTTAAAAATGCAAGAGAAACTCATGCAGCCTCATTGCCGGATTAAACGTTTAACTTATACTCGCCTTTATCGAGAATACTTTCCTGGTGGAATGGGTCACATTTTAGCTTCTCTACACATCAATCCACAAGAAGTAAACTCTATGTTAGTTTTCGATAGTTTGCGTGGTGAAAATGAGGTTCGCTATGCAGCTACAGCTTTAAAAAATGCTAAATTTGTAATGTTGACCGCACCAAATACGGTGCGTTTAGAAAGGCTTCTAAAACGTCATGATTCTTTTGATCGAATTGCTAATCAAGAATTAGACGATCGTATGCAAATTATCCCAGAAGTACTGAGCAATTTTGCTAGTTTAGGCGTACCAGAGGCTTCTGCTTATTTTACTCCTAAAGAAGAACAACAAATCTTAGAACTTGTAAGCAAACAAGTTGTTACAGGTGTAGAATTGCGAGAAAAACTAAAAATATTTGTGGAAGAGAGTCAGAACTATGATTCGGTTCCGACAAAACAGATTTTAGAAGCGATGGATACAAGCGATCGCTCTCTTATAATTGATACTATAACCAGTCCCCAAGAATCAGCCAAAGCAATTATTTCTCAATTATGCAAATCTGTTAATATAAAAACTAACAAGTGAATATCCTTAGTAAGAATTAGTATAGGGATTACTCAATGTCGCTATCTGAATTTGCAATTGTAGAAAGTACTCTCCGTGAAGGTGAACAATTCGTCAAAGCCAATTTCTCTTCAGATGATAAAGTCGAAATTGCTGAGGCCCTTGCTGCATTTGGAGTAGAATATATAGAGTTAACGTCACCAATTGCTTCACCTCAGTCTAGACGAGACTGTGAACGATTAGCTAGGTTAGGCTTGCCATCCAAAATATTAACTCACATTCGCTGTCATTTAGAAGATGCTAAAGTCGCTTTAGCAACAGGCGTCGCTGGGATTAATTTAACTATTGGTAGTTCTTCTTTGATGCGTCAGTTTAGTCATGGTAAAAATATTAATCAAATTATTGATTTAGCATCTGAAGTTTTAACTTTTATTCATCAACAAGCCCCCGATATTGAGTTACGGTTTTCGGCTGAGGATTCGTCACGCACTTCCATAGAAGATTTAATTACAATTTATTCTGAGATTGAAAAGTTAGGAGTTGTCAAACGCATAGGAATTGCCGATACAGTAGGAATTATTACCCCAATGCAAGTATTTGAATTAGTGAAGACTTTGCGCCAATTCACTAATTTAGATATTGAGTTTCATGGTCATAATGATACAGAATGTGCAAATGCTAACAGTTATACAGCACTGGAAGCGGGTGCAACTCATATTGATACTTGTGTTCTGGGTATTGGTGAGCGAAATGGTATTACCTCACTAGCTGGATTTATTGCGAGGTTATATGCTACAAATCCAGAGCAGATTAAGTCTAAATATCGCTTGGATGAACTTGGTTACTTGCATGAATTAGTTGCGAGAAAAGTTGGGATTTCTATTCCTTTTAACCATTGTGTTTTTGGGGAAAGTGCTTTTAGTCATAAAGCTGGTATTCATACTAAAGCTATGCTCAATAACTCGGAGACTTATGAAGCTATTAATCCCCGGAGTTTTGGTGTAACGCGCTCAATTTTAATTAATCATAAATTGGCTGGAAAACAGGCGGTTAATCACCGAGCTAATGAATTAGGACTTTCCTTTAATTTATCCCAGCTTAAAGATATTACCCATAGATTGAAAGCTTTAGCTGATAACCAAAGTCTTACCATCGAAGATGTAGATAATATTTTATATTCTTATCATTGTCAGTCAATTTGAAAATATACACACTTACTGTCCAAGTGCAGATCCCCGACTTCTTCAAGAAGTTGGGGATCTAAATCCACCTATATCTGCTATTAATCTATCTTATGTAAGAAAACTGTAAAAATTACTGCTTTTCCATTATTTTTCAAGCTTTTTTAAGATGAATGTTTGCTGTTCTTTATAAATGATTCATAATTTAAACTTATAAAATTGATAGCATATATGTAAGTTAAAAGGAGTTAAATAACATTTTTGCAAAAATGGTGAGCATTGCTCACCATTCTATTTGCCAAGCAAATTTATATTAGTAAAAAAGTTAACTTAGGAGTAGTTATGAATCTAACCAACAGTCAAAAATTGAGTGGCGTAACAACCCAATGGCTAATAGCAAAAGGCTATAATCCTGGCGATTTGAATCAGCCAGGTGAAAATGGTGATACAGCTTTAATGAAAGCGACAAGAGAAGGAGTTTATACAGTCGTCAAAGAGCTAATTGATACAGGCGTAGATATTAATGCTCGAAATAGCGATCGCAACAATGCTTTATGGTTTGCTTGTTTTGGTAATCACTACGATTTAATTAATTTACTCTTGGCTCATAACATTGACATTAACAACCAAAATGATAACGGTGCAACTGTTTTAATGTACGCAGCATCAGCCGGAAAGACAGAAGTCGTCAAGTTACTTTTAGAACATCATCCTAATTTATATTTAAAAAACTTAGACGATTATAAAGCGATAGATTTTGCTAGCAACGTAGAAGTCTTAAGGATAATTAAAAATGCCATCAAGTCAGATATTGGGCAAAGCTTATCATGACGCTACCAAGCATTCTTACTTATCGGTACAACTCGATCCAAATTATGTAGATGCTTCAACACAGCCATCTGCATTTAAAGTTTATCCCAAGTTTTATCGGAGAGTGAAATTAAATCTCAATAATCCTGTTCACTCTTTTATCTCATTAACCAGTGCGATAACACTAGAAAAAGTATATAAAGATGGCCCTTATAAACTGCGAGTGAATCCATCAGCAGGCGCTCTGTATCCTACGGAAGTTTACGTACAGGTTCGTGGAATTGAGGGAATGGTAAATGGTATATACCATCTAGAAGTTGAGAATAATTGTCTAACTCTCATCTATGAATTAATTGATGATGGGTTGGAGAATTATATTATACCGGGTAAATGTATCAACGGATTCATCTTTTTAATTAGTTGTGTTTATTATAGGTCTAGCTGGAAATATCAAAATAGAAGCATAAGATATTGCTTCTTAGATAGCGGACACCATTTAGGTGCGATCGCAGCTTCAGCTTTTCTCCACAACCGAGATATACAACTAATTTTTGACTTTGATAAACTCGCTCTCAATTCTGATTTGGGATTGGAGAATAAAGAGTTTATTACTGCTTGTGCGGTGTCAGGAGAAATACAAGACAAGAAAATCAGAAGCTTAAGGCTGAAAGTTCCTTTTGTCTCTGGTACTGATTATTTTGAATCCAATCAATTTATTGAAGATGCTTATCAAGCAACTACTCTAGAAAAGAGTCGTCAGCAAAAATTAGAGTATCCTCAATTTGATTTCGATCGGGATAAATTTTATCAAACTGTTTGGGATAGACGTTCTATTAGACGTTTCCGGAAAGAGGCTATTTCTCAAGAAGATTATTTATATGTAGTGCAACAACTTCAACAGTCAATACCGACAGAAAACTATGAGGAAATAGAAATTTACTCAGTGGTGCATCGAGTAAAAAAAATGACACCTGGGTTATATAGAGGTACACATCTGGTTAAAGCAGGTAATTTTAGCGAAAAGACAGGTTACTTATGTATTAATCAGGCTATTGCTAGAGATGGCGCAGTAACTTTATTTTTTGTGTCAGATTATTTAAATTATCAAACTGCTATGCAAATAGCTGGTTTTCTCGGACAAAGACTTTATTTAACTAGTAATTATTTGGGAATTGAGTGTAGTGGAATTGGTGCATATTATGATGACGAAACCCAAGAATTATTAGAAACGAATAAAGATGTACTTTATGGAATGGTGATTGGAATATAAGCAGGAAGCTAAAGAGAGATGGCTAAAAAGATGTATTACTTAAATGGTGATGATTCACATCCGATGCAACCGACATCTGCTGATATTATACTGCGGCAGCAATTAGAGTATTCTATTAGCAGATACTTTTATGACGCTTGCGATCGCACCATTCAAAATCTACTGTCTGATTGTCGGTGGTATGTCACAACGCACGCCAATGCTCTGACATTGGTAATTGAATGTCCCGATCAAGTTATTAATTGGCGTGTTTTACAAAAAATTGTGCCAATGGGAACATTGCTATATGGAATTGTTAACAGTGCTAAAATCCGTGTTTGTCCGCCAGAAAGTCAAGGTATACCTTTTGAGATGAGGGTAGATGAACTTTCTGTTTATCGGGATTGGGCATAGATAAGAGAGACGCGATTAATCGCGTCTGTACAAGAGTTAGAAATTTTTACTTATTATTCTGGCTGATGAGTGCAGCTACCTCTTCAAAAACTAAATCAGCAGAATGTTTGATAGCAGGACTTAATTCCAGTCCCAAACTAAGATTTGCCGCTTCAATTAAATAAACTTTCACATCTTCAGGAAAGTCATTTTGAAAGATTTTCCGTCCGGCGGCTAAAGCATTATCCCAACGAAAATCGTGCAAGTTATAACTAGGTTCGGGCATTGCTTCCAGTTCTTTTCCTGGAACTTTAAACACAGCACCCGGTTCAGAACCTGTTGAACTTGCATCAATAATTACTAATTGTTTACTACCTCTAGCTTGAAACATTACTTCCATCCCTGCGGTGCCACAGTCATATACTCGCACATGAGGATGAGGGTTTTCAGCTAGATATTTTTGTAAACGTTGAGCAATGATTACGCCTACTGCGTCGTCACTGCGATTGAGATTTCCGCAACCAATAATAGTGAGCATGGGATAAATTTTATTCGCTTAGTCTATCGATCGCAAACTGGGGGCTAAGTTTGACGATCGCATTGTATTACTAGAATAGAGATAAATGAAAATTTGGAGATAGATGACTAATCAGGAATTCCAGAACCTTACATCCACTGCGATCGCGGTGGATGTAGGTAGTTCACTCTACAATGACAGCCCCCAGTCCGGCTTGTTACGGGTTGTGCGACAACGTGACGGGGAACTGGAGAAGCTGGGCAACGACCTGGTTCGGCGCTCCGACTGGCGCGAGGTCTACTGGTTGCTGTAATTGGTAAACGGCACCTTGCGGCGGAAACATCGTAAGGTTGTCGTTGAGCAGTGTAGCCGTCTTAGTGTTCGACAGCACCAGGGGCGGACCGCCGCCTGGTGGCTTCTCGATTGTCACATTTAAATCCAGAAACATAGTCTGCCGAAAAGTCGGCGGCATATTCTTGGTAACTTCGAGCAGGCTGAGCGGCGTCTCGTCGATATCGGCCTGACTGATGGTAACCTTGCCGAGCACAGGACTATCAGCCGAGAACTCGAGACCGATCACCTTTAGCTTAACGCCACCAAGACCACCTGCGAGGTTGGCCTCTACTCGCACTAGAAGCCCTCCCTTAAAGTCCAGCGTAATGATCCCTAAGACATCCACTCTCAGCGGTGTATTTACCGTGTAGCCACTGATCGGGATCTCCAAACCGATCGGCGGAAGAAGTCCACCTAGCATCATAATGTTAACCTCTATCTTAAACTAAAAATGATTTGGTTGATTAGTTTGGCTTTTTTAAAGACCGTGTTCGTATCATCTAGCGATCGCTATTCAAGATGCAAGGACAGTTAAGACAGTTAAGACAGTTAATCAATATTTTATATTGACTTAATATATACTTTATTGCTGCTTCATAATAGTATGGATGAAGATAAATTTATCGCTATCCAAAATAATTTATTTTCAGTTGGCTTTGAAAGAACAGCAATCAATTATTCATCGGATGAGATTGACAGCAATAAAATCAGAAATTATGTTTGTCTCATGCAACATAATTATGAAATTTTTGACACTAAATTGTCGTGACTTTGAGCTTGTTCGTTCAAGACACTGCGATTACTTTAAGTTGTTACCATAATCTGCAAAATGCAGGGTTACACAAAAGGCTTTGGCTAATAGTATAGACAAAGCCTCTGAAGAAGTAACTTATCAGCAGGAAACTATAAAGCTACACCATGTTTCTTGGCAACTTCAGTCAGTTTATCATACTGATCTTGTGACACTTTAGTTAATATCTCTTCAGCCTGTTCTTTAGTACTTCCTTCTTTAGGAATTAAGTACTTGACATAAAGAGATACAAAATCAGCAGCGATCGCTAAACCGGATAAAGCGTGTTTGTCAGCTTCCTTACCAGCGATCGCAGCTACCAAACCGGCTTTAATTGGGTCTGGTTTAACTTTCATGAACTGCTCGACAAGTTTAGGAACATAGTCTTCTGGTGGCAAATTATCTAACTTACTTATATCAGGAGTAAAGTTACATTCTGCGGCTTGAGCTTGCTCTAAAACACACCATTCTATGTATTCTTGCAATGCTGCATCGGGAACGCGAGGGAGATAATTATGTAGCGCTAAATCAGACACAAGCTTACCGTGTAAATTGCTGTTTTATGCAAATGCATTAACGCAAGCCTAACCCACTATTTCTATAAGTTTTAGTGTGTTACGCTACGAGTTGTGAATATCAGGCATTAGGAATAGGACATTGGGAATAGGGCATTAGAAAATCTCTGCTCCACTTCCTAATTTCTATTCCCTAATAACTCGCTTTAGATGTTCTTGTCCCCAGTCGCAAAGAGCTTTTAATACAGGTATAAGAGTTCTGCCATAATCTGTAAAAGAATATTGCACTTTTAAAGGTACATCTGAGTACACTTTTCGGTTAACAATTCCATCATTTTCTAGCTCACGAAGTTGTTGAATCAACATTTTTTCAGTAATCTCAGGAATCAATTGTTTCAATTCGCTGTATCGTTTGGCTTCATCCTTCAAGTGCCAGAGAATCAAAATCTTCCATTTGCCACCTAAAATTTTTAGTGTTGCTTGCACAAATGATGTGCCTTCAGTTTGCTTTTCTGACATATATTATGCGAACTTACAAAAAAGTAAGTACTTCCCAAAAAGTAAGTATAAGTATATTTTTGGATTAGAGTAATTCCTATTTCAACGGTATAAAGGAAAAGCATGGAAGTTTTAGGTGCAACTGCCCTGGTAACTGGCGCAAATGGAGGTCTAGGGAAGTACTTTGTAGAGGGATTGAGAGCGCAAGGTGTAGCCAAAATTTATGCTGGCGCTCGCAAGGTGGATGCTTTAGCTGAAATTGTTGCAACTGATCCGCAGCGAATTATCCCGATTCAGTTAGAAATTACTGATGAAGAATCTGTTCGTCAAGCTGCACTAAAATGTCAAGATGTCAACTTGTTGATTAACAATGCTGGTGTGGGCTTGAACCAGGGATTGATTGCTGCACCTGATTTGTCTTCCGCTAGGGCAGAAATGGAAGTTAATTATTTTGGGACGTTGATTATGTGCCGTGCTTTTGCTCCTATCTTGAAACAAAATGGAGGTGGAGCGATCGCTAATATGGTTTCAATGGTGGCGCGGGTGAATCTTCCTTTTAATGGGAGCTATGGCGCTTCTAAAGCAGCAGTTTTGTCATTGACTCAGGCGGTTCGGGCAGAATTAGCGGCTCAAAAAACGCTGGTGGTAGCAGTGTTACCAGGAGCGATCGATATTGGTATGGGCAAGTCTTTCCCTGATCCAAAAGTACCTCCAGAAGAAGTAGTTCGGGATGCGCTGCAAGCTGTAGTTGATGGCATAGAAGAAGTTTACCCAGGTGAGCAGGCCAAGCAACTCAATGAGCAACTAATGCAAGATCCTAAAGGAGTTGAAAAGTTTATTGCGACATTTTTACCAGGGTAAAGAGTTGATGGAGCGATGTCTCCGACGGGCTACGCCTACGCATTTTTGGTGTTATCTATTTGTGTAAACTAGGGCATACTGTAAAGCAGGTATAAACATATAATTTGTTCATGAAACCTGCTTTACACATAGGACAGCTAACTATCTGGAAGGACGATCGCGGGTTTGGTTTCATACAACCTAATGATGGTAGTCAAGAAGTCTTTCTACACATTACAGGATTTAAAGACGTTAACCGTCGTCCTCAAGCTGGTGATTTCATTTGTTATCAATTAACAGTTAGTAAAGATGGCAAAGTACGCGCTTGTAATGCTTCTATTGAAGAAGTTAAATCAAAATCCTTATCTTCTAACGCACCAAATAAGTCTGTATCCAGAACTGTAGATAAATCTTTATCATTAGCATTAAATACATTACTTCTATCTTTACTACCAGGGTTGGGTTCAATTCATCTTGCACTAACAACTGGCAACCCAATTCCGCTAATTCTTTATCCTGTCATGAGTTTAATTACTTTTGGACTATATGCCGATGATAAGTCTCGCGCACAACAAGGACGATGGAGAACGCAAGAAAATACTTTACATCTGTGCGAATTTATGGGTGGTTGGTTAGGTGCATTTGTTGCTCAACAGAAGCTACGTCACAAAAGCAGCAAAGCTTCTTATCAAGTTGTATTTTGGGTGATAGCAATTCTTCACATTGTATTTTGGTTAGATTGGCTATTTTTTGGTAAGACGTTGATAAATCTGTTTTTCGGTATTGCTTCTAGGTGGTAATTAAGTTTAGTCTGATTGTCATAGATCGCTCACTTCGATGACCAATCCAGTAAGCTGTAAAGTGAGCCTTGTATATGATTATGATATGAAAACTTTTACTGCGATCGTTGAAAGAGATTCTGATACTAAGTTCTATGTGGGCTATGTCCCTGGCTTTCCTGGAGCGCATTCTCAAGGCGAAACCTTGGATGAATTGCAGGAAAATTTGCGTGAAGTTATTGAAATGCTTCTAGAGGACGAGGATCTGGTATTCGAGACAGAGTTTGTAGGTATACAACAGATTGTGGTTCAGTAGACCATGAGTAATATTCCTATTCTGAAACCCTAAGAAGTTGTACGAATATTGGAGAAGCTTGGGTTTGTGGAGGTGCGTCAGAAAGGCTCACACAAACAGTTTCGACACGAAGATGGACGAGGAACAACAGTCCCATTCCACAAAGGGCGTGACATCTCACCAAGGTTGCTACGGCAGATTGCGAGTGATATTGGTTTGACGATTGAAGAAATGCTGGAGTGGCGATGAGGTTTAACACTTAACCAGAAATCAAATGTTAAAATCTCAGGATTTGGCTGCCCAAAGTAGTGAAATGTCGTACTGATTGAACATTGAATCGGCACTCACAAGCGTCATATCTTCTATCTGAGCCTGTGCGATCAACATTCTGTCAAAAGGATCTCGGTGGTGCAAAGGTAACGCAGCCGCTTGTAAAGCATGAGAAGCTGTAATTTCTAGAGAGCGCATTGCCAACACCCCCATCCGACTAGAAATATAATTGTCTATGGGATCTGACAGTGGTAACTTGCCGATCGCAACTTTTATCCCCATTTCCCAAATGCTAGCAACTGAGAGCCACAATTCATTGGTTTCATCGGCAATATGGGTGATCGCTGCTTCATTTAAAAGCTCTGGTTGGGCAAACCACCATAACCAGCACTGCGTATCTAGCAAAAGTTTCACTCCTCACCGCCCTCAAATGCTACCAAAATATCTTCTGGCAAAGGCGCGTTGAAATCATCTGGTACTACGAAACGCCCTTGATCCTGCCCTAAACTATTGAGTCGATTTGATGAGGAGCGAAACGGAACCAACTTAGCAACAGGAATACCTCGGTTGGAAATAATGATTTCTTCTCCAAGTTCTACGCGTGACAACAGCTTTGAGAGATTCGTTTTAGCTTGATGAATATTTACGGTTTCCATAAGATTAAACTAAGCCTGCAAACTAAGTTTAGTCTGATTGTCATAGTGGTGCAAGAGCGATGTCTACGACAGGCTACGCCTACGCTCAGTTGGATAACGGATCTAGTAAGCTATAAGTGAGCCTGGTTGGATAAATGGAGCGCGAAACATGACACTCAGTGAGCTACTTCCTGCTGTCCGCAAACTGTCTGTATCAGAAAAACTTAAGCTAATCCGCATTTTGGCACAAGAATTGGATACTAACGAAGATATTTCGCCTCTAGAACCATTTAAAACCTATGATTTGCCTACTCCCTACAATTCGTTTGGTGCAGGTGAAGTTCTTATGCAGGCATTGAAACAGACAGATCAAATGTGACCAGATGCGATTCAAATACTCGACTATTGATACTTCTCAAAATGAGTTTGACAGTTTGCCACGGATTCCACTGCGTCTTTGTCTAGGTGATAGAGCGGTTGAAGCTCTTGGACTGGTGGACAGTGGTGCAACTGTAAATGTTCTACTCTATGAAATTGGTATTGAGTTAGGTGGGGTTTGGGATGATAGCAGGGCGATTATTCAATTAGCAGGGAACCTGAGCAATCTGCCAGCAATGCCATTCTTGGCAAACGTTGAGATCGGTGATTTTGCGCCAGTTCAACTGGTATTTGCTTGGGTGAGAAGAGCGAATGTACCCTTAATTTTTGGACAGACAAACTTTTTCCTAGAGTTTGATGTGTGTTTCTACCGTTCCAAACTTGAATTTGAGATCGAACCAAAATCTAAGTAATAAATATAATCTGTGAAGCGATATCTACGACTGGCTATACCTTAGCGTAGGTATATGGCTAATCCAGTAAGTTGTAAAGTGAGCTTATGACTAACCCACCTGATAATTAAATTAAACGGGTAAGTCCTAGAGATATTGTGATAGTAGTAAGCTAATGATGTTTTTACCAGAAGGTAAGGTGATTATGGCAATCACATTAGATAAAGCTGCATCTGGGAATATGACTCTTGAGGAGTTCTTTAATTATGACGATGGTACAGATGCTCTCTATGAGTTTGAAGATGGAGAATTGCTTCTGATAACGGCTGAGAGTGAGATAAATCGACGAATTGCCATGTTTATCCTTGTCTGCTTTGTGCAACTGGGTATTCCTGCTTATCGGCTGTCGATGAAAACAGAAATTATGACTACTGGCTCACGGGTGCGCGTTCCTGATTTAGTGGTGTTTTCTGAGGAGTTGGCGACGGCGATGGAGGGGGCTAAACGATCTACGGTAATGCCAGAGATGCCACCGCCGTTATTAGTGGTTGAAGTGGTAAGTCCAAATCAGAGTAGTCGTGATTATCGCTATAAGCGATCTGAGTATGCCGCACGGGGTATCGCTGAGTATTGGATTGTTGATCCGATACAACAGCGAGTGACAGTTCTGGAATGGGTAGAGGGTTTTTATGAGGAGAAGGTGTATTTAGGAGATAGTGCGATCGCTTCACTGGTATTTGCCGATCTAAAGTTGACTGCTGTTCAAGTTTTGCAGTGCCATTAAGCAGCACTCAATGTAGGTTGTGGTAGATGATCTGATATTTTGAGAATTAAGCAGTCCGAAAACGCGCTAACTCTTCACCTGTTTTAGCATCATGGGCGTGGACTGTACACACCAAACATGAATCAAACGATCGCGCCACATGACCAACTTCCACCGGATCGCTAGAATCGTAAATGGGTGTCCCAATTAACGCTTCTTCAATGGGGCCGCGGATTCCTTCACCGTCACGAGGCCCAATATTCCAAGTACCAGGGGCAATCACTTGGTAATTCTTAATTTTACCGCCCTCTACTTCAACCCAGTGAGATAAGGAACCTCGCGCCGCTTCCGTTGCACCCCAACCACGACCATCTTTTTCTGTAGGTTTAATATACCAAGGATCGTTTAACTTGAATTCGCGCAAACAGTGTTCAGCTTGCCGATATAACTTGACAATTTCGTGAACTCGTGCTAGCTGACGCACATGAATACTAGCACCACCCATTCGTTTGAAGACATCGAGGATGAAGGGGTCGTAGTGTTGCCAAGATTCGCCATGTTGACCACCAGCTACTAATTGCCGCGCTAAGGGGCCAGTTTCCAAGCGTCCGAAGTCTTTGTGAAGGACTGCACTCGACCAAGAGTAAGCGTTATCGAAGTCTTTGGTATTGATTGCAGTGGGTTTAGTGGTGCGATCGCTAGGGTGAATATCCTCTGTCCCTTCATCGTACCAAGAGTGAGTTGTATTCTCGCGGATAAATGACTGATCCATTAAAACGTGAGTGTCTGCGAAGCTATCATACACTCCACTTTTCATAATCATCGCCGCATTTCGCCCTTCGATAGTCGGCTTTTGGTATTTATCTTCATGGGCTAAATATCCCCAAGTGACATATTTACCAACACCAGCGCCATATCTATCTAAACCAATATCTAAACCCATCCGCCAATAAAAACCTAAGTCGGAATCCCGATGATTGCGGTCTTCATCTAACCAATCTCTGAAGTCGTCATAAGTTTGGATTTGTTCGTAGCGTTCTAAAGAACAACCCAACCACACTGGTTCTAACCAATTGGTGCGAAAATATTCGAGAAGCGCCCAAGCACGGGTAATGTCTGTTAAAGTTGGGGCGCACATCACACCACCAGGAACCATGTAGCTAGAATGAGGCCATTGTCCGCCCAATAGTGCATAAATTTCTACAGGTTTAGCGGAAATTGTTATGCCTAGTTCATAAGATTTGCCAGTGAAGGCGGCAAAGCGTCTAACAGCTTCCTCATAATGGCGACTATTGCGGTATTTTTTATTGGTTAAGTCAATGGCAAACAAACCATAAAAATAGCGGGGGATGCTTTGAATTGTCTCGACAATTTGACCAAGATTTCTCGCTAAAATTGCATTGCGGGGAACTTCTGTTTCCCAAGCTGTATCCAATGCCCAAGATGCAGATGTCAGGTGAGAACCGCCGCAAATTCCGCAAATGCGAGGTGTGACAATTAATCCAGCTTGTGGGTCTTTACCACGCAGGATAACTTCAAATCCGCGAAATAATTCAGCGTGTGTCCAAGCGTTGACTACTCTTCCATGTTCAATATCAACTCGGACATCTAAATCGCCTTCAACTCTACCAACGGGCGAAATGTCTAATGATTGAATTGTCATTTGTTATTTGTCCTTTGTCATTGGTCATTTGTCATTGGTCACTTGTACTGAGTTTCGACTGCGCTCAACTACCGCGAAGCCGTTGGCGTAGCCTCTCGTAGAGAAGTATTGGTCATTAGTCATTGCTTTTTCACAAATGACAAAGGACTAATGACTAATGACTAAACAGTAAAAAAGTCTTCTTCTGCCCAAGGTGGTGCTGCGTCTTTGGCGACCATTGTGAGTAAGGCGTAGTCTTTTTTGTTCACCCCTGGCGGTAATTCTTTGGGAACTCCCATGACTGTTTGGGTTTTGAATACGGTTCCTGGTTTGAGGTCAAAGAAGGGAAATTCTGGTTCTGTGCAACCTAAACAAGGCATTCCGGCGCGGGTTTTAGATGAGACGCGGTTCCATAAGATGCGGTTGCAGGAAGAATGAGTCATGGGGCCGCGACAACCCAAGTCATAAAATAGACAGCCTTTGCGCTGACCAAATTCGGCAGTTGAAGCTTTGTAAGCAAAGTGGACGTTGCGAGTACAACCTGTTTGGGTATAGGTGTTGAAGAAGGTTTGGGGACGATTTAGTTCATCAAAAGCAATGTCTGCTATGCGTCCAGTAGCGATCGCAACTAATATCTGCGTAATCCAGTCGGGATGGGCAGGGCATCCAGGTATATTAATTACAGGTAATCCAGCTTGCGATACGAAATCTTTCCCTAAGAAGCCGCCTTCTTGACGTTTGAGAAATTGCAAACCTTCTGATTCGCTAGGGTTGGGTGACATGGCGGGAATTCCTCCCCATGTCGCACAGTCTCCCACAGCGACGATAAATTTAGCAACTTTGGCAAGGTCTAATAACCAATCTTTCATGGCGCGATCGGCAAACCGATTCCATTCGCCAGTACCGTTAGGGGCGTTAACAACACTGCCTTCAAATACCAAGATATCTAGGGGAATTGTGCCAGAAATACAATTCCGTAGAAGTGTTTGTAAGTCGTTGCCTAGTTCTAATCCCAAGGAGGGATGCCAAAGTACCTTGATACCAAAGTCGGCAATTAAATCGCAGACTGTCGGTTCTTCAGCATTGAGAAATGACATGGTGTTGCCTGAACAAGCACCACCTTGTAGCCATAGTACGTTAGTCATCGGCTAGGTGTTTTTGTATTGTTTCCCATGCATGATGTAGGTGATAATGCTTGCAAAGTCTCACCTGTTTATCAATATTTATTTTTTAATAGTAAGATATTTTTTTATCTAATTTACTTTCATTAAAAAAGAATTAATCATTAACAATAAATGAAATACTCTCAAGATTATTTTCAATAGCTCTGTCTGTTATATACAACACACATGACAAATCTAAAATAGTAAAAATAAACACTGCCTCTTGTTTTTAAATGTTGACATTAAATAAACTCAACATGCTTAACTTCTCACAGAGAAAACTATGTAATGATTAATGATTACTATCAACTGTTAATGCGTGTGAGGTGATGAGTATTTTAAGTAATCAGATTTTTATGTAATAAATGAGCCAAAAATAGGGGCACTAAACTTTGCGCCCCGTCAACTATATATCAGTTGTTTTAGGATTTTGGTTGTGCAGCTTGCCTAACAACTTGTTCGTCCAAACCCAACGCTTGAGCTATTTGCTCAATACTGAAAGCAAACGCTAATAAGTGCGGTATCACTTCTAACTTAACTTCTTGTTTACCTTCTTGTTTACCTTCTTCAAAAACATCTTGGAAAAATCTAGTTTGCCTCAAGTCATTTAATTCAAACATTTTTCCTATCTCCTCCTGGCTCAATCGCGGCAACTTGTAGATTAATATCGTCTCTATTAAACGCACTGTTAATCCTTCGCGCACCCTATTATTTTAGGATTTTGGTTGTGCAGCTTGCCTAACAACTTGTTCGTCCAAACCTAACGCTTGAGCTATCTGCTCAATACTTAAACCCAACCCTAATAATTGGGGTATCGTTTCTAACTTACCTTCTTGTATACCTTCTTGTCTACCTTCCTGTCTACCTTCTTGTTTCCCTTCTGCAAAAACATCTTGGTAAAATCTAGTTTGCTTTAATTCATTTAATCCAAACATTTTTCCTATCTCCTCCTGGCTCAATCGCGGTAACTTGTAGATTAATATCGTCTCTATCAATTGTATTATTTCCCTAATAGTAGTGACATCAGGAATTTGCTGTCGGGCACTGTTGACTATCTCTACAGCTTTTATTGTCGCAGTTGATTCGGGTTCGATGATGAGTTTAACTGTCTCTATACCGATTGATGATGCCTCAATTGAGCTTAATCCGTCGAGATAGACGCGAGTTACTCGTTGTGAGTTGAGTAATTCTGTATATCTTTCGGTATCTCCAGTATCAACGCTGCGGTTGGGGAAGATGACAACACCACGCCAATTGTTAGTTAATTCGGTTTTATCGAGATAGTTAAAAATTTCAGTAAATAAACGTGAGTAGAATTTTTTATCTGGCTGAAATTGCACTTCGGCAAAATAAATCGGTAAGTCTGGCGTATTTGGGAGGAAAACGCCATCGATTCTAAACGCCAATTGTTTGACTTCTACTGAAGAAAATTGGTAAGCACTAGCTAGTTGTGGTGGTTGATTAATCAGTTCAAAAAAAGTACTGGGGATACTCTGAAAGATTCGATAAAAGATACTGTCTGTTTTTAAAAGAGCTTGTTTTACAGTTGATGAAGATATTTTACACAACGACTAATCGGTGGTGACTATTTTGAGTACAATAAATATATGTATGTCAACAATTCAATAAAAAATATTGAAATTGTATAAGACGATGATACAAAAAGGATTTAAAAAATATTAGGTGTTTAAAACTGACATTAATATTAGCAATTTCCCCCTAGAATTTTAGAAATAGGGTGTTTTATAGTATTGTATTGAGCATGGTATAGGACGTTAGCTATAGGGGATTAAGTTTTTTCCCTAGTTTCTAGTCTTTAATCCTAGCTCAAATCAAAAAGGGGAATTCCGCCTAAAGGACTCGAAGCCTGCGTAAATCAGTATGGCCCGTGATGAAATGCGATCGCGTGTTTCGATCGTTCATGGGTGTTAACAGACTCAATTCCCAATTGGCTAGAGTACGGCAGAGTTATGACCCCCAGCATTACAGATTCGGCGGTGAAAGCTGCGGTAGCAGCTGTTGCATCGGAGTCAGCCTCAGCAGAGGAAAAAATCCAAATGCTGATTGAGATCGCACAGGGTTTTCAAAAAAAGCCCAAAGCTGCCCAAGACTTGCGGAATGCAGTTGGTTTATATTACCGGGCCTATGAAATGTGTGGTGAGGAGTATCCCCTACTGAAAGCCAGGGCCAAAGTGGGCATGGCGGGGACGTTACAGGCAATACCGGATGCTGATTACCAACTGTTGATGCAAGCGAAAGCAGGTTATGAAGAAGCACTGCCAATTTTACAAGAATTAGCTTCACTAGAAGAAGTAGCAGAGACGCAGATGAATTTTGGGCTGGTGTTGCAGTCGCTTGTGCCATTCAATCTGGCGCGGATAACTGACAGCATCCAGGCTTATCATGAAGCGTTGCGGGTGTTTACTTGGGAAGATTACCCTCAAGAATACGCGATTTTGTATAACAATATTGCGATCGCTTACCTTTCTATGCCACTAGCATCAGAACGGGAATACTTGCGTCAAGGGTTAGCTGTGCAGTCATTTGAGGTAGCGCTAAAGCATATTAACTTGATCGATCATCCTAGAGAATATGCAATGTTGCAAAACAACTTAGGCAACGCTTTGCAATATTTAGTGAGTTCTCATCCTGTGGAGAATAACTTACGTGCGATCGCAGCTTATGATGAAGCGCTAAAAGTCCGTAATCTCCAAGATACACCTCTAGAGTACGCAAACACAATCTCAAACAAAGCCAACGCCTTATTCAACTTACCTGACGACTCAGAAAAGCCAGAACTTGGCAATCCTAAAAATCTTTCACAAGCACGTATTTACTATCAACAGGCTTTAGAAATATTTACCCAAAACCAACAAATGGGACAAGCACAGATAGTAGCCCAAGCTCTACAAGACATTGAAGCAGAAATAGGGAATAAGGAATAGGGCATTGGGAATTGGCTATTCTGTTTGTCCCTTGTCTTTTTCATCCCCCTCATCTTCTTTATCCCCCCACTTCCTTAACGATCAGGAAAAAACAGCATGAGAGATATTTTAACAAACCCTTCTCTGAGAGATTTTCTCACAAGTTTAGCAGATGGTGACTTGAACATAGCAACAGGATTAGTGTGGATAGCCATAGCAACAGTCTTGTCTATGATCGGCGGTGCTATTGGTGGAATGCTGTTAGCTGGAAAAGATATCGGCTATCAGTTTTCAGCAATGCTTGGGGCATTATTTGCTCCGGCTGGTGTAATTCCTGCTATTCTCTTAGGATTTATAATCCTAAATTTACTAACAAAATATTAGGAGTCAATATGTTAGAAATTGGGTGGTTTTCTGCAAAGTTATTTTTCAAAGGAAAATTACTGCGCGATCCAATATATTTTGTTCAACGAACTGCTATTGCTACTACTATAGGTTCGTTCCTGCTAGTGTTGTTTGCCCAAATCGACATTCCCTTTTGTTTACCAATAACATTATCTAGTCTAGTGACAGGCTTGACTATGCCCTTTCTCCTCAAAGATTTCAAAATGAAGTAATTTGTCATTGGTCATTTATGAATAACCAATGCCCCATGCCCCATGTCCAATGACTAATGACTAATGACAAACCTTGAAGAATTAGTTAGGGAAATTAACCGCTTTGAGGCAATTATATCCGAGTGGGATGAAAGCCAACGGTGTGTAGCAGTTGGTCTAAAAAGGGCAATTGAAGCTTTGCATAAGGCAGCATTGACTAATTTAATTAAAAGCCTAAAGCAAGAATCAATGTCAGGTTTGCGTCATGCTGTGACTGATGAAGTAGTGTACGCAGTGCTGCTTTATCACGAACTAGTAAAACCACCAAAACCACCATTAGCACAGCGAATTCAAACAGCCCTTGAAGAAGTTCGCCCAGGTTTAAAAAGCCATAATGGAGATGTAGAACTAGTAGCAATTAAGCCCCCAGATACAGTAGAAGTCAAATTAATCGGCACTTGCAGCAGTTGTCCGGCTTCTACTTTAACTTTATCTCAGGGAGTAGAACAGGCAATAAAAAACCATTGTCCTGAAATTAGTAAAGTTGTTGCAGTCAATAACAGCCCTGCTGTTAAGAACGCAAATTCTGGTTTAATCAGTCCATTCTCTTCAAAAATAACTTGTACTTGGATCAAAGTAGCAACTATTGATGAAGTTCCTGAGTTTAGCGTAATCGCAGTACAACTTGCTGGTACTTCACTAATTTTACATCGTCAAGGCGTTACAGTTAAATGTTACCGTAATGCTTGTACCCATCTAGGATATCCCTTAGAAAAGGGTAAAGTTGAAAATGGTATTATTACCTGTCCTGCCCACGGATTTCAGTACAAATTGGAGACAGGTAAATGCTTAACCGTGCCTGATGTTTCGCTTCAGTCTTATCCAGTCAAGGTTAAAGAAAATAAGGTTTTTGTAAAACTACAAAAATGATCGTGCGAAGGTAAGATTTCAGCAAATCTACTTGGCGATTAGTCAATCACGGCTAATTTGCTTTTTTATTTCAGTAGTTCGCGCATTTATTTTAGTGTTTTGTGCAAGCAAAATGTCCGAATGCTTTCTCAATATCCCTGAATTCATTCTCATTTGTGTAATTCAGGTATTGATTTTAGTGTTTTGAGAAAGTAAAAAGGCATATTACTTTCTCAAAAGGTCATTTGACTTATTCAAACCCCAGTTTGCTTATTCATTTTAGTGTTTTCCGCAAGCACAATAAGCTTTTACTTATTCAAACTCCAGTTTGCTTTCTCATTTTGGTGTTTTCCGCAAGCAAAAGCTTATTTGACTTACTCATTTTAGTGTTTTCCGCAAGCACAATAAGCTTTTACTTTCTCAAACCCCAGTTTGCTTTCTCATTTCAGTAAATCGCGCACTCATGTCAAAGATTCGCTATGTAGCAAAACTTACTAAAAGGTTGTTTGAAAAGTATTTTGTTGTGACTTTAGGCACTTTTAGATCCCCCCTAACCCACCTTAAAAAGAGGGGGAACCGGAATCAAAGTCCCCCTTTTTAAGAGGGATTTAGGGGGATCTAAAACTATTTAATACCGAGAATAGGACTTTTCAAACATCCTCTAAAGGCTATCTTGAGTTTTTTCAGCTTGATTAATACAGAAGTTGATTAGAGGTTTTAACTGAATTTGAAAAAAGCATAATTCAAAACCGTTACTATTGTTACATGCTAATCAGCATTAATGTTTTTAAATAATTATCAGCGTCTATCTGCGGTTCATGGATATCCCAATCATAATTAATCCCGTATCACAATTACCGCTAGAAGCAACAGAAATTTTTAAATATTTACCTCTATCACCTCAAGGTGCAGAGGTAATTTTAGGTAACATTCTCGAACCACAACAATTAGTCATACCTGTAGCACCTAGTGCCATAACAATGTTTGGGCCTCGTGGTGCTTGTTTATTATCAAAAACCGGCCCTTTATGGGTATCAGATACAGGACATCATCGATTATTAGGATGGAAAAAATTACCCACACGAGATAGTCAACCTGCTGATTGGGTAATTGGACAACCTGATTTTTATCATGAAGGACAAAATGCTAAAACTACACCAGGAAGCGCAACCTTAAGTGTACCAACTGGAATTTGTGCTTGTGGTGAAGGGTTAGCTGTTGCAGATGCTTGGAATCATCGAGTCTTAATTTGGAAAAATTTACCAGAAGATAACAATGTTCCAGCAGATTTGGTGTTAGGACAAGCTAATTTTGTCGATAATGAACCAAATCGGGCAAGTCAAGAAGCATCTGCCAGTACAATGCACTGGCCTTATGGTGTTTTCTATCATCAAGGACGGCTATTTATTGCCGATACTGGTAATCGCAGGGTATTAATTTGGCATCAGTTCCCAACAGAAAATGGTCAACCTGCTGATGTAGTTTTGGGACAACCAGATATGATATCTCGCAATGAAAACGGCGGTGCTTCTGCAACCGCAGCGAGTATGCGCTGGTGTCACGATATCACCCTTTGGGGAGAGAATTTGGTTGTCAGCGACGCAGGTAATCATCGAGTGATGATTTGGCAGGGAATACCAACAGAAAATAATACCCCTTGTGCAGTGGTTTTAGGACAAAAAAGCTTTGATTTTGTGGAAATGAATCAAGGAGTCTATTATCCTAGTGGTAGTAGTTTGAGTATGCCTTATGGTGTGGGGGTGGCTGGCGACTGGTTAGTTGTTGCAGATACAGCTAATTCTCGGTTGTTAGGATGGAGAAAGCCAGAATCAATTTTATCACTGCAAGGTGTAGTGGCAGATGGGTTAGCAGGACAAATAAATTTTCAAAGTAAAGGTGAAAATCGTAATTTCGGACTACCTAAACGAGATAGCTTAAATTGGTGTTACGGGATAAAAATTTGTGACAATACAGCAGTGATAGCTGATTCTGGAAATAACCGAATATTGCTGTGGCAGTTTAACTATGCCGACTGAAGAAATTAGAGTTCGCGGTACTGTTCAGGGAGTAGGATTTCGCCCTACTGTATATCGTCTGGCTAAAGCCTGCGGTTTGTATGGAGATGTTTGTAATGATGGACAAGGTGTATTAATTCGGGTATGTGGTAGTGAGGAAGTAATAACCGAATTTGTTGCCAGATTGCAAACAGAACTTCCACCATTGGCAAGAATTAATCAACTAACTAGAACTCCTTATGAAGGTGAATTGAAATTTGATAATTTCATGATTTCTAGTAGTGTCAATAATACCATTAAAACAGAAATTACTCCTGATGCAGCCACTTGTCCCCAGTGTCAACAAGAAATATTCGACCCCTTTAGCCGCTTTTATCGCTACCCCTTTACTAATTGCACTCATTGCGGNCCCCGCCTGAGTATTATTCGTGCCATTCCTTATGACAGATGTAATACCAGTATGTCTGCGTTTGCCATGTGTTCAGAATGTGCAAAAGAATACCATGATGTCGAAAACCGTCGTTTTCACGCCCAACCTGTAGCTTGTCATATTTGCGGCCCCGCAGCTTGGTTAGAACGCGCTGATGGGAAATCGGTTACTGCTTCCATGTTTTCGATGTTGGATGATGTCGATGCTGTTTGTAGCTTGTTGCAAAAAGGTGAGATTGTGGCAATTAAGGGGTTAGGTGGTATTCATCTAGCTTGCGATGCAACACAAGAAACCGTTGTACAAAAATTGCGTCAGCGAAAAAAGCGCTATCATAAACCCTTTGCTTTAATGGCGCGAGATATTGAAATAATTGAACAATATTGTATTGTCAACGCCAAAGAAAAAGAATTATTAACCAGTTCTGCGGCACCAATTGTTTTATTACAAGCTTCAGATAAAAAACAATTAGCATCGTCAGTTGCATTAGGGCAAAATACCCTTGGCTTCATGCTTCCTTATACGCCCCTGCATCATTTAATTCTGCGACGGATGAATCGCCCAATGGTTTTAACAAGTGGCAATCTTGCTGATGAACCACAATGTATTGACAATGACGAGGCAAGAGAAAAATTAAGAACAATTGCTGATTATTTTCTCTTTCACAATCGAGAGATTATTAATCGGGTAGATGATTCGGTTGTGCGTGTTGTTGGTGATAAAGTCCAAACAATTCGCCGTGCCAGAGGATATGCACCAGCATCAATTAGTTTACCTGCGGGATTTGACAAAGTACCGCAAATTTTAGCAATGGGCAGTGAGTTAAAAAATACTTTTTGCTTATTGCGTGAAGGAAAAGCAATTCTCTCTCAACATCTAGGGGATTTAGAAAATGCCACGGCTTTCAACGCTTACCAAAAAAATTTAAATTTATACTTAAATTTATTTGAACATCAACCAGAAGTAATTGCCATTGATAAACATCCTGAATATCTCTCAAGTAAACTTGGTAAAGAACTTGCAGACACAAATCAAATCAAAATTTATCCAATTCAACATCATCACGCCCATATCGCCGCTTGCATGGCAGAAAATGGTATTCCTTTAGCTGCACCTCCAATATTAGGTATTGCTTTAGATGGTTTAGGTTACGGCAATGATGGTAAGCTCTGGGGTGGAGAATTTCTTTTAGCAGATTACCGGAAATTTAAACGACTAGCAACATTTAAACCAGTAGCAATGATTGGTGGCGAACAAGCTATTTATCAGCCTTGGCGTAATACTTATGCCCAATTAGTAGCTGCTAACCTTTGGGATGATTGTGAACAAAAGTATACTGACTTAGAAATCGTAAAATTTCTGAAAAACCAGCCACTCCAACTACTAAATCAACTTATAGAGAAAAGAATTAACTCTCCTCCAGCTTCATCAGTGGGGCGATTGTTCGATGCAGTGGCGGCGGCTATCGGTATTTATAGAGAAGAATGTAGCTATGAAGGACAAGCTGCGATCGCAATGGAAGCTATAGTAGATGTTAGCAGCTTAAATAATGATAAAGAAACGCTAATATATCCTTTTAGTTTTAGCATTTCAGATAGTATTTACTGTATAGACCCGCGTCCAATGTGGGAAGCCTTGCTTAATGACTTACAGCTGCAAATCCCACAATCTGTTATGGCTGCCAAATTCCACAAAGGTTTAGCGAATACGATTGTGCAAATGGTTAAGCATCTGTCTCAAGAAAATCTGATTTATCAGGTAGCCTTAACAGGAGGAGTATTTCAAAATTGTATATTGTTAGAGCAAGTTACCAAAAAATTACAAACATTGGGAATAAAAGTACTTACTCACAGTTTAGTTCCAGCTAACGACGGCGGCTTATCTTTAGGACAAGCAGTTATTGCAGCCGCACAATTAATAGATGAGTGTTGATATTTGACAAAATTTCTTTCAACAATAATTCTCTCTGCGTTCTCTGTGGTTCATTTATCTTAAAAAATAAAAAAATGTGCTTAGGAATCCCCGGACAAATTATAGAAATAACCAACGTTGACCACAAATTAGCCATAGTTAACATTGGTGGTGTTAAGCGCGAAGTAAATATTGCTTGTATCGTAGATGAACAACATCCCCCCGAAGCTTGTATTGGGGATTGGGTATTAGTACATGTTGGCTTTGCCATGAATCGAATTAACGAACAAGAAGCAGCAGAGACATTACAACTATTCCAAGAATTAGCAGCAGCACAAGCAGGGATTGGTACTTAATTAATACTTAACTAAGCCATATTGACATAAAACCTATTATTTCCCAATCCTTATGAAATATGTTGACGAATTCCGCGAACCGGAAAAAGCAGAAGCCTTATGCCGCGAAATCGCCAAATTATGCAATCGGCTAGAAAAACCTATCAAAATCATGGAAGTATGTGGTGGACATACACACTCCATATTTAAATACGGTATCGAAGAAATATTACCCCAAACCATCGAACTAATTCATGGCCCTGGTTGTCCAGTATGCGTTATGCCAAAAGGGAGATTAGATGATGCGATCGCAATCTCTCAAAATCATAACGTCATTTTTGCCACCTTTGGCGACGCCATGCGAGTTCCCGGTTCCCAAACCACTTTACTGCAAGCTAGGGCACAAGGTGCAGACATCCGTATGGTGTACTCTCCCCTAGATAGCCTACAAATTGCCAGAGATAATCCTGACAAAGAAGTAGTCTTCTTCGCATTAGGCTTTGAAACCACAGCCCCCAGCACCGCCTTCACTATTCTGCAAGCAGCAGCCGAAAAAATTCATAACTTTAGTATGTTTAGCAATCACGTCCTCGTGATTCCCGCCCTCAAAGCACTACTAGATAATCCCGATTTACAACTAGATGGATTTGTTGGGCCTAGCCATGTCAGCATGGTAATTGGCAGTGACCCATACCAATTTATTTCCCAACAATATAATAAGCCGATAGTCGTCTCAGGATTTGAACCCTTAGATATTCTGCAATCAATTTGGATGCTATTGCAGCAGTTAGTAGAAAATCGTTGCGAAGTCGAAAATCAATATAACCGAATTGTAGAAAAAACTGGGAACACAGTAGCCCTACAAGCCATAAATAAAGTTTTCGCCGTCCGAGATAGTTTTGATTGGCGTGGCTTAGGTGATATACCCTATTCAGGATTACAAATCAAACCTGAATATGCTCAATTTGATGCCGAACTGAAATTTACCATTCCTAACCTCAAAGTAGCCGACCATAAAGCTTGTAAATGTGGAGAAATTCTCAAAGGAGTCTTAAAACCTTGGGAATGTAAAGTATTCGGTACAGCTTGCACACCAGAAACACCAATCGGTACTTGCATGGTATCTTCCGAAGGTGCTTGTGCAGCCTATTACAAATACGGGCGACTCTCCACAATTGCCAAAAGAACAATCGCCCAAAAACCAAAAATAACTCAAGAACCTCTCCCCGCCTGCGGTTTCTCCTCAGAATAATACTCTGCGTACCTCTGCGCTTCCCTCTGTGTTCCTTTGCGTTAAAAAAATTTTAATATGAATATTCCCTCCCAAAACTCAATAACAAATCCCCTATTCCAAAAAATAGAAAAAGTCCGCCGCCAAACTAAAATCCAAGACACTCATATAACTCTCGCACATGGCAGCGGTGGTAAAGCCATGCGCGATTTAATCGATGATATCTTTGTCAACAATTTTGATAATCCAATTCTCTCCCAACTAGAAGACCAAGCTAGCTTCAACCTAACCCCTCTCCTCCAACAAGGAGACAGACTCGCATTTACAACAGATTCATACGTTGTAGACCCGTTATTTTTCCCCGGTAGTGATATAGGAAAATTAGCGATAAACGGTACAGTTAATGATTTAGCTGTAAGCGGTGCTAAACCTTTATATCTAACTTGTAGCGTAATTTTAGAAGAAGGATTACCTGTCGAAACCTTACGCCGTGTCGCAAACAGTATGAAAGCAGCCGCAGAAAAAGCTGGTATTCAAATTGTCACTGGTGACACAAAAGTTGTACATCGTGGTGCTGCTGATAAACTCTTTATTAATACTGCTGGTATTGGTGTCATCCCGCGAGGAGTTAACATTTCCGCCCAAAATATTAAACCTGGAGATGCAATAATAATTAATGGTGAAATAGGCAATCATGGGACAGCAATTTTAATTGCCCGTGGAGAATTAGCCTTAGACACTAATATTGAAAGTGATTGTCAGCCGTTGCATAATTTAGTAGAAAATATTCTGCGTGTATGTCCCCAAATTCATGCTATGCGAGATGCTACACGCGGTGGTTTAGCTACAGTCTTAAATGAATTCGCCCTTACTTCCAATGTGGGAATTCGTCTCTTTGAAGAATCTATTCCAGTGCGTGAAGAAGTCAACGGAGTTTGTGAAATTCTCGGTTTAGACCCATTGTATTTAGCTAATGAAGGGAAGTTAGTTGTAGTGGTTCCAAAAG
Source organism: Nostoc sp. GT001 (assembly GCF_030382115.1). NCBI lineage: Bacteria > Bacillati > Cyanobacteriota > Cyanophyceae > Nostocales > Nostocaceae > Nostoc > Nostoc sp. GT001. The sequence continues at coordinate 340,758 of NZ_JAUDRJ010000003.1, forward strand.
AGAATGCTGACAACGTTTTATCAGCTATGAAATTACACCCAGCAGGTAAAGATGCTTGTATTATTGGCGAAGTTATTCCTTCACCCCCAGGTATCGTATTGTTAAAAACAGTTTTTGGTGCTGAAAGGATTGTTGATATGTTGGTAGGCGACCAATTACCACGAATTTGTTAATCTTCAATATATTTATAGTATGCACGAATTTGGAATTACGCAAAATATTCTGGCAATTGTGACTGAACACGCCAAAGGTGCAAAAGTGCAGCGAGTTTTATTAGAAATCGGTAAACTTTCAGCCATTATGCCCGATGCTATCCGATTTTGTTTTGATATTTGCACTCAAGGCACTATTTTAGAAGGGGCGACATTAGAAATTTTAGAAATTCCCGGCTTAGGGCGATGTCGCCAATGTGGTGCAGAAGTTTATTTAGATAAACCTTATGGAATTTGTAATTGCGGTAGCGTGCAATTAGATTTAATTACTGGTGAAGAACTGAAAATTAAAGAAATAGAAATAGAGGAATTATGTGTGTAACCTGTGGTTGTTCTGATGATAGCGAAATAAAAATTACAAATTTAGAAACAGATAAGGCGGAACATAATCATACTCACACTTTACCAGATGGAACTGTCATCACTCACTCCCACAGTCATGACACTCATATAGAAGCACCTCAAATTCATGCAAAAATACACAATACAACGATATCTTTAGAACAAGACCTATTAGCAAAAAATAACCTGCTAGCTGCCCAAAACCGTGGATGGTTTAAAGGTCGAAATATTCTCGCCTTAAATTTAATGAGTTCTCCCGGTGCAGGTAAAACAACTCTCTTAACGCGAACCATTAATGATTTAAAGCATCAATTATCTATCAGTGTCATTGAAGGCGACCAAGAAACTGCTAACGATGCCAAAAAAATTAAAGAAACAGGTTCTAAAGTCATCCAAATCAACACCGGAACGGGCTGTCATTTAGATGCATCAATGATAGACAGAGGTTTACAACAACTGAATCCGCCACTAAATTCAGTTGTGATGATTGAAAATGTCGGAAATTTGGTTTGTCCAGCCTTATTTGATTTAGGAGAACAGGCAAAAGTGGTGATTCTCTCAGTCACGGAGGGAGAAGATAAGCCGCTAAAATATCCGCATATATTCCGTGCTAGTGATGTAATGATTCTCACGAAAATTGATTTGCTACCTTACCTGCAATTTGATGTTCAAAAGTGCATAGAATATGCTAGAGAAGTAAATCCCAAAATTCAGATTTTTCAGGTTTCTGCAACTACTGGTGCTGGGTTAGAGAATTGGTATGCGTGGCTATCTGCATCATTATAGTAAAAACTCTGCGCCCCTCTGCGCTTTCCTTAGCGTACCTCTGCGTTTAAACTAAAACCTGTCAAATTAAGTCACTGACTTACGAAATACCTCTGGAAGTTCATCAAAACTGGAAGTATTTTTTCTAATAGGATGATCGCTATATCTCTGTAATCTTGCTATCACGTTGAAAAATTTGGAGTAAGAAGCTGAAAAAATGCAAATATGAGAGAATTCTCTCGAATTGTATAATGAACTACGATGCAGTTAAACATTTACCAAGCTTTTCTGCTTATTAGTGTTAGCACTTCTACTCTTTTAACTACTCCCGGATATGCTGCCAATCCTGAACACGTTAAGCAGCTGCTGAATACCAACAAGTGTGTGAGCCTGCGACTTATCAGGAGCTAACCTTCAGGGAGCTAACTTGTCGCAAGCCAACCTTCTGGGAACCAACCTTCAGGAAGCTAACCTTCAGGGAGCTAACTTGTCGCAAGCTTTGTTGGGCAAAGCAAACCTTCAGGGAGCTAAACTTCAGGGAGCTAACTTGTCGCTAGCCGACTTTCTACAAGCAAAGCTGTCAAAAGCCAACCTATCAGAAGCGAACCTTGAGGGAGCTTACTTGTCGCAAGCTACTTTGTACCAAGCAAACCTTCAGGGAGCTTCCTTGTTGCAAGCAAACCTTCGAGGAGCGAATCTATCAAAAGCGAACCTTCAGGGAGCAAGCCTTCAGGGAGCTAACTTGTCGCAAGCAAACCTTCAAGGAGCTAACTTGTCGCAAGCTGAATTGTTCCAAGCGAGCCTGTCAGAAGCGAACCTGTTAAAAGCGAACCTTCAGGGAGCTAGTTTGACGCAAGCTAACCTTCTAGGAGCCAACCTTCTAGGAGCCAATCTTCAAGGAGCCATCTTGCTAGGAACAATGATGCCTGATGGGAAAATTCATCCTTGATTTTTGTGGTGGTTTTAGCCTTAACTGAACCGTATTGACTTATAGGGTTAGAACTGGCGGTGCGATTAGGGGTGGGTATTCGTTGCAAAGAGTGCGATAATCGCGCTACGCCAGTTTTAGTTTTTGGCCTTAACCCAAGCGTATTGTGGTATATCTCTAAGTGAAAAAATCACAAGTTTTTTTACCAGTAAATCAATCACAAACTCGCTGTAGTTCCTCAACTGTATTTAGGGTTTTGATAGCCTGTTGAATTACTTTTAATCGCTGTAAATCTGTGATTTGGTAAATGATTGGCATTAAATCTAAGCCAGGAGTCCCAAATTTAATCTCCAGTGCCAATTCAATACCTGAATATAATTCCTCTCGTCGTCCGCGTGTTTCTCCTTCACGTAAAATTTCTTGATACCAAGGCGACTCACGCAACACAGCCATATCCCACCTCATGATTTCTTGGACTAGGGCACTCTCTATTACAAACGTAGCAAAAAAAGCCAAAACTGTTTCAAGTTGATTTAATTGTTCATCCTGACGCAGAATTTGCAAGGCTTCTCGAATTACAACCTCGTTTTCACCGCCTTTGAGGATGGGTACAAATGGAATTAAGGATGGTAATGGTGTCTCAAACACAGTATTTACATCAACTTCCCATAGGTTAATCACCCGATAATCTTGAGTTGCTCTTAAACCTGCAACATTTGATGTATATGTTGTAGGTATGTCTGTGTTACTTCCTTTAAGAATGTTGATTAATACTGGATAGGTAGGTAAATTATATTTTTCTTCAGCTAGAGCTGCATAAGCACGCATCCGTCGTGGCATTTCCGGTTTATAGCGCAGTTGTAATTCATTGACAATTAGAAATTTTCCATACTGCGGATTCTCGACACGGATAAGTACATCACTTTGTCTACTAACCCACTGAAATTCTGAGTTGAGAATTTCACCTACAATAACATCGGGAATTTGTGTTACCCATTTTACCCAGTTATCGGGAGCAAGACTGATTAGGCGTTTAGTGCTGATATCAGCAGGTTTGGACATAAGCAAGTAGGTACGTTTAGATCAGCGCTACTGCACTTTTAATTAGACTACCACTGAGTGTAGACATAGCGATCGCCTAAATATTTCTGTCTCAAAATACAAAAATAAACCAATATTACAGTAGTTATTTCTACTTCAATAACTAACTGTATTCAATTTAAAAAATGAATTCTACTTCTCATAAAATACAACACCCTGCACTTTAAAAGTACAGGGTGGAAAACAGCGATAAGGATGATTCCCAGTTTATATTTACCTCAAAGCCAATCTCGATAAGCTGATATTTCATTTACGCTGATTTCAAACGGCGTTCCTTTACCGAATGGCGGATAAACGCGGATTTTACCATTGCTAGCAAACCGCTCTAACCTATTACCCAACTGGGGAATATTGCTGACAATATGCCAGTAAGATACTAAGTCAGGGCAATCAATAATTAATGTGAGGATGCTAGCATTTGTTGTGAGATACCACTGACAATTAGATAACAGGACTCGCGTAATGCGATCGCAGGCTAGATAAAAGCATCTGCCAGCAGACTGTTCTAACTCCATTTGCAGCATTCCATCCTGTTTTGTTACCTCAGCGGGAGGTAAATCATCGGGAGGAAGCTGGTATAGTTTAGAAGACATAATTTCGCACCTCTTGGTTGTAGCGCGTCAAACTCTCTAGGTTTTTTTGCAAATCCGCAGACGAGGGTTTGAGTGCTAGCGTACCTAAATTTAATTCGTCCTGAAATTTCTTGATTCTGTCTCGACAAGTCTCCACATCACCGATAATTGAATTCTCAATCAAATAATCTTCATCGAAACAAATATTTGTGCGGTCGAATGGTTTTTGGTTGGGATTCGCACTATTTTGCAATACTTCAGCCGAATTAGCTTTCATTTTCTGGCTAAATTTGCGAACGAAAGGTAACGCTTCACTCACCGCCTCATCGTATGTTTTGCCAACAAAAAAGAAGCGTGCCAGCACTAAGTTTTCCGCACCACTAGAATTTAAGGCTCGATATTTGGTAACAGTATCCTTCAATCTGTGTAGGGAGAATGGCGGCCCACCCATCAAGCTGAAGGAATGTTTAGCAGCAAATTCGATACCGTCATCACCGCCAGTGGCAACATACACTGGTATTTGACTCTGCAATGGTTTTGGGTAAATTGTTAAGCGATCGCATTGATAATATCGCCCATTAAATGATACATCAGTTTCATATAAGAGCTTTTGAATCAGTGCGATCGCCTCTAGCATCTTGGGACGGGCTTCACTTGGGAGTGTCGCAAAATGCTTGTTTTGTTGCGGGAAGGGGCCGCCTTTGGCAACTCCAAACAATAATCGTCCATTGCACAGGTTATCCAAAGTGGCAATATCTTCCGCCACCCGAATCGGGTTATGGAACGGCAGCAATACCGCCGCAGTGCCTAATTGGATAGTTGAAGTCAATCCCGCCAAATGTGCCATTAACACCAACATAGACGGGCTGAGATTAGATTCACTAAAATGGTGTTCACTCACCCACGCTTCCTCAAAACCTAAGCTTTCTGCCTGTTTTACCAGTGCAACTTGCTCAAAGATGGCACGACGAGCATCTTGGTGAAAATTATCGTAATTGCAGAAAATTCCAGTTTTCATTACTTGCGTTGATACTTTATATTCACCGTAGGTGCTGGTTATTCTAGTGGTCGATAGGTTTGTAGTAAGCACAAAGCGTGCTTAAATATTTGAGGAATAAAGTCCTCTCTACAAAAGAATTTACCCCTCTCAATTAATGCGATGAATCACTAAGTTGCAACCCACTGCAACTCCAACCATAGACGTGGGTTGTTCTCTTTGACCTTCGACATCGGATCGCGCAACAATCGCTTGGCATTCATACAGACAACCTGGATTAAACCCATGTTGTCTGCAACTTCTCTGAGTATTTCTTTTTGAGCTTGCACACAGGAAATCATTTCGTCAGAGCAATAAATTCCTATATATTGCAAACGTCTAGCAGGTCGTCCCCAAAAACAGGTGATGACTTTCACATAACACCCATCCAGCAATTCTCCAACTTGCGGGTAGTAATGGTTGACGACTCTTGTGAATTCTTTGGCTAAGATATCTTCAGCAATCATTGGAACAGATATTTCTGTAGCGTTCATCACGCTATTTAATATAACATAATTTTATCAATTAAATATGACAAAATAGCTTATTAAGCTTAAATAAAAGCTTAAATATTACATAAAAAAAGAGGTGTGCCTCATTTGGCATCACCTCAAATTTGCGTAAAGCATCTTTATACAATTAACTCTTGTAGGGTAGGCCGAAAAGCCCGTTTATATGGCGGGCAAGATGCCCAACCCACAATATTGGATAATTTTTTTCTTGGATTTTCCTAATCGCCAGGTATATTTGTAAAGGTGAGATGCTCCCAAATCCTATGATGTTGAATTCCAACTTTTGAATTTTAATTATTAGCGAGCATTACGTTCACAAACTAAGACCTCTGCGATGATTTCCGGTACATTTACAAAGTCCGTAAATCCTTCAGAACCACGAATTGGTGAAATAAATGTATAGTTTGGATCGCACACTCCAGTGTCATATACTTGAATAAACCACCGATCGGGAAATCCTTCTATACCTAGTTCCACAGTGTACCAACTCTCGCCAATCAGACGAGAGCTAAAAATTGTGAACCACTCTCTGTTCTCTTCTGAAATATTCCAATCTGCCATCAGCAGTTCTAAAGCTATTTGTCCTGCATCCGTTGAAGTCAACAGCATTTTTACTCCTTACTTGCAACTTCAGTATTTGCAACTTCAGTACTGGGAACTTCCGGGTATAAACCTAATTCTTTAGCTAGCTCACGCGCCACAAAAAATAAAAATTGGGCACCATCTTGATTGCCTTCATGGGCAAACATAGTAGCTACTTGTAACATTGTTTCTACTAAACCGGAATCAATCAATTCGGGTTTAGATTCCAAAACTTCTGGTTCTTGACCATTAGGACATCTGAGTAACTCATCAATCAGATTAAAATACAGGCTTTGGCGTTGTTCTTGGTCTGTCATGGTAATTTTCTTGATTTTAGTAAATTGTGAATAAGTTACTGTTCGATACTTTGGTGCCACAGCCTTTCCAACATTTCAACTTGTTCTTTTAAAACAGCAGCACGATGAACTAGATATCTGTCATAAAAAAGAATCCCTAACCCAACACAAATCGGGGTTAATAAGAAGAACCATTGTAGGATAGTGGCAAATTTATATTGTTCAGCAACAGCAAGCATTTGATGAACCACATTACGATCGGCGGATTGAATGCTAGTCTGAGGGGAATGTGTACCCTCTGTTTGGGGAGCCAAGGCGGGAGCATCTGTAGTTGTGTTGTTAACTTCGTAAGCTAAATTCTGAGATTTTACTAACTCCAGATGTCGCTCCCAAACGATACCAAATACTACTAATTCTGGTGAAAGCACTGCTAATGTAACGACGCAAACTGTAAGAACATTTAAAAGTTTGGCTTTCATCTTGGCTCTCCCTTGCTAGGTAGTATGCACCCAGTAAGAAAATATCTTTTGCTGTTTATCTAAAGTAGTTATATAATTTCTACCTCTCAAACAGTTTTGATATTAAAATATGTGTAATCGGTAATTTTTACAATCATTAGTTGCCAGTTATTTTTCTCGTTACTACTGACTACTGACTAATAAAAAGTTACCACCCTTTTTGCAAAACATAGGATTATTCAGTCAGAAAAAACGCACTTGATTCGGGAATCTGGTTTCTTCTTACTCTCAAAAGGGAGATTAAGAAGTCCCCCCTAGTTCACTAAGCTTTCGCTCAGGAATGTTGGGGGGTAGAGGGGAATCTCTGCGTAAATCCTATACGATTTATATCAGCCGCTCTCCACCAAACAGTTTACCCCAGCCCTGTTAAGATTATTAAATTCATTAGAGTAGTACTCAAAGCCTGTAATCCGCACCTGATAAGTCTGATAAAAATTCATTGGGGTATGGGTGCTAGTGTTTTTCAGACGGGGTTCTAGTATTTTCGAGGTGGGGTTCTGGAGTTTTTGCACTCAATCTCAAAGCAATGTAGGCAATGGTTAAAGACTGTTTTAGATGTAATTTGGGATTGATAAAATCTGCACTCAAAAGAAAATATCAATGTCTCTTGATAAAGATAGACTAATAAATTAGAAAAAGCAATTAAATATTTGGAAAGTAAATTATATTTCCAGAACAAAGAGAAAATAATTTAAAAAATATTCATATATACAGAATTATAAAAATTTAATCTCAACCAAAGAGACAATAGTTAGCAGTTCCAAATGGTAAACTAGAAGAATAGTGAGCTAGCCTCTTATAAAGTGAGAATCAATGGGAATATCTCATAAAAGTTCTTCCTAAACTTTCATATTTTGTGGTTTAGTTAGAATACATAGTATATGCACTCATTGACATTAAACAACAAAATAAATACATCAAAGCTTATTGTTATAAGTAAATACTCTGTACTAAGATTTAGGATTTTAGGGGTTAAATAATGCGGATTGCTCAAGACATAACAGAACTGATTGGACGAACTCCTTTAGTTCAACTGAACAAGATTCCTCAAGCTGAGGGAGTAGTAGCAAGGATAGTTGTTAAATTAGAAGGGATGAACCCGGCGGCTTCGGTGAAAGACCGCATTGGGTTAAGTATGGTACTCTCGGCGGAAGCTGCTGGTTCAATTTCCCCAGGAAAAACCATTTTAGTTGAGCCTACTTCCGGTAATACAGGTATTGCTCTAGCAATGGTAGCAGCAGCGCGTGGCTATCGTTTAATTTTGACCATGCCAGAGACTATGAGCCAAGAACGACGCGCTATGCTCAGGGCTTATGGTGCAGCTTTAGAGTTGACACCAGGTGCTGAGGGAATGCGGGGAGCAATTCGCAAAGCCGAAGAAATTGTGGCTAATACTCCTAATGCTTTTATGCTGCAACAGTTCCGCAACCCTGCTAACCCCAAAGTTCACCAGGAAACCACCGCTGAAGAAATTTGGACAGATACAGACGGGGAAGTAGATATCGTCATTGCTGGGGTAGGTACTGGTGGGACGATTACTGGGATTGCAGAAGTACTTAAGCAGCGCAAGCCGACTTTTAAAGCGATCGCAGTTGAACCCAGCAATAGCCCAGTCCTCTCTGGTGGTGAAGCTGGGCCACATAAAATTCAAGGTATTGGGGCTGGATTTATCCCAGATGTCCTCCGTTTAGAATTGGTTGATGAAGTAATTAGAGTCAGCGATGAACAAGCGATCGCCTATGGGCGACGTTTGGCAAAAGAAGAAGGCTTATTATCTGGGATATCCTCTGGTGCAGCTTTGTGTGCTGCAATTCAAGTCGGTAAACGTCCAGAAAATGCCGGACGTTTAATCGTGATGATTCAGCCTTCCTTTGGCGAACGTTATCTCAGCACACCCATGTTTCAAGATTTGTCTTTAGAAACTGCTGGCGTGCGTTAGGCAAATAGAGGGACAAGAGAGCAACGAATCATCTCTGTCCTTCTCATTTGGCTCTTATATAAATTAATACAACTTACTTTTTGAGTTACCTTTTGAGGTGCGATCGCATCCCATATTACGTTATTAGTGCTTCTAACTCTTTGACACTCCCACAGCTGCGTAAATATTGCTACGCTCATTCCCCCTAAAAGCAGTGGGATTCTTGTGCGGAATTTGCTTATGTCGGGTTGCCCCTATTACAGGTCTTACAGTTCATGCCTACGCAATTATAGATATAGTGCTTCTGGATTGAGTGCAATACAGACCTAACAAAAACAGCCCTTACCCTGACAAAAAGATTTATTTTATCGAAACTCTTGCTGTCTCGGTGGGTAAAGATTAACATATCTGTGGGCAGAAGCAATATCTCGTTGAATCAACCACAACAATAGTGAAAACCTTGCGCTGTCTATTTTTAATCTTGTTTAGCACCAGTTAAACTTATCTGCATATAGTGACTTAAGACCATTACCTGCTAGGTTATAAATCAAGCACAGACTATACTATAGAAAATTTAGTCAAAATTCTTTACAGCTTTAAAATCAGAGGTATCAATGATTATAACTAATTTTAGCAAACAAAGAAATGAATTTAAGGAATCGAAAGTACTCAAAGCGAAACCACATTGGCAAGGGCAAAATTTGAGCGATACTGCTGTCAAAGGTAAAGATACCAAGATGCGAGATCCTGCACCTGATAGTTCGATTTTGAATAACTTAAATCGTGGTCGAGTTGCTATTTTTATTGATGGCTTAAGCCTGTTCCATACAGCCTTACAACTCGGCATAGAAATTGACTACGTTAAATTGCTTTGTCATTTAACCAGTGGTTCCAGACTATTGCGTGCTTTTTTCTATACTGGGGTTGATATCAGTAATGAAAAGCAACAGGGTTTTCTTTTGTGGATGCGTCGTAATGGCTATCGCGTAGTGGCAAAGGAACTGGTTGTACCAGCAGAGAATTTCAAAAAATCAAATCTGAACGTAGAAATTGCTGTAGATATGATAACTTTAGCTCCTTACTATGACACAGCGGTTTTAGTCAGTGGCGATGGAGATTTAGCTTATGCGGTGAACGCTGTCAGCAGAATGGGGGTTCGGGTGGAAGTAGTCAGTCTGCAAACAACGACTAGTGAAAGTTTGATTGATGTTGCTGACTGCTTCATTGATCTTGATAGTATTAAAACACACATTCAAAAAGATTCTAATCTTGGCTATAGTTACCGCACGTCGTCAAATTCAAACCTCTAAGGATCGTGGATTTAATAACCTGTGTAGGTTGGGTTGAGTCTGCGAAACCCAATATCTCTGGGGCGTTGGGTTTCGTGCCTCAACCTAACCTACAAAAGTCGATGTTATTTAATTCTCATTCCTAATTAAAAAGAGGTGGAGAGTGGGAGACACAGGAACGCATAAAAGATATCTCTGTGTCTCCGTGTATTTCCTGTGCCAATTTTGCTCGACCCTATATTTCAGATGGATATTTTAATAGTTGAAGATGAACCAGAAATTGCTCGTTTAATCGAACTATCTTTAGAAAAAGAAGGATTTTTTTGTCGCACTAGCCGCGATGGCATGAATGCTTTGCGGATGTTTCAAGAGCAACCACCGGATTTAATCATTCTAGATTTAATGATTCCTGGTTTGGATGGGTTGGAAGTTTGTGCCCGAATTCGCCAGAAACCAGGTGCAAAAGATCCTTACATTTTAATGCTCACGGCTAAGGGTGAGGAAATAGATCGCGTCATTGGTCTATCTACTGGTGCTGATGATTATATGGTCAAACCCTTTAGCCCCAGAGAGTTGGTAGCTAGGGTGCGGGCACTATTACGGCGTAGCCTCCGCCAAGGGGGACAACACCAAGTCAATCGTACCCAACACTTTATTGTTGATGTAGACCAGCGCACTGCCAGTCGCCAGATAAATTCTCAAGAAGTTGAAATTTTGGACTTAACTACCCTAGAATTTAACTTGCTAACCACCTTTGTCAGTAATCCTGGTCGAGTTTGGAACCGGACTCAACTAATTGATAAACTTTGGGGAGATAATTTTTTTGGCGATGAACGAGTGGTAGATACTCATGTAGCTCGGTTGCGAAAAAAGATTGAACCCGATCCGGCAAATCCGACTTTTATTAGAACTGTTGTTGGGGTGGGCTATAAATTTGAAGATCTTCTGGTAGCGTAAATGTTATGAAGATGGGGCTGAGAGGACGGCTATTTTTCTCCCATTTAGTAGTAATGATCGTGGGGGTAGCTAGTCTGGTGAGCATCAGCAAAATCTCTTCCCCCCGCTTATTTGTCTTGCATTTGGAAGGATTAGAGAATCAGGGGTTCGACTTAATCGATGTCCGTGCGGAATTGGTTACAGGATTTGAACTTGCTTGGCAGCGCAGCACTATTTGGTCAGTCTTAGTCGGTACTACTGCCGCCGGAGGATTGAGTTACTGGGTGTCCAGACGAATTATGCAGCGATTGACCGAGATGGAACAAATCACCCAAAAATTTGCTGCTGGTCAAATGGATGCACGACTACCTGTGTCTGACATTCCAGAACTAAGTGGACTGAGTGCTAGTTTCAACCGAATGGCTGCCAGTTTAGAAGGGGTAGAAGCACGGCGGCGAGAAGTAATTGGGGACATGACCCATGAACTACGTACACCATTAACTGTGGTGCGCGGTTACTTGGAAGAACTGGCTGATGGGGAAATTGAAGCATCTCCTGAAATCTATCGGCGTTTAGCGAAAGAAACTAGGCGTTTAGAGCGGTTGGTGAACGATTTACAAGAATTATCTAAGGCAGAAGCAGGTTATCTACCAATTAATATCCAACGGGTAAATTTATATCCGTTGTTAGAGTCATTAGTGGAGAAATTTACCGACCAACTATTAGAAGATGGGCCAGTTATGCTCTTGCAATGTCCATCAGTGCTACCTCCTGTATTGGCAGATATTGACCGCACGGAACAGGTATTGGTTAATCTGCTAGGTAATGCAGTTCGTTATACTAACGAAGGTTCAATTACCATTACTGTTGGGATTGACGCATCTCAACTCTGGATTGCGGTTAGTGATACAGGCATTGGTATCGCTCCAGAAAATTTGCCTCATGTGTTTGAGCGCTTCTGGCGAGCCGACCAATCGCGCGATCGCCATTCGGGAGGTACTGGTATTGGTTTAACTATTTCCCGCCGTTTGATTGAATTACAAGGCGGTCAAATTCAGGTTGAAAGCGAATTGAAAGTTGGTAGTACGTTTCGCTTTTTTCTGCCTTTGGCTTGAGTTGAGTTTAACCCTCTCTGAAGAAACACTTTGCGTAAAGCTTATGTAGCAAGGGTAGGAGAGGATAGAGTATTTTGCTGCTCTGGAGAAATTGGGACAATTTCAAGACCAAGAGCATGAGCTTTGTTCCTGAGATTTTTGAGAATCAGTTCCTGATATTTTTGCTCATAGTAGTCCATACCAGGGTCGGTATATTGCCCAGCAGTCGCCCACATTTGGTAAAACAAGCGTGCCAATTTATGGGCAGTAGCGGTGATGGCTTTTGGAGCACCCAAGCGCGATCGTAAACGCCTGTAAAAAGCACCCAAAGCAGAACGGCTTTGAGTTAGAGAAAAAGCAGCCATCCGAAAAGCCGAAGCTGCACGATTAACAACTCGACGAGTCTGAGAACTTTTGACTTTACCACCAGTAATTTTTTGACCAGGGCATAAACCCAACCATGAGGTAAAGTGCTTAACAGTGGGAAATCGTTTGGGGTCTAATCCAACTTCTGAGAAAATGGTTTGCACAGTCAAAACATCAAGGCCATCAATCAGGGTAAAATCTACGCCAGAAATGTGATAAAGATATTTACGTAAATCAAAATTGGGATTATTGCCTACGGGCTTTTTTCTGCGTTTTCGCTTGCTGGGAGGTGGTTCATCCTGTACTTTAATTTCAAACGTATTTAAACATTTTTCAATTTCTTTATCTATGGCAGCTATCTGTTGTTGATAAACCTCATAAAGGGTTAACTCTTGATTGAGGACAAACAAATGTTCTGGACGATAGTCTCCAGTTAGGGCTTTAGCAATGTCTGTTTTACTACTTTTAATTCTAGGGTCTTTGAGGGCAGCTAACTTTTGTGGGTCTCGTTCACTAGCGACAATTGCCTTAATAATTGTCATTCCAGTTAAACCACTAATATCGCTAATCACTTGATGTAAATGTAGATTCATTTGAATCAGTGCTTTTTGCATTCTTTGCAAATGAGTTCCAGCACTTTTAATCAAGCATTCTCTTTGGCGAATATAACTACGTAAGATACAAACTTGATCTTCTGGGCGGAAAGAGCCAGACAATAGCCCATAGGTGTGTAACTGTTGTAACCATTGACAGTCTTTGACATCTGTTTTACGTCCTGGCACTGTTTTCAAATGGTGAGCATTTACCAGTTTGACCTCAAACCCTCTGGTTTCCAAAATTTGGAACACCGGAATCCAATATACTCCTGTTGCCTCCATTGCTACAGATGTTACGCCACATTGACTCAACCAATCAGCCATTGCCATCAAATCTGGGGTAAAACATCCAAATCGCCGCACATTTTTCTCGTCTCTCAGAGGCGGAACACACACCCAATGTTCTGCACTACCCAAGTCAATTCCTGCCGCATTCTCATTTATTTGCGCTAAATGTGAAGCATTAGATGACTCTAGCCTTTGTTCTTGACCACTAAATGGATTTTGATCTTGGTTTATTGGCAATTTCATCTTGGCACCCCAGTTTGATCATTCCAATATGTCCTGACCTGGGTTGGTTATATGTAGATAATCTCTGAAACGGGATAGGAAAATTTTCCTTCACCAATGCCATAACCATTCAACCCAGAACCATGCTTTCAATCAGGCTTTTTTTAATACACTATTGTGGGTACGGTTTTAACTGTCAGGATACTTATAAATGTATCTGGTATTTCGCCCATGCGCCCATGCTTATTGTTTCTTTCATCCATAACGGGCGGAAAACGCCGCCAGTGCGGTGCTTTCAAGAAACAGAAATGTTTCTTTACATCCATTGGGAATGTGATCGCTTTCCTTGGGCGCTTTTATCACTCTCGGCAAAGTATAATTAAGGGCGAGTGCCTCCGGCACGCTACGCGAACGCAAAAACACTAGAAAGAGAGTATGGTTGAGCCTCGCCCACCCGCACCCACAGTAAAATTTGTGGACGAATACTGCCAGTTGTATCAAAACCTCTTTCCAGAAGTTATACCATTTCTTTGTGAGGCTGCGCCAAACCCTTTTAACTTCTTTCTTTGTGTCCAACTCTTACGAGACGCTGCGCGAATGCGTCCTTCTCCCAAGGGGAGACGCTAACGCGAATGCGGTTTGTTTCTCTTTCTTATTTCTTGTACTTCAATATGGTTTAGCGCATCTTCATACAGAATTGGTATTAGAAGCTTTGAAGCTTTTAAGTACCTACATATGGGATGTGTTTCTGATATAAAACGTAAAACTCTACCGGAAATAGCGAAAATTTTAGGGCTAGAAAATCATCAAGCATCTCAACTGCTTTGTTGCAGCTTCAAGGCAACTTTTGATTTGGGAGGGAAGGAGTTAAGCACAAAATTTAATTGACAATGGTGGTTATAACTTCACAACTTAAGGAGGTTTGGTGATCGTGCAAAGTCGGATATGATGCATGATATAAATTTTGCGACAATGAGTTGGAGTTCGCGCAATTAGAGCGTAGTTGTGTCCAGCAAAGATAACAATACCCAACTTTGGTATTCTAGAAATTAGAGAATGCGAAAACTTTCTGGAGAAATTAGATTATGTCACAGTCATGCAATTTTGATAGCAAAGCACGCACATCTAACTTAGTTTCGTTTAAGTTAGAAGACATTCGACTTCAAGTGGAGAATAAGGAAGTTGTTGATGTTACAGTTAACTTGGATTATATCGATGGACTGAATCCAAGTGAATTAAAAAATGTTGTACCCATTGCTAATAATATCAAAGATTACTTGACTAATTATCCAAATAATCCTAATAACTTATTTGAAGTTATCAATCGCAATCTCACCAATAAATTGCTAAATGATGAGAATCTAGGGCTTTCTAAAATATTGGACTCATTGAGTGTTAATTTGGATGTGTCACCAAAAGTTATTCCTTTCCCATTTAATAATACAAATACTCGTACCTCAGATGGAGACATTAACGATATTGTCTCGTTTCAGTTAAAAGATATTCAGCTTGATGTTACAAATAGAGAGAATGCGGATGTCACCATTACCCTTGATTATATTAATGGAGTAGACCCTAGTGACTTTAAAGAAGTCGGAGTGATAGCTGATCAAGTCAAAGATTATTTAACTAATTATCCAAATAATCCCAATGACTTGTTTGAAGTCATCAATCGCAATCTCACTCAAGAATTGCTAAGTGATGACAATCTAGGGCTTTCCTCCGTGCTAGACTTTTTAAGTGTGAATCTTGATGTCGCACCAGCCATTATTCCTTTCCCATTTAATAATACAAATACTCGTACCCCAAATGGCGACATAAACGATATTGTTTCATTTCGTTTAGAAGACGTTACATCTCCAATTGATGGTGGTATAGTTACCGATGTCACTGTTAATTTAGATTATGTTGATGGAATCGACCCAAGCGCCTTAAAAGATGTCATACCCATCGGTAATTACATTAAAGATTTCTTGGCAAATTATCCAGTAGAAGCAGGCTTGTATGAAGTCCTCAATCGCGACCTTACCCAAGGGTTACTAAATGATAGCACTATAGGACTATCTGGGGTGTTGGACTCATTAAGCGTTAATCTGGATGTGTCACCAAAAATTATTCCTTTCCAATTTGACACCACAATTACCCGCACAGCCAATGGTGATATTAACGATATTGTCTCATTTCAACTAGAAGATATTTTACTTCCGATTGATGGTGCTAGTGTTGCTGATGTCGCCGTCAACTTGGATTATATTGATGGAATTGACCCAAGCGCATTCAAAGATGTCATCCCCCTTGGTAATTTCATTAAAGATTATCTCACAAATTATTCTCATCCCAATGACTCTTTTGAAGTCGTAAACAACAATTTAGGCAATGCATTGCTAACTAATTCTAATCTAGGACTTTCCTCAGTGTTAGACTCACTAACTGTTAAGTTAGGTGCATCACCAGGTGTTATTCCTTTTCAATTTAACAATACTGTCACCCTTACCCCAATTGGCACTACAATGTTTGGAGGAAGCGAATTTACTCGATTTTGTGATATCGACGGTATTAGTGTAATAAACCGGGTTTTGCTATAACCCGGTTTGGCAAATTCCTAAGCAGCTACAGCTTCTTCGTAAGGAACAAACGTTTTCTTCGTAGCACCACAAATCGGGCAACGCCAATCTTCAGGAATAGCCGCAAATGGTGTACCAGGAACAATACCCGAATCAGGATCGCCTTCAACTGGATCGTAAATCATTGAACACTGGCAGCAAATCCATTTCTGAGTCGCCGGATCGTTGCTGCCTTGACTGCACTCGCCACTTCATCTAAAGCTTGGAGTGCTTCTGAATACTGACGGGCATAATGGAGAAGGCAGGAGGTTGAAATTTATCTATTGCGGCCTCTCTGGTTAAAGCCTTTGAGATACAAGGGATTGACACAAGGTAGTCATGGCTGTGTCATAGCCAATTGCTAATTTGAAAGTATCCAAAATCTTGGTTTGTTGATGAATGCCAGGATTTTAGAAATGCATAGAGTGTAACATTATGTCTACTTTTATTTTGGCTGCTTTTTTGGTTAGTTTACTCAGTGCTTGGGGTTATGCTGCGATCGCCTACCTGTTCCCTCAAAATCGTTCATTAAAATAATTCGTAATTCGTAATTCGTAATTCGTAGTTAAGAATTGAATTACGAACTTGTATTGAGCGTAGCCGTAAAGCCTGCGGCATAGCTACGCTTCGGGCACAGCCTCTCGTAGAGAAGTATTAGTAATTAGTTAATCTCCTTTCGCAATAATTCTGGAATCTGAGAAGGGCGTTCGGCTACTGTAACTTCTGCTTCTTTTAAAGCGGCTAATTTACTTTGGGCTGTGCCAAAGTTAGGATCGCGTCCAATAACCGTTGCTAAAGTCCCAGTTTGACGCCAACTTTTTCCTGGCGGTGCAAGTCTACCTGCAATGTAGGCAATTACTGGTTTATCAATTGCCTCAGCAATGTACCGCGCTGCTGCTTCTTCACTACCACCACCGGGTTGACCGACTAAAACGATCGCTTGTGTGGTTTCATCCTCATCGAGAATTTGCAGCCATTGCAAAAACGAGGAACCAACGATCGCATCACTACCAATACTGACACTAATCGACTGCCCTAAACCTGCTTTTGTTAATTCGTAAGCAATTTCGTAGGTGAGGGTGCTGCTACGACTAACGATTCCCACTGTTCCAGGGGTATAAAATTCGCTGGGTTGAGTCCCTAAGAGAATTTTTCCCGGTACGATGATCCCCGGACTATTTGGCCCGATTACCAAAGTTTCACAAGCTTCGGCTTTGCGGAGTAATTGCACCATATCCAAAGGCGGCACACCAGCAGTAATAATAATAATCTGGCGAATCTTAGATGCGATCGCTTCTAATGCCGCATCCAATACGTCGTAAGGATCTACACAAATAATTGTTGTGTCAATTGCCCCAAATTGTTCTATTACCTCCTCTACTAAATCAAATACTGGCAGTCCATGCAGTTCCTGTCCGCCGCATCCAGGATTGACACCAGCTACTAAATTTGTGCCATAAGCTTTCATTTGAGCAACATGAGTGCTTGATATAAATTCACAAAAGCCTTGAATTAAGACTTTACTTTCTGGCGTTAGGTTCATAAAAAATTACCGTAAATTTGGCAACCCAGCGCCTTCAACCACTGGGCATATTGATTCAATTTTTACTGAAATTCCAAAAACTAGTTTTGAAGCCGAGTGTTCCAAAAGTCAGAAAACGCGCCTCTAGATAGGAATATCCAGTTTGAATGTACTATATAATTTAGTTCCAAAAAGCAAAGCTTTACTTGATTTGAGCATCAAATTCAACAATTTATACCTGAAGGTAAAAACTAATAATTTTTGATTTTTGAATTGGAACAAAATGACATTCACTATCTTTTATTAGCCGTTGGTTTAGCAAGGAGAACTGCTGCTGCAACTGCCTCATCTAAATTTTCTACCACGACGAGCGCATCGGTGTGGGTTTTTAGTGTTGTCAAATATTTTCTCGCAGTGTTAAATTCAGAACCCGCAAGACGGACAACTAAGGATGGAAAATTAAGCTGTCGCCGAACTTTACTACCATTAGAACGTACAACCTGTGATTGAAGTTCGCTGTTGTCTTGCTGCACAACTCTAGCTATAACTTCAGCCACTTCCTCAGTTTGCGGAATGCTACCCAGAAAGTTAATTAGTATTACTTGAATGCTTTTATCAGCCTCCAGCATTTTCAAACCTGTTTCTAGGCGATCGCGGAAGGTAGTTGGTGTAGTATCTGTAAGGAAAGCATGACGTAGATTCAAACAAACACCTGGGTTGCCACCAGCATTCGCAACTAAATCTAAAGTTGCCATCACTGAACCAGTACCATTACCTAAAATACCGATTTTTCCATGCATTTGCACACCATCCCAGTCACCCAAAATACCGTTAATTTCAGTAGTGGTATGACGACTGATAATTTTTGCTGCCATCTCGGCCAGATCGGGATGACGCTTGATCGCCCGTTCGTTGACCCTGACTTTACCATTAAGGGCCATAACTTGACTAGTAGTACTGACTGCCAAGGGATTAATTTCGACTAAATCCAGGTCTTTTTGGACAAATAAGTGGTACATCTTCTCCACAACGCTGCTTACCGACTGCATCAGCGTTCCTTGCAAACCCATTTTCAAAGCCAATCGTCGCGCATAAAATGGCGAGAATTCCTGTTCCACAACAACATGGTGCATTCTTTCTCCAGCCGATTCCCAATCGATGTCTGCTTCTTTGCAACCTAAAAGTACTAGTCGGCAGACAGCTGTATCTAAAACTACTGCTAGATAAAATTCTTGGTTGGCGTCGTATCTAGATTCTGCCAGTACAACTTCCGGCAATTCGCCCCATATTGGTAAACTAAAGATATTTTGAGCAGCTGCTATCGCATCGATAGTTGTTTGGGCAAACCTGACTCCGCCCGCTTTTGCCCGTTCTGCTCCGTGGACTTGAGATTTCAGTACAATTGGAAAGCGAATTTTTAACCGTTTCAAATCTGTAGGATGGTCAATTCGTTGGGAAGGCAATACCGGAATGCCTATCTTTGCAAACCATTCTTTAACTTGGTACTCTAATAAATCCATTGATACACCTTGTATTGACACTTTCCAAGATTTTGGTTATTCCTGTCTTGATATTTTGCAGCACCTTTATTGCAGAATTAACCTTTTTGCAGCTATAAAAACTTATTTTTCACGGATCAATTTTATCGAATTCAGCAAATGAAGCATATTAATTTTGATAGTCAACTTGTTTGTGCCGGAGCCACAACACATAATTAATCTCCTCAGCAAGTTTCCCAGCATAGAAGATAACTAGCTTTTTTGTCAAAACCCTCTGACATAGCATCGTTTTCTTAACCTTTAGATAATTTGGTAAAAATTGCTCTGCAACTAGAATTTCGCAAAGCAGTAGCTTTTGTGAATTTAATTATCGCAAAGTAATGCAGTGAAAATACTCAAGCCTTCTATTATTCCCATTTTTTATTTGTAATTTATATCTGAAGACAGATTATTTAATTTTGCATCTAGTGCTGTAAAAATGTATTGTTACGAACAATATTTACTTTTTTAATTTTTGGTGAAAAGTCAGAATTTGTGTTAGAAAGTTGGTCGTTCAGATTCTCAGGCTGTGGTTGGTTAAATTGTGCATTTGCATTCAACAAACCTAAAAAGTTCATTTCATCCCCTTAAAGATAATCAAAACTATATAGAAGTTCAGCGGGAAAGCTCTATGAAAGTAGCAGTCCAGCAGGAAGATTTACAGCTTTTAGCCAAAACTTTGCAAGAACAATTACTTGTAGAAGTCTCAACGGCTGAAGTCTTCGAGGTTAAGTGCGTCGTCAATAAAGGCGAGTTAATGATTTTAACGCAACACGCGTCAGATGTAATCGTTGACGCTCAACTAATTTTTGCAGTCATTGAGGAGGTACTTCAGTCTCTAGCACCCCACAAAGAGCAGCGGGTGCAATGTTTCCTCAGAGTTTTTGGCGAACAACTCCCTTATACTAAATGTTTCTTGGCATTGAAGCCGACGGGGGGATGGGTAACAGAGGGAGATGAGGAAGTACAAGGAGATGAGGAGGTAATATCCTCCTCATCATCTCTGACATATTCTCCATTAATCAATGAGAGCGAAGAAGAAGAAGAACTGTTTGACCCGTTTGCAGATGTGCCGAATTTGTCGGCTTCAAAGCCAGGATTTCAGGTCAAACCTATCCTACTGGGTGCTGTGTTGGTGGGAATTATAGTTTTAGGCGGTGGTGCTTACTTATTGACTCGCCCTTGCGTGATGTCTGAGTGTAAGGAAATACAAAATGCCAAGCAATTAAAAACAAAATCTCCACAACTGATGCGCCGCGCCAAGTCTGAAAAAGAATTAATCGCTGTACAACAGCAACTTGCAGCAGCCAGCACAGACCTGAATGTAATTCCTAGTTGGTCGCCTCGCTACCAGCTGTCACAGGAACTAAAAGCAAGTTTGTCTGGACGAGCAGAAAAAATCAATCAGGTGGTCAAAGCTTTGCAAATGGCATCTTTGGCGACACAAAAAGTTCAAACTCCAGCATCTAGCTTAGAAGAATTACAAACTAGGCAACACTTATGGCGACAGGCTATAGCGCCACTAGAAAGTATAAGTTCCAGTAGTGAACTTTATGGGCTGGTGCAGGGTAAATTACTGAATTATCGTGTTCGTTTGCACGCTGTAAATCAACAGATATTTATTGAGGAAAAATGGCTGAAAAAACTAACGGCGGCAAAAGGTGTAGCCGTTGCAGCCCAGAAGCGGGAAACTGCTGCTAAATCCTTAAATGACTGGCGAAAGGCGCAGTCTACTTGGCTGGTGGTAATTAATGCCTTGAATACCATTCCCCGAAATAGCGTTGGATACCAAGAAGCCCAAAAGCTGTTGGTAGATTATAAACCTAAGTTAGTATTAGTACGCGATCGCGCTACTAAAGAACAATTAGCTGTTAAAACCTACCAACAGGCCTTTAGCACTGCCAAGCAAGCCAAAGTTTATGAACAACAAAACCAATGGCAAGCAGCGGCGATATATTGGGAACAGGCTTTGCAAACTGCTAAAAAAGTTCCCCAAGATAGCTTGTACTACACTCAGGCTCAGTCTCTCATCGAACCCTATTCATCTGCGCTCAAACAAGCACAAGAAAAACTACAAGTTGTTAGTAGTTTGCAACAAACCCGCACTGACTTGGATAAGACCTGTACTAATGGAATTCGGATTTGCACCTTTAGTATGGACAATGCAGAAATTATTGTCCGACTAACCCCTGAGTATGACCAAATCAGGCAAAATAACTTGGCTAATCCTTATTCTAAGAATTCGGATACTGCTGTTGATGTTACCAATCACTTGCAAATCTTACGCGAAGCCCTAGCCGTAATTGGTGAAAATGCCAATCTATCCCTTTTTCTTTATGATTCCCAAGGTCAGGTAATTTATACGCGGACTTTAGGCGGGTAAGTAGCATCCCCAGTGAAGTATAAGTGCTGATTCGTAAAGAAAATCTTAAGGATACTCAACTTCTTACTAGGTCTGAGTTTCAGCGAATAAGTGCTTTATTGACTCAAATTCTTGAAACCCTTACAAGACAAGTACTTTACTTGAGTTTACAAATTAGCTCTAAGCCTGGGTATTTGGCTACTATCCCAAATTTGTCCATTTGACCGATTATCCTTGGAGTTGCTCCATACTGGAGTTTAGACTAAAAGCGATATGAGAGAACGCAAATCAAAAGGAATTAGAGGTTAAAAATATTATCTTGTCAGCCTCAAAGCATCCGCGACCTTGAACAATTTTTGTGTAGTATGCTTGCCGAGAAAATAATACAATAATGATAATCATGAAAATGGTGGGAGAGAAACGAGCATCGCTCGTTTCTCTCCCACCCCCCTTATTCGATTATCATTATCAGATAATGAGCAAGAAAAAAGGGGTGTCTAATTGAATACAGCCCCCCTTTTGGCAGAAAGTGAGAAAAGAACTACCATTACTCACCTGCCAACATGAAAAATGCCAGACTTGAAGAGTTTCGTCAAGTAGCTTACAAATATTTAGGTAGAGCTAAAGATGCGACGTTTGAATTAACAGATGCCATATTGCTGACTCGCAATGTTTATTCCTTAGCAGATTTATCCTTATCACCAGTATTTAGACGCAAGTGGCCAAGCATCTATGAAGCCTTACAAGATAGCAGACCACAAAGACAAAAATTGATGCAGCTATACATCAAACAGATCCCAGCAGAGGGACGACCATTGTTAGCAGGAGACCATACAAACTGGTCACGCCCAGATGCAGTAACGTTACAAGAGAGAACTTATGAACATAGTGGCACATCCATAGCTGGAAATAAACCGATTACCATTGGTCAAGGATATAGCACAATTGCCTGGATACCTGAAAAATCAGGCAGTTGGGCATTACCTTTGAGACATGAGCGGATCACAAGTGGGGAAAGTCCAATAGGGAAAGCGGTTTGGCAACTTAAACAGGTGTGTAAATATTTACCTGTTAGACCGATTTCAGTTTGGGATAGTGAATATGGATGCGCCCCTTTTGTCTTAAAAACTGCCAGTATTCCCGCAGATATTCTCGTTCGGTTGCGCTCAAATTTGTGTTTATGGGGTGAACCAGGAGCTTATCCAGGGATTGGCCGTCCCAAGAAGCATGGTGATAAATTTAAGCTCAATGAACCAATAACATGGAGTGAAGCCACATCTGTGTTGGAAATGAATGACCCAAAATTAGGGCGTGTGCGTGTTAGCTTGTGGAAAGATTTACACTTCCGTCAGGCTGCTACACGCCCAATGTTACTCCTGCGGGTTGAACGTCTCGACGCACAAGGCAATGAACGAGTATCCAAACCTTTGTGGTTAGCTTGGGTAGGAGAAGAAATCCCACCATTAGAGGAAGTTTGGTGTCTCTACTTGCGTCGCTTTACCATTGACCATTGGTATCGCTTTTTAAAGCAACGTCTACATTGGACAGTGCCACAGTTCAGTACTCCAATACATTGTGAAAGATGGAGTGACCTCATGCCTCTGATGACTTGGGAATTGTGGTTAGCCCGTGATATTGTAACTGACAATCCTTTACCTTGGCAGAAGTCTCAGGGTAATTTGACCCCTGGAAGAGTTGCTCAAGCTATGGGTGGAGTTTTCGCGGCCATTGGTACTCCCACCTCTGCACCCAAACCTCGTGGAAAGTCCCCTGGTTGGCAACCAGGAAAAAAGCGTCACCGTAAAAACCGATGTCCGATTGTTAAAAAAACTGTAACACGACCACGCAAAGAACCATCAATTGCAGTTTAATACTCAAGATTATTGATAATTTCACTAAGTCTCTGATTAACTCAGCCCTGCTGGGTCATTTTGCATGGCTTAGTCTAAACTCCAGTCACCTATTCCACTTCAAATAAGCAATTGGCATTTTTGCAGCACATATACAGGTCACTCAAACCGGAAGGACGAGCTGCGGTGGTTTTGCCGGATAACGTACTGTTTGAGGATGGACAAGGAAAATCAATTCGGGCTGATTTGATGAATAAGTGCAATTTGCATACCATTCTTCGGCTACCCACAGGTATATTTTATGCCCAAGGTGTAAAAACGAATGTCTTATTTTTCCAACGTGGCACAACGGAGAAAGGTAACACCAAAGTAGTTTGGATCTATGATATGCGAACCAATATGCCCAGTTTTGGTAAGCGATTTCCTTTAAATCGTGAGCATTTCGCTGAGTTTGAGCAATGCTATGGAGATGACCCTAATGGCAATCATCCTCGTGTAGATTTAGGAGAGAATGAACGTTTTCGCTGCTTTACGCGGGATTATATTGAAAAACGTAATGAAAACCTAGATATTTCCTGGCTACGGGATGAGAGTTTGCAATCAGGTGATAATTTACCTGAGCCAGAGGTAATTGCTGCTGAGATTATGGAGAAACTGCGAATTGCAACCAAGGAGATGGAAGCTTTAATGATATTGCTGGAAGGGGAAGAAGCAGCAGAGGCTGTTAGTTCTTCGGTGGGTATGCCAACTTTAGAATAGGAATATGATGCGCGAGTTTCACTCTAGGGAGCAGTTAAATGACCATCGAGCAAGCGATTTTAGAAAAAGTGCGGGTATTATCACCAGAGAAGCAACAAGAGGTACTGGCCTTTATCGACCTATTGCAAGCTGACGAGTGGAAAAAGTTATACAAGGGAAGATTTAAGGAACTACAGCAAGAAATTCAAGTTGGAATAGAAGCAGCTGACCGGGGTGAACTAGTGGATGCTGAAGAGGTATTTCAACGGTTACGCGCGAAACTGCAACAAAAACGCGCTCAGGCTGGTCAATGAGCAACATTTGTAGGTTTACAGTTACAGCAAGTCGGGATATTGAGGCTATTATCGATTACATTGCTGACAATAGTAGTTTTAATGCTGCGGAAAGCCTTCTCAGCAAAATTAACAGCAAATGTGAAAGGTTAGCAAAATTTCCTGGTATGGGACGTAGGCGAGATGAATTAGCTCTGAACGATCGCACCCAAAAAGCGAAGGAAGCACTAGACAGTATACCTCAGTTGTGCGATCGCTTCCGCCAATCCGTCCTCGCCCCTGCCTTTCGAGGTGATTTAACAGCAGATTGGCGTGAACAAAACCCAGACATTGAAACTGCTTCAATTCTGTTGGAGAGAATGAAAAATCTGAAACTAAGGGATAAAATTCGACGAGGAGTTCCGCAGGAAATTGCAAAGCCAGAAGCTATTGCAAATTGGGAAATTCCTGAAACTTGGACTTATGCTTCTGCTGCTGAACTTCCCAGAATCGGAGCGTTTTTAGATTTGAAAGATGGCAATCATGGAAGTAATCATCCAAAAACTGTGGATTTTACTCCTATAGGACTTCCTTTTATTACAGCAGCACAAGTCAAAGAATTCAAAATTGATTACGACAGCGCATATAAAATTTCTGGTGAGCCACTCAAAAAACTTAGAGTAGGTTTCTCAAAACCTAGCGATGTTATCTTTACTCACAAGGGAAGTGCTGGAAGAGTTGCAGTAACAGATAGAGAATGTATTCTCACACCCTTGAGGGGGGACAAAATACCCTGAAATAGATATAGCGCAACGAGTATAGCAATTTGTGGTAAAACAAAAAAAGCATTCATTGGCAACAAGCTCTATTTAATGATAATATTACCTGAATTCTACGAAACAAACCTCAAGCGAGAATTGGGACGTGCAGAATATTTATTACTAAAAATCCTGATAAATTTATTACAATCTATTAAAACTGTTAGCATTGAAGCACTGGCTACTGCTTTACCTATCCCCATATTTTTTGAAAGTAGAAGAAAAAGACTTCAGAGATTTTGGTCTTTATAAGCGTAAGTACTATCAGCAAGGAGAGAGGGCTATGAGGCTTATTCTATCTGCGTCCTAGCCCTTTTTGTCCCCCCGTAAGGTTAGGGCTACACTGCTGTCGCTTATATTCAATAAATTGTTCCCAAAGGTCTGCTAGTGATGTTTTAACAGTGATACTACGTGTTATTTCTGTTGCAACCTTACTCAGTGCAGCCTGTGGTTTGTATTTAGCTAGGGTAGGGTCAAAATTTCCAGAAACTATGTCTAGCTCAATTTGCCTTGCCTTTGCTTCTGCTGCTTTACGGTTAACAGAGTTATCTGCCAAACCTATGCTGAGATAATGACGTTTATCTGCGAACCTGAACCATAATTGTAATCGGTCATTGGAAGAGATGACTTGAACAGTACCTTTAGAAGCTTTACTATAGTTGGGTTTGGAGTACACAGGTTTATCCTTCTTATTACCTTTTTTAGTACACCAACTTTACACCCAAGTTACACCCAAAAGTACCTAAAAAGAGCTAATATTTGTTTCTAGCAATAAACAAATATACCACCCTCAATGGAAGAGGTTATAGAAAAAATCGTTGAAAAGCTTGTTAAATAAGGCTTTATTTAAAAAGCGGGCGATGGGACTCGAACCCACGACGTTCACCATGGGAAGGTGACATTCTACCACTGAATTACACCCGCAGATTGCTAAGATAAACTTATACCTAAAATTAACCATACCACTATTTACATCTGTTTTCAATTGGCTAGAAAATACACTATTTTGACAACTACTGATGCATGAGTCCTGTGGCTGTTCAGATTAGGAAATTTTTTAGCTAGCTGATGACGGTACTTACTACCATATTTAACTAAAGAACAATGTCCTCGCCTCGCTCCGTGAAGCGAACCTCTTTAATATTCCATTGAGCATTACTCGTTAAGGTTTTGCGGAGACTGCCAAACAGAGCAAACTGTTCACAACTAGAAAGAGAAGTTATTTGCCGCTTTGACTCAGGAGATATGCGTAAATCAACTGTAGCAATGCCATTTTTGATGTTGACACGATACCCAGACAAGCTAAAGTCGCTTGTATCGCGTTTTTCTAAGATTTTACTCACGACATTTGTCACTGGTTCCTCAGCTGGTACTGAAACTTTTTCTGGAATTAGTTTTTGACACTGGGTATCACTTGTGTATAGTGTTACGGTAGTTGTTTTGGCAGTGGCAACCTTAGAAGTTGGTGAGGAAGGCGCATTTTCCTTAGAAGATTCTTCATTAGGAGATTTTTCTCTCAACTGAGCTACGCTAGGAATTTGGCTGGGAGCCTGAGAAGGTAGGCTATTCGTCGGTGATGTGGTAGGGGATGGCGTTTTGCTGTCTAAATTACTCGCGGTAGGATTAGAACTACAACTACCAAGGCTCAAAACCATTGTCACAAAAATAGGGGGTAAAAAATATCTCTTGATTGTGTTCATAAATTTTGCTTATAAATGTTGTTGTTATCGATTTCAGTGTCGTTGGTATCAATTCCGTATAAATTCGTGAATATTGAGCCAGTCCCTAAAGTGTCAACCCAAAATCTCTTAAAGTCAAATTTTATACTATCTACCAAAATTACAACATTTGTTATTCAAGGAGTCATACATATCCGACAACAAGCCACTTTGTGTCTACGTCAATCCCAAAAAGCTTGACTAAAACAAGTAGGGATACAGTAAACTAGAGAATTTCTGCAACTAGTAGCACTGCATCTACGTCTGCTGCTCGTGCTAGATAAATTTGGCAACAGTAAAATCAACTCCTTGTACAGTATGGATAAGTTGTTCTGCCTTAGTAGAAAAACTTGTGCTTTTAGATTACTGATTAAAAGCAAATTACTAGTTTTCACTACTTTTTTGCTTAGTCAATTGCTGTACTAATAATTGTACTCCCAAAGCCAATAAACCAATTGCCACTATACCAAAAATCCCGCTACCTAAAGCAACTACACCAACAACCAGAGTGCGGACAGCAGAAGAAATCTTCACTACCAATGGATTGATTGAATGGATCGGTTTACTAGCAAAATTTGTCGCGATCGCAATCATCAGCGAATACGCTGCAAATCCCATTCCTCCAGAAATCACCGCCCCAGTAAAACAGCGTAATGGACTAGCTGTTACCTGTTCTTTAGCATCTGTTTGCGGCGTTAGATTTTGGTCATTCATAATATTTAGATTTTAGATGTTAGATTTGGGATTGAAACATTAGGAATAACTATTTTCATCAGCTTGTTGTCATTCAAATTGCATCTTTGCGTCTTTGCATTTTTTTGGCGATTTTAACTATGCAACTCAAAAGCTCATCAGCTTATTGCCCATACTCTATTAACAATAAAGATTTATTTAAACTGAAGATGCCACCTGAATACCATGTGTAATTGTCCGAGTCACAAACAATTCTAAGTCTTCATCAAGAATTGCTTCCCTGACTTGCAGTTTCACTTGCTCTGCCTGCTGCTGAGACTCAAAAAGAGCAAATACTGTTGGCCCAGAACCAGACATCATTGTTCCTAAAACGCCTTCCTGATTAGCAAACACTTCTCGCAACTGCAAGACTTGGGGATAGGCTGGCAATACCACGCGCTCTAAATCATTGTGCAGTTTTTGGGCAATTTCTCTTGTATTTTTATCCAGGATCGCTTTTACTATTTTTCCTGAATGAACTGCATTAGCACGTGCTGCCAAGTTGTCACTATCTCTAATATAAGAGTGACCAAACTGCTGTCGATAGGTTTTGTATGCCCAAGGTGTGGAAACTTCGAGACTGCGGTATTTCGCCAATACTATATATATGTTATCTAAACTCGGCAGGGGAGAAAGTTGCTCACCCCTACCTGTTGCGATCGCAGTTCCACCCGCCACACAGAACGGTACATCTGAACCGAGTGTACCTCCCAGCTCCTCTAATTCTGACTGAGTTAACCCCAACTTCCACAGTAGATCTATCCCCACCAACACAGCAGCTGCATTTGTCGAACCCCCAGCCAACCCAGCAGCGACAGGAATCTGCTTGTTGACGGTAATCTCCACACCTCCATATTTAGCCAAGGCTTCGGGAAATTGCCTTACCATTAATTCTGCTGCTCGGTATGCCAGATTACTTTTATCTGTCGGTACTTGTGGGTGGTTGCAGTGAACACGGATATTGTCAGTGCTGATGGAACGCACATCAATCTGGTCTGCAAGCCCGATACTTTGAAGTATCATGGCTAACTCGTGATAGCCATCGGGGCGTTGGCGTAGCCCGCCGGAGGCATCGCCAATGATTTCCAGATACAAGTTGATTTTAGCAGGGGCAATTAGGCTGTAAGAACGCATTTTCTCGGAGTGGGGAATGGGGAATGGGGAATGAAGAAGGAGAAATGGGAAAAATCTGCCTTGTTCCCTACTCCCTACTTTCTACTCCCAATTCATTTGCTAAAATTACCCATTGCTGAACGCTGAGGTCTTCGGCTCTGGCTTGGGGATTTATTTTTAATTGTTCCAGTAAGTGGCTCAAGCGATCGCGTTCTATAACAGATTGCAAATTATTTCGTAACATTTTGCGCTTGGCACCAAACCCCAACTTTAAGAAATTTTCTAACTGTCGGGGATTAAGTGCTGGTATCTCTATTTTTCGGGGGCGCAATCGCACCACTGCTGAATCGACTTTTGGCGGTGGATGGAATGCGGCCGCTGGGACTGTGCAGATTAACTCACACTCAGCCAAATACTGTACCCGCACACTCAAAGCCCCAAAAGCTTTTGAACCTGATTTAGCATATAACCTTTCTGCTACTTCTTTTTGTACCAGCAACACTATTGAGTCAAATGGTTCGGGATTTGGGTTAGCGATCGTACCCAATAGTTTCTCAATGATTGGCCCTGTAATATTATATGGAATATTGGCTACTACCTTATTTGGCTGTTGGAAATTGGGAAAGGCTGCCAGATAAGATGGTAAATCTAGAGTCAGAAAATCACCTTGCAGCAGTAAAAATTTTTCAGTCTTACCAAGCTGCTTTGACAACAGTTGGCATAAGTCGCGGTCTATTTCAACTGCAACCAGAGATTGCACTAAGGGTAATAAACGACGAGTCAGAATGCCAGTTCCAGGCCCAATTTCCAGGACGCGATCGCCTTTGGGGGAGCGATCGCTTTCTGTACACTCAGCTGCTTTAATTATTGCGTCGAGCGCCTTTTCACTTTTGAGCCAATGTTGAGCAAAGACCTTACGCGGTCGGATCATCTGTATTTATTGCCTAGTCTAGTTTTTAGCTTTTTCTCAAAAATTCATTATAAATTTTGAAGCCCTTCTACAGCGCTAGACCCACTGTAACTCCTATCTTCTCTTCCAAAGGCTCCACGAACGTAGTGATGGCGATCGCGATAAATGCCGATACAAGCGTTATTTGTAGAATGGCAGTCTTAAATCGCAAGCTCTGCAACAATTATGCTCTTATATTATAGTTAATTCAGGCGTAGGGATTCAGGATAAATCCCTTCAGAAAGATTACCTCCTGCCTTTTTCCATAATCACTCCACCTGCATCAGATTCCATTTGGAGACAAGCAGCCAGGTTTAGCCACTTCGTTCTTTCGTTCTCGCCTCCTCATGCCGCTTAAGTCATTCTACTGAAAGTAATGCCAGTCAAGTGATTTGCCCATTTAGAAAAAAAAATAAATTTACCCCTTGACAAACTAAGGGATGAATAGTTACTCTAGTTAAGTCGGAAGGCAAAAGACGCCAACGACCGCTGAACCTAAAAAACATAATACTTTGAAAGCTTAAGAAAAAACCAATCCTCGTCAAAAGATTTTGTTTTTGGGAAATCCCAAAAAGACAATCGAAATTATAGATAGGATTCCGGGAAATATTTTTTTCGGAGCCACAAACTCGAAACACAACAAAACGGAGAGTTTGATCCTGGCTCAGGATGAACGCTGGCGGTATGCTTAACACATGCAAGTCGAACGGTGTCTTCGGACATAGTGGCGGACGGGTGAGTAACGCGTGAGAATCTGGCTTCAGGTCTGGGACAACCACTGGAAACGGTGGCTAATACCGGATGTGCCGAAAGGTGAAAGGCTTGCTGCCTGAGGATGAGCTCGCGTCTGATTAGCTAGTTGGAAGTGTAATGGACTCCCAAGGCGACGATCAGTAGCTGGTCTGAGAGGACGATCAGCCACACTGGGACTGAGACACGGCCCAGACTCCTACGGGAGGCAGCAGTGGGGAATTTTCCGCAATGGGCGAAAGCCTGACGGAGCAATACCGCGTGAGGGAGGAAGGCTCTTGGGTCGTAAACCTCTTTTCTCAGGGAAGAACACAATGACGGTACCTGAGGAATAAGCATCGGCTAACTCCGTGCCAGCAGCCGCGGTAATACGGAGGATGCAAGCGTTATCCGGAATGATTGGGCGTAAAGCGTCCGCAGGTGGCAATGTAAGTCTGCTGTTAAAGAGTCTAGCTCAACTAGATAAGAGCAGTGGAAACTACATAGCTAGAGTACGTTCGGGGCAGAGGGAATTCCTGGTGTAGCGGTGAAATGCGTAGAGATCAGGAAGAACACCAGTGGCGAAGGCGCTCTGCTAGGCCGTAACTGACACTGAGGGACGAAAGCTAGGGGAGCGAATGGGATTAGATACCCCAGTAGTCCTAGCCGTAAACGATGGATACTAGGCGTGGCTTGTATCGACCCGAGCCGTGCCGTAGCTAACGCGTTAAGTATCCCGCCTGGGGAGTACGCTTAAGCAACGGTGAAACTCAAAGGAATTGACGGGGGCCCGCACAAGCGGTGGAGTATGTGGTTTAATTCGATGCAACGCGAAGAACCTTACCAAGGCTTGACATGTCGCGAATCTTCTTGAAAGAGAAGAGTGCCTTCGGGAGCGCGAACACAGGTGGTGCATGGCTGTCGTCGAGCTCGTGTCGTGAGATGTTGGGTTAAGTCCCGCAACGAGCGCAACCCTCGTTTTTAGTTGCCATCATTAAGTTGGGCACTCTAGAGAGACTGCCGGTGACAAACCGGAGGAAGGTGGGGATGACGTCAAGTCAGCATGCCCCTTACGCCTTGGGCTACACACGTACTACAATGCTCCGGACAGAGGGCAGCAAGCATGCGAATGCAAGCAAATCCCGTAAACCGGAGCTCAGTTCAGATCGCAGGCTGCAACTCGCCTGCGTGAAGGAGGAATCGCTAGTAATTGCAGGTCAGCATAC